>NZ_CP085988.1:417500-745000 GCF_020736365.1 Clostridium sp. M62/1 | reverse complement strand
CCCTTTGGTATCTTCCTGCGCACCAGTCGGTTCTGGTTTTCGTTGCTGCCACGCTCAAAGGAGCAGTATGGGTGGCAGTAGAACACGGTCACTCTCTTTTCGGACTCATCTGCTGCCGACTGCTGCATTCCCTCCCAGTCAGCGAACTCCGAGCCATTGTCCACGGTTATGGTCTTGAACACCTGCCCGAATCGCTCTCCCCATTCCGCTTCTAACTGATCCAGTCGCTTGCAGACCTGCTCAGTCGTGTGCTCATATAAAAGGTATATGAGTTCGTTCCTGGTCTTTCTCTCTGTCAGTACCAGAAGGCTGTGTTTACTTTCCCCTCTCTTGCCTACCACTGTGTCCATCTCCCAGTGTCCGAATTCCTCTCTGGTGTCGATGTCCTCTGGCCGCTTCTCTATGCTTGTACCTGCGTTGGCTCTCGCCTGCCTGCGGACTTTCTTATTCTTCTTTTTCCGTCTGCCTTTTACTGGGAGTTCCTTATTTGTGATTGTGAGGAATATCCCCTTGTCGATGTAACTGTAAAGGGTCGGCTTGCTAATCTCTGTTTCAAACTCCAACCCCTTGGCTTTAATTTCTCCGAGGACTGCTCCGGGCGAGTATCCGTCCTCTGCTATCTTTGTTTCTATGTACTCTGCCAGTCTGTGGTCTTTGCCTATCTTAAGGTCTGGACCCTTATCTCGCAGGTTCTGTTGATACTTATCCTCTGCGATGTCTGGGGAGTACCGTTCTTCCTCTGTCAGATCTGAATTGGTATGTGTGTATGTTCCTCTCTTTATCTCACGGTATATGGTGCTGACATGGACTCCTATCTGGTCAGCGATTTCCTGTTTGCCGTGTCCTGCTTTCAGCAGTGCTTCTAATTTCAGCCTGTCGGCTCTGGATAACTGTTTAAATCTGCGCATGGCAGCACCTCCTTGTCTCTTTCTACTATTATCGGTGTTAAAGTTATAAATTTCAATAACAAAACACTTATAAATAAGGATAAGATACCAACAAAGAAGTGGTGCTTTTATGGTTATATTTTTGTTGAATTTATGGGTTATAAAAGACTTGAATACCTCCGCAACCCAAGGTAATATACAGACAACCTAAAGGAAAGGAGGTGCATCCGATGAATTTGGATGATTTGGTTTCTAAAATAAATAAGCTGAGTAAAGTTGTTCGAGCCCTTACTCAGCTTGCATTGGAAATCGGAACGCTCGTAGCGGTTATCCGATTCATCATCTTATGATGATGGCTTGGGGGAGGGGTCCACCTCTCTCCCTTGCTTCTCAAAATATACCACACGATTGGAGGTCTTGTCAATGAAACGGTTATGTGTTTCAGTTTCGGTTCTGGCTTTTCGGATAGCGGAGTTGCTTATCGTGGTTTCTGGTCTGCTTCTCCTGCTTTCCAGAATGTAGCCGGTCCGTCCGGGGCAGTGCATCTGCTCCGGCTCTAACCCACCGATGTCTGGTCCCAAGTCCAGAAGGCGGAAGCGTGAGGGGAGCAAAGGACAATGCCATGTCTGAGTGATGTCTGACAAGTTTGCCTGGTTTTTAATGTGAAAGCCTTAAAGGTAGGAGGAGTTATTGGTTTTTACCGATTGCCTATCGCAACTCGTTGATTTTGTTTCCTGCGTTGCAGAGAAAGGGTTAGGTGATGTGTAGCCGAGCACGAGGTCTTATCTGGTGTACCGTAACACTGGACGCTCTCTCCAGTCGGGCGAGACCGATGGGCGACATGGCTTATTGTTCCTTTTTGAAAAACGGCGATAAATTTCCGGCGGTAAAACTCCGGCGATAAAATCTGAAAGGATCTGATAAAATGATTTATATTGATAAGTGCCGCACCGACTTCGGTGTTACCGTGGACGAGTGGGCGGTTGATGATAGATGTCGGTTCTCTGATTCCGGCAAGGTCGGCATAGGGACTGGTGTTCGTGTGCTCGATATTACTGACAAGTTTGGCGATGTTCTGGTTCGCCTTGTGATTTCGGATTCCTGCTCTGACAATGTCAGCAGGTTCTCCTGCAGGGAGGTGTTGTCTCATGAATAAAGAACTGCTTGAGCCGATCATGCGTGCTCACGGAGATAAAAACAAGGACTTGGCTGCGGCCATTGGTATGTCCGTTCCGAACTTCTCCACCATCTGGAATGGTCGTGGCGAGTTTGCTCTGAAGTATATCCGTCTCATTGCCCGGAGATATTCTCTTACCCCGGAGCAGGTCTATAAAATCTTTATCTTTCCGCAGGGGTAATCATTGCCCCTGCTTTTTCTTTGGCTTTCAAATCTGCCCCATTTAGGCAATAAAAAAGACCCAGTGGGTGTTTGTTCCACTGGGTTGCTTTTCGTCTTATTCTGGCTGTCACGGTGCGCCACGCTCTGGGTTCTGCGTTGCGGTGTTCCCGACATTTATGTCGGTCACATCGTCCGGGTGCTTACCCCCTTTAGAACCCCCTCTGCGGCACATCATACCTCCACTCTTTTTATAAGTCAATCGCCAATTACAGAAGTTCATTGACCTTCTTCTGCACGGCTGCGTAGTCGTATCCGGCTGCCTTCAGCTTCTGCTTTCTGGTTTCGCCGTTGCCCCACTTGCCTGCGATCACTTCCTTGGCTACCTCAGTAACGCTTTTCTGCGGTTTTACTCCAAGCTGTGCATTGACCTCTTTCTGGACTGTATCGTAGTCATATCCTGCTGCCTTGATGCGGTTCTTTCTGTCATCGCCATTTCCCCACTGTCCTGCAATGACTTCCTTGGCGATTTCTGCCACGCTCTTTTTCGGTGCGGAGGTTGCTCCTGCAAGGCGGTTCACTTCTGCCTGCACCGTTGCGTAGTCATATCCGGCAGCAGCCAGTCTATTCTTGCGGTCATCTCCGTTTCCCCAGTCTCCTGCGAGCACTTCCTTTGCCACCTCAGTGACGGATTTCTTCTCGCCCTGGTTCTCTTTGATTTCCTCTCCGTAGTAGTAATCCATATCTACCTTGCCATCGATGCCGCTTACTGTTCCGGAACTGGTGTACTGGTGGAATGCGCAGTCATAGTCCGGAGATCCTGTGTAATCTGCGAGCCAGTACACATACTTGGAGAGCACTTCGTCCGAATACATATTTCTGTGGTAGTCGATGTTGGAATAAACACCTGCCTTGTATCCATGGCTTTCCACATACTCGCAGAATGCCTTTGTAAATGCGATGCACTCATTCTTTCCGAGGGTTACTCCCTTTGCCTTGGCTTTCTTTACAGTGTCGTACTCAAAATCGTAGAATACAATCACATCTTTTCCGAGACCTGCCTGCTCCATCTGCTTGATGCAGAATGCCGCCTCCTGCGCTGCCTGCTCTGCGTTGATCGCATAACTGAAATGATATACTCCCTTGATTTCGATGCCGTTCTTTCTGCAGCCTTCCACATACTGGCGGAACTTTGCGTCTACCGTCTGTGCGTATCCTTCACGAAGGATTGCGAACTTGATGCCGTCTGCTGCTACTCTGGCAAAGTCTACATTGCCCTGCCAATATGAAATGTCCATACCTTTGATTGTCATATCTGTTTCCTCACTTTCTGTAATAAAATAGGGCAGCCTACTGGCCGCCCCGCTGCGTATGTTTCCTGTTACTGTTCCTCGGCATCATCCGAAGCACCGATGTTGGCGGAGTCGGTCAAGCCTTCCCCGATGATGTAAGCCACCACGGACGCTCCTGCCATGATGAGTGCAGTTACCTGCGTTGCCGTGTTGTCTGTTCCGCCTGTGGCGAGGATCATCATTGAGACGAATGATGCCACTGCCGTCCACAGTTTTCTGCTTGTGAGTTTTCTTACCCAGTCGATTTTCTTCATTGCTTTGTCCTCCTGTTATACAATTTGTTTTAGTGCCTGTTCGTTCAGAAAGTCCTTCTGTTCATGTTTGACCTTCTGAGCGTAGTCGAGTGCTGCGTGCATATCCCCATTGCAGTGTGCGTCTGGGATTCTCTGCACCGCTCTGGCTGTCGCTTCTCCGAGTGCCAGGGAAGCATTGACGCAGTTGATGATGCAGAGTTCATTCTTCTCTCGGATCTGCTCTCTGGCATCTACTTCCTTCTGCCGTTCTTCCCGCTCTGCTTTTTCCTTGTCGGCACGCTTCTGTATGCTCTGCTCGATGAGCCAGAAAAAGAAGCCAGTCAGTGCCGATGGGATACTCGCTGCCACGATGATTGCTGTCACATCCATGCGCTGCACCTCCTCTCTAAAAAGACCGCCTTGTCCAGACGGTCCTTAATTCTGATTTGATTTCTCACACCACTTGCATGGGTACTGCGTCATCGGTATGTGGTAATTTGTGCAGTGGGCACAGGTGCCGCTTTCCTTGCAGTCGAGGTCACATTCTTTCATGTGCTTATGGCAGTACCTGCTCCCATGTGCGTGGGTACATTGGAAGTTATTTTGCCTTGGTTTCTGCCTTGTACTTCTCGCCTGTGATTTCCTCGTACTCTGCTTCATCAATAGTTCCCTTCTCCACTCTGACCGCGATCTGTTCCTTTGTCAGCCTGCCTGCGGCATAAAGTCTTTTCAGACTGTCGATTAATACTCTCATTATAACAATCCCTCCTCGATAAGCTGTGCGGTGTAATCATCAATCGCCTTGTCGGTATTGATCTGCTTAATGGATTCCAACATCTGGTATTCCGATACAGTGATTTCCCTGCTATCGCACTCCCAGTCGGTGTAGGCTTCCATGCCCTCGGTTGCTTCGTGCTGCACTTTCTTGATGTTCTTTCTCTGGATGTAGATGCCGTCAGCCACAAGCTGCAGCTCCTGCGGCTCCTCGGAGCATCTTTCCTTGGTCCATTCCTTCATGGTTCTGCCTCCTTTTGATTTTTGATATTATTTTCTTAAGCCGGCCCACATGGATATAAGGTTTTATCCTGCTCTGGTAACAGTCGTATGTGTCCGTGCAGGTAAACCATCCCATGTACGACAGCATGGCTTCGATGTGTCTGTGAAAGTATCCACGGTTTGCTTCCTTTGACCTCTCCATCTTCTTTGCCAACCGTGTTGCGGATAGCATGATGTTCTTTCTGATCAGCGTCTTGTTTCTGTAAAATATAAAACCCATGAAGTCCAGTGCCCTACCTATCTTCCGCTTGCCCTTCTCGTAGTAGAATTTGCATACCTGGTAGTTGTGCTTCAGCTTTAATCTGAAACGCTGACCGAGCATCTTCCTTATCTCCACGATGGCTCTCTGGAGGACTTTCTTGCTGCTTGCGAATATGACGATATCGTCCATGTACCTTTGCAGCTTTGGCAGACCGAGCACCTCTGTGATCAGTCGGTCGAGTGGTTCTAAGAGGTAATTTGCCAACCACTGGCTGATGTAAAACCCGAGAGGGATTCCTTTATTAAATCCCTGTAGGCATAATCCGATGATGTATAAAAACCAGTCATCCTTGATTCGGATTGCCAGTTCCCTCATCAGAATTTTCAGCCGGATACTATCATAAAAGTGCCGGATATCCATCTTTGCGAAGCACCGTGTTCCCTTCGGGTCATGCAAAAGCCACCGCTCTATCTGTCTCTTTCCGTAGTGTGCTCCACGCTTTGGGAACGAACCGCAGGAGTATGGATAGGCTGTGGCTGTGATGATCGGCTCTAATACCAGAACGATGATGTGGTGCAGCCATTGTTCATGGATTTCCGGCATATAAATTTTTCGTCTTTTCCCATGTTCGAAGATGATCTTCGGGGTTCTTTTCTTTGGTTTGTATGCCAGTTCCGGGTGTGGGACGTCCACTCCCTCCGGCTTTGTGTTTAGGATCATGTCGTATATTTTCTGCACCTCATCATCGAGGTGTGCGTCTATGTACTGGATCTCTTTTCTCTTGGTTTTTCCTTTGCGTAATTTCTTATATGCTTTCCGAATGACATCATCCTTCAGCATTTGTTGATACAGATATTTGTACTCTTTGTGACCGTGTTTCGGTTCATTACGCAGATGGATTTCTGTGTGTGTTTTTCGCATTCTGCTGAGTACTCCTATAAGATATTTTTTTCTTCTATCTCCTACGCACGGCAGGTGCGACCGCTTTACCGTGCGTCCTGTGTCGGACTCATTTCCACTCATCTTCCCAGTAATGGTGAGTAAACCTTGTTTCAAAGGTCAGCGGTGTAGGAAGCAGGACTGCTTTGGGTTGTTATTCCGTTTAAGATAGAATAAGGCGGCCCCGATGTTCCAGTTGGCATTCCCGGCAGTGTTGTTCACATTCAAGTAGCGCAAACCATCATTCGTACCGTTGTTGCAATTACCGAACCGAAGGGCGACCGCCCGAGGTGACGCAGTCCTGCGCCCCTGTTATTCTTCCTTACGCTATTAAAATCCGATTTTGTTCCACTGGGGGAATTCTGCTGACGCAGACCCCCAGACCCCCTATCACGGTGTCTTGCTTACGCTGCGACCCCGACAGGTGGTAAAAGAAGGACGGCGGCCCCGAGGTACCAGTTGGCATCCCCGGCAGGGTTGTCCACACCCAAGCAGCGCAAACCATCAGGCGTACCGTCGGAGCAACTACCGAACCGACGGGCGACCGCCACAATCTCGACATTCTGCCATAATCCGTCACAGCCGCCAGTGGATGTGCTTCCCTTGCACGGATGAACCGGAACTGCTCCGAAGCCGGGAACGGTCTGGTACTTATGCGGATAGAAAATACCGTATTTCTGTGTGCTTCCATCACTCTCGAACATCTTCGGAAGGCTGATGCCTGTATCCTGGTATTTTGCTCCGGTCACATCGTAGGTGTAGTTCTTGCTGACCTTGTATCTGCCATTCACGAGCAATGTGTACGGGTCACGCATCCACTGCTGATATGTTCCAAGGACGATGGAGTGGAAGATCTTGTTGAGTGACTTCGCATCCTTTGTTCCGTAGAACTGTCCGCCACCTACGACTGCGTTCTGCTTCACTCCGTTGGTCGGCGCAAGGCTCGCATCGTATCCGCTTGAATTTCCATAGCCGTATGCTTCCTGTGAGTTCGTGCTCTTTGCGAACATGATCAGAAGGTCAGTGATTGTCTGAACAATTCCGCCACCGAGGAATGCTGCACGGCTTGAGAAGTTTGCGATTGCGGTATGCTCTTTGTCCGTGGTGTTATTGTAGCAAGGCTGCAATCCTGCCAGAGACACCATCTTTGGTGTGGAGGTATCTGCTCCGAGGATTGAACCGTAAAACATCGGAATCCATACACCCTCCAGTACATTGTTGCTCGGGTCTTTAAATCCGACAGGCTCGAATCCGTCTCTTTCCCTCATGGAGAATTTAACGACACGGTCATTGCCGAGCATATACTCCTGCTTGTAAATCTTGGCAAGCCACGAGAACGCTCCGCCGTTGTAGCTTGTGTTGGAAACATCCGAAGCAGTGCCGTCCTCTTTCTTGGTGTAGTCGTTCTCATCCAGTCTGTAGTCCGGTGTTCCGTCTGCCCTTACCATCCACGGCTTATTTGCCACGATGATCGGGAAGTCTGCCCAACTGTTGAGTGTCATTGTTCCGGTGTCCTTGTTGAGTGAAATCGGAGTGAAGTCTTTGTTCTGTCCGATGTATTCGATTCGTGCTGTCGGACTTAAAACATCCATGTGCTCAATAAAGCCATAGATTCCGTCTGCGGATAAAATCGCATAGCACTTGTCGAGGGTTTCCTTGTCTGCGATGTATGTCTTTCCCATTATTCCTCTACCTCCTCGTAGTATAAAAGTCCTTTATCCACACCAAGCACATACTTATCCCCAGTGGTCTGGTCGTAAAGGTACATACTGTTTGGTGTTACGATAGTTACATCTGTTGCGTTGGCGACCTCGGTTAAGAAGTCCATGGTAATCGTGGACGGGAGGAGGTCGTTGTAAGCGGGCATATAATCCCACTGGTTTGCGACTCCGACTGCCAGTGCGTAGAGGATTTCCCCCTCGTCCGGGTCCTGTGCATAAATGCCGACCTCTTTCACGTAATAGCCATTCTTAAGGTTTCCGGTGTCCTGCTTGTTTGTGATGATAAATTTCACATATACATTGGACTGGTTCTGGGTCGTCACTGTAATCAGTGCGAACTCCTGCTTCTTGGATTTGAGAGCAGTTCTGTTTGTGAGTGCTTCGCCATCTGAATATGATCCGTCTCCGGTTGCGGCCTTGGTCAGTTTGATTGTGCATCTTCCTGCCTGTGCCTTGGCGAGCAGGGCGATTCCTTTGGCTGTCAGCACTGCTTCTTTGAATACTCCTGCCATCGTTGTTCCTCCTTTATGTTGTTATTTTGGAATGTGATGCCATTCCCACTGCCATCCTCGGCACAGTGCCGTGTACGCTTGCCTGTGTTCGCTGTGCTCCGTTTAGAATTGTGGTCTTGGTGTTTCTTACCACTATCGCTGCAAAACCGCTCACACCGCCAGACAGCGTGCCTGTGCGTGGGTTGACATTATTCCCGATAGTCTCATGCGGGGAACTTACTGCACCTGCTGCAGCGTTCCCTTCCATGCCGATATCTCCGGTGCGTCCTTCCGGGTGGTTTGTTACCGTTCTGGACGGTGCGGAGGTTACGGCTGATGCAGCCGTCTCCTGCATGGTGTAATCGTTTGTGGTCTGGTGGTGGTTCAGCACCTGTTCTTTCGGACTGCTGACCACCCCGGATGCCACTGTCTCATGCATCTCCATTTCTCGCTCCACCAGTATCCTGCGGATATGGGAGCGGGTGTTCTTTACTCTCTGAATGATGGAGAGGAAGTAATTTGCCATTTCCTCTGTCATTCTGGCATTGGTTATGATGTCGAATGTTCCGGGGGTGTATGGACCCTCGGTGTAATCGAACCATTCCTCTGTCCTGCCTTCCCCGAATACAATCTCTATCAGTTCTGATACCGCACTCGGAGTTCCTGCCTTGGTGTGCCACAGGAGCGTCCTCTTTATGATGTTGCGTTTGGTTTCCAGATTCATGCTCTCCTGGTAGTATGGTGTCCTTAATTCCACCGCCAGTACATCCAGTATCCGCTCCGGCAGTTCATCAATGACTGCCATAGTTCTGGTATGCGCTGCCAGCCGGAGCATCCTCTGGTGTTCCTGCTGCACTGCGTAGGATATGCAGCGCACCTCAGTGCTCTGTGCTATCTTCCATGGCAGGAGGTCTGTGATCTGTCCGTCATATAAACTAATCATTCTCAACACCTCCGTATGTCACGGTCTGCGTTCCTATCCTTGCGACACTGGTATCCGGCACGGTCGTAAATACCGGAGAGGTTATCTCCGCCCTCTTTGCTCCGGCTGCCACGATCCGTTTCATGAGTTCTGAAGGGTTGATATCTCTGCCGATGGTTCTGGTCTGCCATTCGATGTAGTCAGCCACCGCCTGTGCCACCTCCGCCTGTATAGTTCCTGCCTTGGACTGGTCACTCAAATTTACATAGTATGTGAATGCAATGTTGAATTTGACCGTCTCCGGTGCGAGCACGGTTACCTTGTCGGTAAGCGGGCGGATGTTTTCATCCTGCAGGTATGCTGCCACTCCGTCTATGACAGTCTTTGTCGGGAGTTCTCCGTTCGTCATAATGAAACGGATTTCTACCTCTACCGGGTTCGGACTGGTTACCTTTACATCTCCGATGGTCTGGCTGTAGGTCTTTGTCCAGTATTTGTATGCATCGTCCGGTCCTGCGACACTGTATCCGCTTGGTGCGAGGAATATCCTCTCTGCAAGGCTCTCGTCTGATTCGAGGTCTGCTCCACCGCTTGTCTTGGTCGTGTTGCTTACGCTCTCCACATACGGTATCAAATCAACCAGTACATTGACCTGCCCCGGCAGCAGTTCATTTCCGTCCACTCCGTTCTCGGTGCAGAGTGCTCTCACATCTACATAGGTTTCCCCTGCGGGGATTTCCTCGTATCCTACTGTGGCGAAGTAGTTGAGGTTGCCGTCCGTGACCTTTGTTCCTTCCGGTATGCCTACGGTTGCAGGCCGCTTCTCTGAAAGAGTGAACCTCAGTGTTGTTTCCGCAGGGGCCGGCTGCTTTCTGGTTACTCCCCTGCCTGCTCCGAGGTTGTCGAGGAATTCGCCGTAGGAGTATTTGATTAAGTCCTGCTTTCCGGCTCTGTCTATGTACTGTTCGTCCTGGTATAATTCCAGTGCGATGGCATATAGCATGATGCGGTTCGGATCTGAAGGAGAGAGTGTTATCTCCTGTCCTGTGATGCGCTTCCATTCGCTCTCAAAGTTTGCCACCATTCTTGTTTTCATTGCTTCCAGTGTGTCATTGTCAATGAACGACACCTCTGGGAGGTCTTTTACGCTTTGGATTGTGTCAGACATTTGTTATTACCACCTCCGCCTGCAACTGCCCATCCTCATTGAATGAGAAGTTGATATCTTTTACTGTTGCCCTTGGCTCGTACCGGTCCGTCTTGTCGATGATCTCCACTGCGAACTGGCTCTTTGCCACATCTATCGGCATCCCTACGAAGTCCGTGTTCAGACCGAATTCCCGGTCAAGTGGGCACGTTCCCTCTGCCGTCTGGTATAAGCATTCCAGACATCTTTTAATATCTGCGATGTCCCCGCTTGCGTAGTCAAAGGCTACGGTTATGTGTTTTAAGTCTATTGTCATTCCGCTGCCCTCCCTACAGATATTCTTCCAATGAAAGATTGACATCCATCTTCTGGATTTCCCCAGTACCCATAACAACAAGGTTTGACTGGGTAGCCTGTGTGATCTTCCACCTGTTCGACCCTACGGCATGGTTTCCGATGACCAGTTTCTCCACTCTTCCCTGTTGCACTGCTTTTGTGATTTCGTGGAATGTTTTCCATGGCTTCACTCCATGCTGTGCGTTCAGTACGACCTTGAATTGTACGGTCATCAGTTCTGGGTTGAGGAATTCTGACTGCGGCTTTTTCCCGATGCGCTCATGCTTCGCCCAGTTTGCTGATATGGTTCTCTGGTAGTCTGTGAAGTTGAGGATTCTGCTGTCGCTCGTTTCAAAGACGATCAGTTTTCCAAAGTTTCCTATTCTTCCCATCCCATCAACCTCCCAGTGCCTTTACTCTTTTTTCCAATGCGTCCAACTGTGCCTGCAGGGACGGCTTTCCTTTTGTCTTGGCTGTGTCATCCTGCAGGTTGGATATCCCGGTCTTGTTATCATCAATGTCCGAGAACGCATCGTTTATCTGTTCCAGTGTCACATACGGCTTGTCCTCGTATCCGTACCCTTCGAATTCTATCTTCGGGGCACGCAGGATTATTGTCTGCTTCTTTTCTGAATAGGACATGACTGCTTCATTCACATTGTTGCTCATCTCCTGCCGGAAGATGCCTGCGCCACCCTCATGTGGTGTGTTCGCTGAATTATACACCGGTCCGAGTATGACCCCGGACACCGTGCCGTTGGAAAAGCAAGCCACGACCACGAGGTCGTCTACCTTTGGTATGTTGTACTGCAGGGCGAGGAATGGAAGCTCGCTTGTCACGGAGTCGTCTCTGTCCTCATACACCACTCTGGCTTTCCCTGCTGTGTAATTGATTGAGGATATCTTCCCCAGTCTGATTGTCGCTGCTGCCATGCTCTCCACCTCCTTAGTTTGGGTTTATCCATGACCCCGGCACTCCTGCCTTGGTCGTTAGATTCAGCATACCCTGTGAAATGTTGAATATCGTATATGTTCCAGGTCGTCTTGTACCTGTCGGGTGTCCTCCAGTTACCTTGCCTGCCAGTGCTTCGGCTGCGGTGTAGTAACCCTTTTTCGTAGTGGTCAGTGTGTACTTTCCGCCCTTTACTGGTGTCTGCGTTCCTGTGGACTTCGTTGCCGTGGTAGTCGCTGTGGAGGACTTTGTCTCCGTCTTTGACTTCTTTGCCACAGCCTTGGTCGATGATTTGGCATCCGTGAAGCGATCCGCCACTCTCCGAAGGTCGAGTTTCTGCTTACATCCGCTTCCGATATCCCATGTGACCTTTTCCACATAGTACTTGCCGTCCAATTTTCCGAAGCCTTTTATGGTCACGCAGGAGGTCGCTATGATCTTCCTGTTGGCTCTGGTCATTGTTACCGACATGGTTGTGTCGCCCTTGTTGGCTTCATTGATTTTTGCCAGTGTAATGCGCTCTGCTTCCGATGCGTTGCTCGCTGCATCCGTGACCTTCAGTATCCTGTTTCCGCCACCGACCTCGACCTTTATCGTCTGGTTCTTATCATTGTTGGTGTACTCATATTTCGCCCCGGTGTAGGTTCTGCACAATTTTGTGTTCCATGACCAGTTCGGTTCTATGTTCTGTTCCGTCAGCGTTGCCACTGATTTCTTTTTCTCATAGGTGGCTTCGTTAAACACCACGATTTTGTTTTTATATATCTTCATGGCGAAGCCGTAGAGTTTTACCAACTCGTTATAGAATGAGCAGTCATCCTTCTCGCTCTGCTCCACCTTTTCTATTGGTATCCTTGGTGCTTCATAGTACAGTTTGATGCCCGCCCGCTTTGCGACTTCCTGTCCGATATTCTCCAAGGTTGTTTTCTCATATGTTTTTGTTCTCTGTGTTTCCTTGAAGCTGCTGTCTGCCGGAAGTGCCAACGCTTCCAGTTTCAGCTTGACTGGTGTTCCAGAAAAACTGAAATCATCAATCACAAAAGACCCGCAGCTTAATTTCTGCGTATCTCCCTCTTTGCTCCAGTTTTTCATAATAATCGTGGCCGCCATAGTGTCTCCCTTGCTTGGAAACCATGACTTGATCCACTTCCTGTCTCTGTCATTGATGTTGAGGGAGAGGCTGTCGCTCTCTCCCGATGCAACATCTGTGTAACTGAATGACTGGAGGTACTCTGCGAGTTTGGTATCGATCCGCTTTCCGTTATATGAAACGGAGGCGGTTGCTTTCCTTGGGTCCATGCTTAATCCCTCCATATTGGCAGATCTTCATCTACCTCGTCTGTCAGTTCCGGTGTGGCGAGAGCGACCCCGCCTGGGAATACCAGGTATTCCAGTAGCAGGCGGTTGTTCTCCATGAGGTATCCTGCATACTTCTCGTCTCCGTAGACCTGGTATGCTATCTTATCCCATGTGTCGCCCTGCACCGTTTCGTATGTGCCTGTCATTCTCTCGCCTCCTTAGAACCTCTTTCTGTCGTTGTCACGCTGCCACTGCTCCATCATTTCATTGAATTCCGCCTGTGACATACGCTCTGCTTCCACCAGATCATCCTTCGTAGGTGCTGCGCCGTTGAAGTTATATACTGGTGCGTAGTTTATTGGTGCTCCGTTTGCTGTTGCAGGTTGCGGTTCGTTTCCACCGCCACTCAGTCTGTCGAGCAGACCGGATATTGGTGTCTGCGTGCTTCCCTGCATTGCTGCCCCGAC
This sequence comes from Clostridium sp. M62/1, assembly GCF_020736365.1. NCBI lineage: Bacteria > Bacillati > Bacillota > Clostridia > Eubacteriales > Clostridiaceae > Clostridium > Clostridium sp. M62/1. The sequence goes on along the minus strand of NZ_CP085988.1, from coordinate 731,660 downwards.
CTTATCCACCAGTGCCGACAGTGCATTGCCTGCGCCACCGTTCTGGCTCTCTGCGATCACGCTCTTGATGATTGAGGTCATCTTTTCCCATAACTGGGTAAGAGGCACGATTGCTTCCGCTCCGGCTTCCCCTCCTACCATGGTGTTTCCGGTATTCGGGTTAAATCCGAACGCAGTCGGGTTTGTCATAATACCACCGTCTTTATACCAGTCAATTCCAAATGACGGCACGCTTGGTGGGTTCAGGCTGAATTTTCCACTGATTGAGAAATGCGGCAGCTTCAGCTTTGGCAGACTCCATGAGAAATTGAAGAAGCCTTTTATCTTCTCTATCGCTCCGGATACCACATTCTTTGCTGCTTCCAGTTTCTCGCTGAACGCTGACTTGATGCTGTCCAGAATACCTGTGACCGTGCTCTTGGCTGCATTCAGTTTGTTCGTGAATGAATTCTGAATTGCTGACAGTTTTCCGCCTGTCAGACTGTCCACGGTGCTCATGACACCGGAGAAGGTGCTCTGCACACCTGCCATCGCTCCTGCGACTACTCCCTTAATGCCTCCGCCTGCGCTGTCATACGCAGATTTCATGGCATCGAGTTTCTCGCCCACGTTTGCTCTGGCTATTTCCATGAGGTTTCCGGCTGTGTCCTTGACATTGTTGAATGCCTCCGAGACATTCGCTTTGACCTCTCCCATCTTGGATGTGAATTTTTCCTTGATGGCTGACAACTTTCCGCCTGTGAGATTGTCCACGAATGTGAGTCCAGATGTGTAGTAACCCTTGACTCCTTCCATGGCTGCTGCAGCAACACCCTTGATGCCACCGCCATTTTCCTCGTAGGCCGCTTTCATATTGCCGAGTTTCTCGCTGACTGTGTCCTTGGCTGCCTGCATAACTGTTCCGGCAGTATCTTTGACATTGTTCCATGTCTCCACTGCCTTATCCCTTATAGCAGACAGTTTTCCACCTGTCGCTTCATCCATGGCATTGAACGCATTCGCAGCCGCTGTCTTTGCTGCTTCTGCTTTTTCTTTGACGGTATTCTTCACTGTCTCCCAGGCATTGGAAGCCGTATCTTTGATCGTGCTCCATGCTGTTCCCAGTGCGTCCTTTATTCCGTCTGCAATATTGGACACCGTCTCTTTGGCTGCGGTCAGCTTATCTGAAATAAATCCCTTCACGGCATCGAGTGCCCCGGACACAACGCTCTTGATTTTGTCCCAGGCTGCGATAAGGACGTCCTTGCAGTTCTCCCAGATGAAACGGAACGGGAGGGTTATAATTTGAATTCCTGCGCTGATGATCTGCCCGATCAGCATAATCCCGACCGTGACAATATTCTTTATGGTTTCCCACGCTGCGCTTGCTTTCTCCTTTATGCCATCCCAGACTGCGCCGATTTTTTCCTTTATCTCCGTGAATTTTTCGCCAACCGCTTTTACGATATTTCCGATGGTCTGACCGATCTTGGTAAACGCACCCTTCACGGCATCCCACAGGGCATTGACCGCATTTCGGAATGTCTCTGATTTGTTGTAAAGTGCAATAAATCCCGCCACCAGTGCTGCGATGGCTATTACAACGATTCCTATTGGGTTGGCTGACATTGCTGCATTTAAGAGCCACTGTCCGGCTGCTGCTGCCTTTGTTGCCACGTTTTGTGCGATTGTGGCTGCTGTGCTCGCCCCTTTTGCTATTGCGTCTTTCGCATACAGGGCATTCAGATAAATTGTTTCCGCCTTATCCTTTATCTTGGCTACCCGAAGCAGTGTCATTGCCTTGGTAACCTTTGCGATTTCTATCGCTGTTTTCGCAAGTTTAAATCCTGCGATGGCTGTCGCCAGTGTGGTCACGGTAGGTATAAAACCTTTCCATTCCACGAATTTGTCGAGTACATTTGCCGCTGCGCCCAGTACATCCAAGAGTGCCCCGACCAGTGCCGGAAGTCCTCCGCTTACCAGACTGCTTGCATCATCACTTGCGCCCCCGAAGGCTTCCGAGAATTTCTGCTGCACATCTGATAACAAATCCATGATTGCCTGTAGCTGTGGCTCATGCTCTGCGATTGTATCTTTTAATCCGCCCAGTGTTGCTTCAGCGGTGCTTCCTATCCATCCAATGAATGACTGGAAATCATCCCACAGGTTTTGGATCACTCCAAGGAATGTCTGTACACTTCCGGGCAGTTCTACACCGAAATCTTCCGACAGTGTTGACGAGAATGCTTCGGAGAAACTCTGACCGTCCACTATCTTTCCGACAAAATCCAGAACACCGCCTGCCATCTGACCGACTCCGTTCATGAATTCTTGGATTGGTAGTTTCTGAATGAGTTCGCTGAACCCTGCCGTAATATCCGGGATTTTCAATGCCACCGCATCTATGATCTGCATCGCATACGGTCCGAAGTCCTCTACCATGCTTATCTTTAGGTCGCTGATTGCCGACTGGAATCGTGCCAGTGCGCCTTGTAATGTTCCGGTCGCTGTTGCATCCATTGCATCCAGTGCGCCAGTTGAATTGTCGATTGCTCCGGCGAGTTCATCCCATGCTGATGCAGAGCCGTTTACTCCCTCTTTTACTCCGTCCAGTAAGTAACCAAACTGTGAGTAGTAGTTCGTTCCGGCAATTGCTGACATATAGGAGTTTTTCTGCTCCTGCGTCATTCCTGCCATTGCACCGTTTAGGTCCACGAGGATATCCCTCATGTTCCTCATTTCCCCGGAACTGTCGTAAACTGCGACACCTAAATCCTTGAATGCCTTTTGTGCTACGTCCTTGGTGCTGATTCGTACAAGCATTGAGTTCAACGCTGTACCTGCTTCACTGCCCTTGATACCGTTGTTCGCCAAGATTCCGAGTGCTGTGGAGGTTTCCTTGTAGTTCATACCTGCGGCTCTGGCTGCACCACCGCATCCGATGAATGCATCCATAAGGTCTGCCGCCGTGGTATTCGCCTTGTTGTTGGTTGTTACGATAACATCGAGGTATCCCTGTAAGTCATCTATTCCAACTCCCATGGCACTCATAGAATCTGTTACCTGGTCACTGGTGGTAGCAAGGTCTGCCTGCGTTGCTTCTGCGAGTTTAAGCACTGGTGTTAAGGCTGCGGTACTTTCTTCCACATTCCATCCCGCCAGTGCCATATATCCCAAGGCATCGGCCGCCTCCGAAGCCGTGAAGGTTGTCGCTTTACCTGCTTCTCTGGCCGCAGCAGACAGTTTCGCATAATCGTCCGCAGATGCCCCTGCGATAGCAGAGGTGTTTGCCATTGCCTGTTCAAATTCCGCATACTCATCAACCGCACCGGATATGAAGTCTCCGACCTTAACGGCTGCGAATGCTGCGGCTGCCACTGCTGCGGCTTTCTTAGCAACGCTCGCTATTTTGTTTAATCCGTCCTCGGTTACTCCGAGACTTTGCTTGAAAGAGTTTTCGACCTTGCCTGCGATTTTAATGGCGAGTTCCTGCTCTTTGCTGCTGCTTGCCAATGTCTGCCACCTCCTCGGCTATTTCCCGCAATTCAAAAACGGACAGAGATAGAAAGAAATCTATCCCGGTCCGTAACGTCATTGATAACTGTATTGCGAGTTTCCGGAGGTTTGCACCGTCAGTTGGACTTATTCCGCTCCGTAGAAAAAAGCTGTCACACGGTTCTTGACCTTGACTGCTTCCTTCGGGTGTAATCCCTTGAAAAATTCCACCGGAAGTTTGGTTGCCTTGGCAGCGATGATGCACGCATACTCCAAGGACATTTCCGGGAGGAATGTGAATGATCCGGTTCTGTCCAGAATCTTATTTGCTGCGATCATGTCCGCTGCTGTCAGATTGTCCAGTCCGCTCAGATCGATTTTGTCATAGGTTTCGCCCTCGAATGTGTACGGCTTATTAAAAACTACCGTATACTCGTTCTCGATCACTTCTCCGTCTTTGTCCAATACCTCTACTGCTACCTCTGTTTTCTTTGTCTCTTTTTCCATCTTGCTCGTCCTCCTTGATTAACACTGCTTTCTGATTTTTGCCAGTAAATCCACACCATTGACCTTGTAAACGTTGTTGATCTTGTCAAGTTCGATTCTCTGCTTTCCGTCCAACTCAATCATGATATATGTGATCTCCACTGTCACTGCTGCGTCCATCGCTCCGCCCTGCTTCACGGTGCCGCCTGTGAGTTTCTTCTGTCGTCCACGTACAACTACTCTCATTCCCTTATAGTCAATACCACCTGTGCTCTTGACTGTGAACTGCTCACTGGCTCTGAGTGTCAGATTCAGCGAAGTTGCCGGGGACATGAGTTTGAATGCGTCCTCATCGAGGATGCGGAACGGAATCTCCAGTTCCATGCTTCCGAACTGTCCGATGATTACTTCCTCGATTTCTCCAAGGATACCGGGACCGCTCAGTGTCTCGGTCATTCCCTCGAAGTCCGGCAGGGAAATTTCCCCTGTCAGACCCACGAGTGCTGTTCCGTTGTTGTAAAGGTTGAAGTTATTAATAACTCCGGGAATACCTAATGCGCCCATTCTTATTCACCTCCGTTTAATGCTGCGGATAACATATCCGGGTCAAATTCCAAAATGTTGAGGATATCCTCTGCAGGTACATACGGTGCGAGGTACTGGTGGAACTGGATCTTGCCGTTGAGGATGTCCGTTACCGGGTTTTCGTCCTCGCTGAATTCAATTCTCGCCCCTGCACACTTGCCCTGTGATACATAGGAGTTTCCTCTGATGTTCTCGCTGTCTACGATGGACTCGATGAGACGGTAGTTGCCCGGTTCATCGACCTTCTGCTTGTAGGTCAGAATGAAGCTGTTGCCCCACCATGAGAAAAATCTACGGCAGCAGAACCATCTGTCTTTCGGGTCTGTATTCGCCGGATAGCACGCTGTGTTGTTGCCCCATGACTTCCATCCGGAATCATTGATTGCGGTAATGATTCCCTGTCCGTTTAAGAGGTTCGCCTGCGGCTGATCCAGTGTTACCTCTGTTCCATCTTCCAGACAGAGACCAGTAATTCCGATCAGCTTATTGGAAGGGGAGAGGTTCGGCACATCATCGTTGCTTGCGTCTGTGTACGCTGTCAATGCTCCGAAGATAGCGGAATATGCATACTGCTTCGTTCCGACCTTTACCTGCGGCCAGAGAAGTGCTGCGTGCTTGTTGGTGTATCCGTTCTTATTCTTCCAGTCATTGCAGTCTGTGTACTTGGTTGCTTCTGCGGTGTCGATATCGAGGATGCATTCGCAAGTGAATACTCCGTTGATTTCCTCGCACTTTGCTGCAAGGGCGATACCTACATTCGGCTTCTGCGTCCATCCTGGTGCTAAGAGCAGACCCGGTGTCATGCTGAATTTCGGATAGATGTGGCGGATTAACTCCATACCAGTCTCTGCTCCGGTGCTTGCATTGTATCCACCGATGATGTCGCTCTCTGTTACGGCAGTCGGGTCGATGCTTGTGCTATTGACTGTGAGGGTCTTGGCTGATGCACCCTTGCCTCCTGCGGTTAATGTGATCACAAGGTATCCGTCATCATCGAATGTCGTGATGTAGTCCGTTCCGGCTGTGAGTGTGGCTTCGTTTGCCTTTACCTCTACGGTATCTGCGAGGATGCCTGCCACCTTTACTGTTGCCTGCATCTTCTCCACATTCACGGTCTGTTCCTCGTTTGCTTTCTTGTGTTTCTTCGGGTCGAGCACATTGATTAAGATAATCGGTGCGACATTGAGAACACGGAAGCAAGCGTCCATGCTCTGGCAGAGCGTGTAATTCTTGAAATCGTCACTGTATCCAACCTGCTCCACGGCTTCACTGAAACTGTAGGCGATCATCGGTACATTGGTTGCCTTGTACGGGTCGGCTGCGAGGTTCACAGGTGCTGTTCCGATGATTACCTGCAGTCCGGCTGTTCCTGTAACGGGTGCGACCAGGCTCGTTGCCTGCTCTTTTACCCTTACTCCATGATTGTAAGCCATTGCTTTTCTCTCCTTCCTTAAGCCTTATACTCGGCTGCTTTTTTATAAAATACATAAGCGGCACCGCTCTGTGATGCGATGTCTGCGTTCACGGCCGCCAGATTGCTGATCGGCACGACCAGATTGTAAATCGCAGGTTCTTTCTCCATTGCGGTTTTCAATCCGTCCGGCAGTCCGTTGTTGAAGAACTGATTGTGTGTTGCCACTCCCAGAATTGTCGGGCCGGCATACACCATCGTTTCCTGTGTCTTGGCTACCGTCTTTGCTTCCTGCTTGGCTTCCGCCTGCACTGCTTTTGTCTTTGCTTCGCTCATGCGAATCTATCCTCCTTCCTTATTGCTGCTGTTGCAAATGTCATGCTCGCTGCTCCGAAGAAGTAAGGGAATGATTCTTCGTCCTGCAGTGCCCAGTCGAATGGGTGCTGCTCATCATTCATAAAATAGAATTGCTTTGCGAGCATTGGTTCTTTCATGAACCGTTCCTGTATCTTCTGGATGATTCCAAGGACACCCTTGTGTCCGTTGTTTCCTGCGTCATCGTCAAAATATCCGATCAGCAGTGTGACGAACACTTCCTGCGGTTCTACACCGCCCTTGGCTTGCCCTGTTTCCACTCGGACGATCACATACGGAATCGGGTCCGGTGCATCTTCGTCCTGTCTGATGGGGAGGTTCTGCTCATAGACATTCATCTTGATGTACTCCCCTGCGGAATCCTTGAAGAGGTCATCCCTAAAAATAACCCCTATTTCCTTTACAAGTTCTTCCTGTAAAATCTGCGCCGTCATTTACTTGCCTCCCAGTATTTTGTCGATCTGCTTCTGGATGTTCTTCTGCAGGTTCTTTTCTATGTTAGGCTTTACGATGCCATATACCTTGGCTTCGTTTCCTACCATGGTAGGAATGGACGGACTGAGTAATTTCTTAAGTGGCAGCCTTGATGTTCCTTTTCTCTGAACTACAGAAACATGACCACTTCCGAATTTGGTAATAAAAGCCTTGAGGTTACCCTTTTGCAGACTTTTCAGTCCACTTGCTTTCAGTACCTTACCTCTGGCCGCATCTGTTGAAGTATTGTCTTTGTACTTGAAGTCCGCCAACTCATTCACTGCCCCTGTAATTTTCAGAGTGGCTGTCGGATTGGATGCCGTTGCGTTCTTCTGGGCGATAGCTTTCTTAAACCTTGGACTCTTTACCGCATAGGTTTCCTTGGCTTTGTCAGCCAGATCCTTTTTGGCATCTCTGGCGGTAGCATTCACGGCATTCTTCAATGCCTGCGGTGCTTTCGCTTTCATGTCCTTCAGTTTCAGTTCTATCCTCTGGAGTTGAGTCTGGTCGACTTCAAACTCTATCATTCCGCTCTGCAATCCCATTACTTCGTCCTGTTAGCCTCCATGGTTATTGTGTATACTCCGCCCTCGTCTGTGGAATCGGTTACCATGTACCTCTTTCCATCAAAGACAATCTGCCGACCGATGGCAGGCAGTGATCCGAAGTCATCCGCCTTGACATAGATTAGTTTCTGCTTCACATACACACCGTCCATGTTGGATTTCATCTTCTTTTCTCTTTCGATGATTTCATTGTCATCTACGAGAACCGGGATTTCTTTTCCGTCCACGGTGTGCATATCTGCGAATTCATCCACATTCATGAAGGTGTTATTCACATCGTCCTTCATGACTTCTTTGAATGATTTTCTAACCATTCTTTTTCGCCCCTTTACTTCGGGTCGGTGTCTTTGGCACTCTGCCGACTGCATTCTCCGGGGTTTCTCCGTTCTTGGATTCCCCTGCCAGTCCTGCTGTGGCGGTGGCAGGAGTCGCTTTCGCTTTCTCCTGCTTGCCTTCGCTCCACACGGCTGTTCCTGCGTCAAGCCATGCCTGCACCATTGATTCATCGTCTGCCGGGAGGCTGTCTCCGACTTCATACTGGTGTGATCTGTAAAGGATAGGGTATGTTGCTACCAGTTCCATGGCTGCACCTCCTTATCCAATTTTTACAAGTACCTTTGCGTCTCCTGCGGCCGCTGCCTTGGCTGCGAAACCTGCAGGTGTGTATGCGACCTTGCTTCCGCTAGTCTCTCCGTTGTTCGCTGCGTCTGTGATGCCTGTCTTGTCGAAATAAACAGGCTGTCCGAATGCGATCTCGTTCGTTCCAGTCTTATCGAACTCAAAAACACCGCACACATGAAGGTCGCCTTCTGCTCCGGGTGCGATGTCAGTTCCTGCGATACCCACTCTGCCAGTAAGTTCTACGACTGTATTGGCTTCGATGGTGGATGATCCAGTATTTTTATAATCGAGGGTTTCCCCTCTCTGCCAGTAACTTGCTTTGCTCATGGCTGCATCCTCCTTCTGTTATGCTAACTCAATCGGGTTCTTTACTTCGATACCAGGGTTCTTGATTGCTCCACGGTAATCCATGACGCTGATACCCCAGTCGAGGTAGATATCCCATACGAATCCCAATGTGCCCGGAGTCTCCATTCTTCTGATTGTCGGGATCTCCTGTCCGTTCAGATAGTCAACCTCGATGAAGTCTGTGTCGTCCTTTGCTCCAAGTAACCACCAAGGCATTACATTTCCAAAACCACCGCAGAGTGCGTTGATTGTAGGATCTTCCACTACCGTGATGCTGTCCTTGTATCTGTAGAGCGGGTTCACTGCCTGTGTGTTGCCGGATGTGCTGATTGTCGGGCTGTAGAACAGCGTGTACATATCGAACATATATCCGCTCGGCACGATAATGATTGCAGGTCTGATGATAGTTGCTTCTCCGAACTGGTCTGTCTGGTTCTGGAGTGCGAGGATCATTCCCTGCACGGCTTCCTTCGTGATTCCTGTACCCTTTGCCAGTAAGTTGGAGTGTGCGCTGCTGAATAATGCAGTACCGTCATAAATCGCCGGGTTGTTTACGAGGATCTGGTAACACTGCTTATTCTGGGTCTTTCTTGCGCTCGCTGCGTACTTGGCAGGAATTCTGGTTACAAGATCGATATCATCGTTGATGAATGCCTGTCTTGTAAGCGTGAACTGGCGGCCGTATGTTTTCAGCTTTCTGGTCGGGAGTTTCTCATCTCCGAACACATCATGCTTTAACTCTCCACCCTCCGGCACTTCGAGGAACTCGCCTACCGGTCCTGCTAAGTAGTTGTTGTCGTGGGTCTTGAAGTCCTTAAGAGTTCCCTTCTTTGTCCACTGGTCGAATGTTACGGCTACAGTCTTGTGTCCTTCCACATATGCCTTGTTGATGGCATTGTCGAGGATAGCAGGGAACGCTGCTGTCGGATTGTAGAACTGTCTCTGTAACATACCGTAGAGTTCATCAGAGGATCTTCTGTTGAGTCCGGACTGTCCTTCATTGGTCAGACACTCAATGGCTAAGTCACGGAGCGTCATTCCCATCATCTGTCTTGCACCGTCTGCCGGGTTCTGGAGTTCCATCCCGCTTCTCATCACGATAGCGTCTGCTGCTGCCGCTCTGAACTTGTCCTCGGCACTTTCTGTGATACTCACTCTACCGTTTGCCGGAATCGGTGCACCGTGCTGTCTTACGTGCTCCAGTGCTGCTTCTCTTACGGAGTCCAGTGTCGCACCGCTCTCGATATAGCTTCTGGCTTCCATTCCGAACTCTCCGCAGAGTTCTGTGATGGAGCGGATTCTGGCTCTTTCTTCCTGGATTGCTCTCTGGGTGTCTGCTTCCGGGTTTGCCGGATTCTGCGGAGGTGCGTTTGCAGGCGGATTCATACCTCTCTGCTGCTGTTCCTCTGCTTCAATCTCTCCGTTCAGTCTCTCGATTTCTCTCTGAAGGGAGTCGAACTCTGTCTGCTCCTCCGCAGTAAGATCTCTGCCTGCTTCTTTGGCGGCATTTACGATTTCCTGCTGACGGAGCATTTTCTGCTGTCTCTGCTGCTTTTTGTTCATCGTCTGTTACCTCCTTGGTTGATGATATTTTTATTTATTTGAAGTTGCCTTTCGAACCAGTCTGTAGAGCGGCTCTGCGTTCCCTGCTCGGTTTCTTCCTCCAGTTCCCTGCCTACACCGACCGTTGGGTCCGCAGGCACGCTCACGATACTAATTTCGTAAGGTGTCCACTTTCTTGCGATGTCTGCCGGTCCTGTGAACCTGCCATCTGCTGACTGTTTGTTTGGCATTACTTCCTCCCATGAGTCTATCTGATAGCCTACGGACGTTGTTTTCAGCGTTCCGCTTTTGACTTTCTGATAGATGAGGTCTGCATCTTCATCGCTGTCGAATTCAACCTCTGCCATTCCACGCAAGTCCTCAATCCATGCCCGGTTTACTTTTCCAATGACACGGTTGCGGTCGTGGTTAAAGAGCAGCACACCAATTTCATTTAATCGTGTAAGGTCTACTGCTCCATCTGAGTGGTCGAGGATTTCTGTTCCCCACCATCTCTCGTATGGTTCTTCAGAGGAAAAGGAAAGAATGAACTTTCGCTCATTCCCCTCTCCTTCCATGGCTCTGATAGAATTAACTGTCAGTTCCCTAGTCGTCTGTTTTTCCTTCTTCCTCTGCTCCATCGCCTTCTTCTGATTCCTGCCCTGTTTCTTCTCCGGTTTGGTTTCCGTCTGTCTGCTGAGGATTGTCGGCAGGTGTTTCCTCATCCTCGTAGAGTTCTGCTGCTGTCTGGTCAAAAATCACACCTCCTAAGTCGATACCCTTATCCTTTGCGTATTCGAGTACCTCTGCCATTTCATCTATCTGCTCTTTCCAGTCACGGCCCTGTTCTGCAGCAATCTGCTTGAATGTCTTTTGTCCTGTGTTCAGAGCAATCTTGTTTGCATTTGCTTCCTTCTGAGGGTCAATCCATTTCTTCGGTGCTGTGATCCATGCGTGCTCGAAGTATTTATCCTTGTTATCCCAGAAGTCCTTTGCGTCCAGTACCCCTGCGAGCCACAGCGAAATAATAAAGGTTTCATATATTTCGTCCATGACTTCCATCAGCATCTCTTTTTCCTCTGCGTAGGTCATGTCATCTTCGATGATGCCCTGTCTGGTTGAGGAGTAGTTGCTCTCTGACATATCACGGCTTGTGGCTTCGTAACTGATGCCCTGTCCTGCTCCGACAAGTCTCTGCTGCAGCTTGATGTAACTCGCTGCATCCGTTGCCTGTCCGGTCGGGTTTACGACCTGTATCTCATCTCCGGCATTGAGTTCCTTAATCATACCGGGGGCGATGGATTTGCCCTGGTAGTCCTGATGCGGTCCCGGTACGCTGCCGTTCTGACGACCGATTCCGGTTGTCGGTAACTGCTTTTTGATGAATACCGAAAGACAGGCCGCTATTCGCTCTTTGACCGATACGGCTATCATAAATTCGTTAGCGTCTCGGATTCTTGTGATTGTCGGACTCATATCGGACATCTCACGCACCTGCGATGGGCGGTGTTTTGTGTATAAAAAAATGACATCTTTCGCATCCACATATACGGGATTCGAGAGTGCCATTCCGTCCACGGAATACTGTCTGATCCAGTACCCCATCGGCTTGTTATACTCATTCATTTCAATACCACCGACTACCTTGTTCCCCTTTTTCTTCGGGAGCATCTGCGAGTTGTCCAGTTCGTCCACCTCGAATGTCTGAAGCTTGAATGGGAGGTATCCGTCCTTGGTGTATCTCTTTACGATAAGGATTCCGCCATCGACCTTCTTTCGCTTCACGCACATTCTCATCATCTGCGTGAAGGACTGCGTTCCGGTCACATCGCAGTTCTGTTTCTTGCACCATTTCTTCCATGCTGTCTGGATGATCTCGTTGGTCTTGTCGCTTCCTGTTTTTGCCTGCAGTGCGTATCCGCCACCGATAACATTTCGCTTGTACGCTCCGATGACTGAATTCATCATGTCCGAGTTTCGCTCCAAGTCTCTGGCTCTGGCTCTGACATTGTCTCGACTGTACCGGTCCGTAAATTCCGCCGACTGGTTGAGTACCCTCCAGTTTGCATTGCCCCTGTCATAGTTGCCTGCATCGTAGTTTCTCATCTCAGTCAGACTCTGCCGCCATGCTTCCCTGCGTGCTCCCCACTCCGGTGATATAAAACCTATAATTCCGTCTAACCAGTTCATGTCCTACCTCCCATCAAATACTGCGACATAGGTATCATCCAGTAAACTGGTTGAACCCCCTGCTGCGATCTGTGCTGTGAGGTCGTTCCTTAACTTGTAGAGCAGGCTAAGGTCGGCACGGGTGAGCTGTCTCGTACCAATCTTGTAAGACTGGCCGCCTACGAGCACTGCGTAAATGGCATTATTTACTTCGGTCAGCATTTCCGAAGCATTGTAATTGGATTCTACTGCTGCCATGCTCTGCCTCCTTTATACCCATGACCCTTCGTTTTGACTGATCCAGTGTTCCTCCGGGGTGTACTGGGTTGTTTCCTGTTTCTTTGGTTGCTCATTTTCCTGTATCTCATTCAGATGCAGGGTTCGTACTCCGAGGATGTCTGCCGCTGCTGTTGCGTATACCTCGCAGTCCAAGTAGTGGTTGTCTGCGTGGGAGGTTTTCTGCTGCCATTCCTGTTTGACCTTGCCGTTTCCCATTTTGACATTCACTTTATGTTCCGCAGTTACCTGCTCTGCGTACTCTCTGTCGCATCCCTGGTAAACCATCCATGATCCGCTACCGTTCTTTTTCTGCATTCGTCCGGCGATCATGTCCTTATATTTTCCGGTGTCTACCAGTACCAGATTCATGCCGTATGCCTTGCTGTCGCTCTTATTTACCTTGGACAGTTTGTAGTGCGACAGCATCGGGTTTGATGAACCCTTGCTTGGCAGTGCCCATTCTGAATTGTTGGCGCAGAAATCGTACACCGTATCTGCGTCATTACCGGAGTCGATCAGTGCCAGTGCTACGACCAGTGGTGTGCTATCCGGCATCTGGTATTCGAGGTTCATGATTCTCTCGACTTCCTGGAATGAGAAAGCCTGCCCATGTGCTATGTTCTGGCTTGTGAGGTAATTGCCCCACGCTCTGATGCTCCAGTATAGGCAATTCTCCTGTACATCGACTCCTGCCGTGAGCAGTTTTGCCCACTCCGGCACTACCAGTTCCTCGTACTCGGTCTGTCTTTCCATGACGAGGTCTGCGTTAGTCTTTAACTTGGTATCCTCCCACGGCTCTGCGAGCCATGAGTTGACAAAGTTCTGCAGCTTCTCCGGGTCATCCTTGCTGTCCAGAAATTCCTTTACAATCTCCGAAAAGCGAACAAATGGAGAGTATAGGGTGTTCATCCAGAATGCTACCTTGCGGACGAACTTGGTGTTTTCCTTGACCGTCCGCCACTCTCCCTTGCGGAGCATCTCCGGCTTGTCCTGGTCTGTGATTACGCATCCGCACTCCTGGCATACATAGGTTGCGAATTCTGCACGGTCTGCGTAACTCATCCCTTCCTCTTTGGGGAAGTGTATCTGCTTCCACTTGAGTTCGATGTATTCCCCGCAGTGCGGACATGGAACGAAGTAGTGCTTCTCTATGTCTGCATCTTCCTTGGCTTTCCAGATATGCCCTGTTTTCAGTGTCGGTGTGCTTGTGATGAATATCTTCCTGTTGTGGAATGTCTTGGTTCGTTCCCTTGCCAGACTGACCGGGTCGGCTTCCTTTTTGGATGCCCCCGGATATTTATCCACCTCATCGAGAAACAGGAAGCGGATTGCCTTACTCGCAAGGCTTGATGGGGAGTTCGAGCCTGCCAGTGTCAGATACATTCCATCAAACTGCAATTCCTGCAACTGCGAGTTCTCATCAAACCTCTTTCGGAGTTCCGGTGCCGCTTTGAACATCGGCTGCAGTCTGTTCTCCGATATGGATTTTGCGAGCGTATCTGTCGGATATACGATCATGGTCGGCGCAGGGTCCTGCTGGACGATGTAACCTACCATGTTCTGGAGGCACTCTGTTCCACCTACCTGCGTAGGCTTCACGTAGACGATTTCCTCTGTCTCATAATTGTTGAACTCATCCATGATGCCTTTAAGGTATGGGGTGTGTTCTGTCCGCCATGGTCCCGGCATTGCAGAGGTCTTGGCATCCAGTACCCTGTACTTGTCTGCCCACTCCGATACCGTGATGTCCTCTGGTGGCTGTAGGAACTTTAAGGCTTCCTTCTGGTATTCTGTGACCTCGTATCTACGATACGGATTTCTTGCCACGCTTTTTCTTTTCCATTTCTTCCGGTGTGCAGCCTGCCACCACAAAGCTGTTTAATAACCGGATGATTTCTGCGTTCAGATCCTTTTCTATCGAGCGAATCTCCATCGGGTCGCAGTGACCGCTGATTCTGCCGGATAGTCGACTCGGCAGGGATAATGCAAACTTTTTGAATGAAACAAAAAATCGGCTATAGTCCATCTTCACTTCCTCGATGTCGATGTACTTACCCGATGCGATCTCTGTCTTTAATCTATGCATTTCTCCCTGGGATTCCTTGAGGGCGATCTCTGCCTGCAGTTTCTGTTCCCTCAGTTCGGCTTCCTTTTCGGACTTGCTTTTTCCGTATGCCTTGTCTGAAAGGTATTTGACATACCTCTGAATGGTAGGTGCTAATTCATACCGATTCCCCTCTTTGGTCTTGGTTGTTGATATGATGCCCTCTTGAGTAAGCTGCTGCACCCTTCGCACCGTTACTCCGAACAGAGAAGCGATGACCTCTACACGGTAGAAGCCGCCCTGCTGTTCCTCTGCCATTCTACTTTACATCCTCTGCCGGGATTCGGACTGCCTGCTGCCCGGTGTAATCTTCCCACCGCTTCACGATCACATCACAGAATCTCTCATCCAGTTCCATGATGAATGCCGTCCTTCCCAGTTGCTCTGCGGCCATGAGGGTGCTGCCGCTTCCACCGAACAGATCCAGTACATTCCATCCGGATTTACTGGAATTGGTTATGAATTTTCCGACCAGTGCGATTGGCTTCATGGTCGGGTGTATGTCATTCCTTGTCGGTTTGTTTTCGTAAATAACAGAGGTCTGATCTCTGTTTTTCCTGCGGAGTTCTTCCAGATATGCCACAAGTTCGTTTTTCTTCATGGCACTGAAATCTATATCATCTTCCAGAATGACGGTATCCTGTGTCCTGTCATTGATGAAGTAATGCGCCGCACCCTCTTTCCATCCATACAGACACGGTTCGTGTCTCCACTGGTAGTCCTGTCTGCCAAGGACGAATGCGTTCTTTTCCCAGATTAAGCACTGGGCGAGTTTCAGTCCTGCGTCAAGGAATGCCTGTCTGAATATGTGCCCGGTACTCTCTGCGTGGAATACATAGATTGCTGCCCCGGCTCTCATAAATTCGTAGGCACTCTGGTAGGTTGCCAGTAAGAACGAATAGAAACTCTGGTTGTCCATATTATCGTTCTTGATGTGATTGATGTTGCGGTGTCCTTTGGCAGGGAGGTACTCATCGAGCATCTCTGCCTTGTCTCCGTAGTTGACATTGTATGGCGGATCAGTGACGACAAGGTCTGCGATTTCTCCATTCATCAGAACCGCCATGTCATCCTGCGATGTACTGTCTCCGCACATGAGCCTGTGTCTGCCCAGTAGCCACACATCTCCGAGTTTGGTTACTGGTTCGGCTTCCGCCTGCTCCAGTGCTTCGTCCTCATTGAAGTCATCGTCCACTGCTTCCGGCTCGATAGCGAGTTTGTCCACCAGTTCCGTGAGGTCGTTCTGCTCGAAGCCTGTCAGTGATATGTCGTAATCTCCGAGGTCGAGGTCAAGCAGGAGGTCTTTCAACTTCACTTCATCCCATTCGCCTGTAATCTTATTCAGTGCGATGTTCAGAGCCTTCTCTCTCTGCTTGTCCAGAGCCACCACGACCACGTCCACTTCCTGGTATCCGAGGTCTTTGAGGACGGTTGCCCTCTGATGGCCGCCTATGATAGTTCCATCCTCGTTTATGATGATGGGGTCAACGTATCCGAATTCTTCAATGCTCCGCCTTATTTTCTGGTATTCCGCATCGTCCGGGGTCAGTGCTTTTCTTGGATTGTATTCTGCTGCCTTTAAGTCAGCCAGTTTCCTGCGTTCAGTTCTCAGTTTCTGGTCCATTTCCAAGCCTCCTTCCCGCTTTGCGTAACGAAATGGTTAAAAATTTTTTTATTTTATCGGCAAAAAAGCCGCGCCTTCCTCGCCCCGCATTGCATTTTGGGTCTGGGTAGTACCTACGGCGATGCCGTGCCCCGCCTGCACGCAAAAGAGGACACAGCGCAGGCTCTGATGCCTTGTGCCATGTCCTCTCTGAGGGGAGCAAGTGGAGTGGTTGGGTGTGACCGTGTGGTCTGTCCCCTTGTGCTCCACGCTACTACTATAGCACACCTCGATGTACTCTTGTGTACTCTCTTGTGCTTTCTTCTGTGTGCTGTGCTTCTGTGTGGTGCTGTGCCCCTGTCCTGTGGTGTGCCCTGTGCCTTGCCTGCCCTGCCTGTGGTGTGGCCGCGTGGTGCTGTGTCTGTGGTGTGCGGGTGCGTCCTAACCCTGCTCTCCCTACCCCTGTGGGTGTGTGCTACGGTGTGCCCTGTACCCCCTGTGTCTTGCCTGCCTTATTTTCTTGGGGTAATACCTGCCCTATATATGGGGGTGCTATATGCGGGCCTTGTACACTCCCTATATACGTGCCCTATTTTTTTAGGCTTGCTATTTATGATCCGTTCTGTACATACAGTAAAAGCCGGCCCTTGGATTCCGAATGCGGATTTCCAAAAGTCGGCTTGAATTTTCGATGTTCTGTTTTTCTTTTTGCGGAATTTTCCCCGGTAAAATTTCCGGCTTGATATTCTGCAATATATTAGCCTTGAATTATTCCACCTTTTCCACATCTCCTGTGTTTTTATCCACATTGTATTCTGCGTACTTAGTGCCTGTGAATAAATTCTCCGCATACTGTTCTTCGTCTTTGATGTGCTCGTATATTCTAACATTGAGCGTATCTCCTACGCAGGTTATGCAGGCTGTGGTATTAAGCGTGAAATTGACGACTGCATGGACTTCATTATCCGCCTTGAAATATTGCTTATAATAATCCGCTGCGTATTCCTCTGCTGATTTATCCCCTGTAACTTTTGCCAGTCTCCAATTTCCTGTCTTGTCATTTCTTACTGTGTCAGAGAATATGATGTCTACTCCATCAATTTCTGCGGGTTCGTCTTTTTCCTCTGTTTTTGGTTCGGTAGTTTCCGAAGCCTGCTCCGTGACCTCAGTATTCTGCTGCTCTGTCTGCCTTGGATTGCTATCATCCTTTTTATCATCGCTTGGCGATGCAATTATTCCGATGATGCATAAAACAATGATTGCGATCAGTACAATGCCGACCTTTTTTCGCTTCTTCTCTTTCATAAGAGACCTCCTTTTGGGGTAGAATTTTGTTTGTGCTAAATTGGCTATAAATAAGCCTTTTTGCAACTACAATTCTACCCCCCCCCCTACTCCGAAGTCAAGCAATTTCAAGGCTTTGAGGGTTCTTGGGAGGAGGCGAATTCCTGTAAAATTGACTGTACTTTTTTGTATGTAAGCAGCTTGTCAATTCCTGCGTTGTAGTATTTGTTGCAAGGGGTCCTTGTCATGTTTGCTTCCTTGCACACCTGCTTCCAACTCAAACAGTCAATGTGTCTGTATTCCAGTATGCTTCGTTCCGTGGAGTCCGTTGGTAAAAAATCCATGATCTTCATCACATTCAGCATGGTCTTTGCCATCTCTGCTTTCTGTGATTCGATTCTATCCTCGATCTCCATTTCACGGATGACCTGCGTTGCCGGTCCGTCTCCTACGCTGTTGGTCTGGCTGCGTGGCACTGGGGAGTATTGCATCCCCTTTGTGCCGAGCATATTTTCTCTGAAAGTACGAAGTCTGGCTTCCAACTGCTTCTTTTTCATCTTGGCATAATAATATTGTCCGAGGTACTGTTTGAGAAGCAGTTTTTGTTCTTCTACCCCATTTGCCATGCTGTCTGGTGTCATAGTTTTCCTTCTTTCTAATCCCTGGGTTTGTCCTCCGCAAGGAAGTATGCTTTTCCGCCGAGTATCCTTACCTGCTTAAGTACCCGGTCTTTGTTCTCCCAGTCTCGTATCTCTACTCCACGCTCCTGCAGGATGTTTATCTGCATTTCAATGGACGAGAGCATTGCCGACACCGGAAGTTGTCTCATTACCTGCGTTGCGTCCGCCAGACTGGAATTCATCCCGAATGGCTTACGCTTTGGTTTACCTTTTGCCATTGTTTCCACCTCTTTTCCACCAGACTCCCCTTTTCATGCATTCACATCTCACGATGTAATACCAGAGGAAAAATCCGATGATTGTGTCCTCGTTACTCGGTCTGGTTGCTCCATAGAACCACAGTTCTAATCCTTGCCATAGCATACCGATCAGCAGCCACTTGAATGTTGCTTTCATGAGTGCGTACTCACGGATTTCGTTCTCGTTCATTTCTTGCCACCTGCCATTTCATGGATTATTGTGCGGACGACATGACCGATTACCTTCGGCTCATCCCAGTCGTCCGGTGCGCTTAATACGCACCCGCATATCTTATGCTCCCCGAACTTCTCCACATTGAATGGGCAACCATCGCATGAGGCGTGTGTATATTCATGATCCGTTCCCTTGCCTTCGATTACCTCATGCGTGTACTTCCTGCAGATGGCCGCTGCTTCTGTCATAAACTTTGCCCAGTAGAATGCCCACTTTGCATTGATTGCCTTTTTGAATATCTTACTCTGCCTGCTGATTTTCTTTTTCAGTCTCATCCTCTGCCTCCTTTAATTTCTGCCCACACCACGGACAGTGCGGATATAATTCCCTGTCTTTTCTGTATGGATTGATTTTTCTGTATGGATTGATAACGGCTGCGTTTTCGCAGTTTGGGCATACCATCACAATATCTCCGAATGCTGCTTTCTGTATGAGTGGTTTCGGGATGTCTTTCTCGCTGATCGTTCTGTAGCATCTCAGCCTTCTCTTGATGATATTATGATTAAATTCCACACCGCAGCCATTGCCATCCCCGTACCATACTCCGTGCAAGAACGGAATTCCTGCCCATTGCCCGATTTTGTCGCACATCACAATTCCGTATGCTTCCTCATCCGGACACCACACTGGCTGTCCTGCCATCTGTCGCAGTTCCTCGGTTGTTAATGGTTTTTCTCCCATTGCTACGCTCCCTTCTGAAGTTCCATGATCTTCGTTGCTAGTGACATTGGTTTATGGTCTTTCTTTGGATACTGCTGATATGTGGCATTGCATACGCTACTTTTCACATATTCTCTGTAGTATTTGTTCGCCAGTTCTACCGGAATATCCTTGTGTTTTCCGGTTATCGTCAATTTGCTTTTATCATCGTATTCTATGAAAATCTTCCACATGGTTTGCCTACCTCTTGCTTTCAAAATCTGGACATTCTTCTCCATCATCGTACTCCGTATCACATCCGTATGCGTCTGCCATGAAGTTATCGCAGTGCCATCCGCTCAGATGTCCTGTTTCCCATGATGGTCTGTGGTGCAGGCAGTTTCCGCAGCAACACTTTTCATCATCGTTCATCTTCCGCTCACTCCCTTCTTTAAAGCGCACATGGTGCAGAGTCCTTTTGCTCCCTGCGCCTTGGCTACTTCTGCCAGTGGCAGTTCCCAACACTGTGCACCGCACTCCGGGCACTTGGTCAGCTTCCAGTCCTTGCGTCCTGTCGGCACATTTACCTTCAGCGGCATACAGTAATATCCGCCACGGTCAGTTGCTTTTCTCGGTTCGATTGCTACTCTCATTCTGTTTGCTCCCTTGCTATTTCTGTGTCAGTTCCGGCAGCAGGATTTCTGCTACTTCCTTTTCCGAAGTGACTACCCATGCTCTGCCACCTGCTCTGCGGATCTGTTTTATCGTCTGCTCCTGTATTTTGCTTAGTACCCCAATGAATGGCCGCTTGACCTCAAATCCGTAATACCTGCCATTGATGATGCAGGTAATGTCCGGGATTCCCTGTCTGGAGTACGGGCCGGCTGCTTCTTTCCATGCGATGGCATTTGGTGCGTTGTCTTTTATCCAGTCAAGGATTTTCTTCTGGAAGTAGCTTTCCTTCGGCATCTTCTCCCGGATGAATTTGTCGGCCGCTTCTCTGGTGTTTATACCCTTGTTATGCTTTATGGTGTAGTCTTGCAGTTCCTCGTAGGTTCTGAAGGAGGTATAATCCAGTTTTCCGCCACGCATTACATGGCGGATTGCTTCCTCTGCTGTTGGGTCTGGATACCCTTCTGCGTTCTTTGCTGTCATCGTCTGCCTCCTTAAAATCTGGCGGACACTCTCCCTGTGATGTGGAGTTTTCCGTTTTTCTCTACTGCATTGAAGTATCGGTGTCCTTTTAGCACCTCTGCCGCCAGTTCGTCTGTGAGTGTGACGATTCTGCGGTAATTGCCGCCCTTGGTTGTGATAAGTGCTCTTTCTTTATCCCACACTGGCTGATTGTTTTCTCCCATGACGACTTTCTCTACTCCATTTTCCATTACCAGTTTCGGTACTGCTTCAATCTTGATGATCATGTCTCTCCATCTCCTTTTCGATTTCTTCTTTATGTTCCTCGTAAACCCTGCACTCAGTACAGGGTTTTTCCGGCTCTACGCATTTGTCCGAAAGAATGATACAAAACCACGGCAGGCTTCCTTTGCGCTGCTTCTTGGCTCTGGCTCGCTCTCTCATCTGGGACAGCAGTTCCATCATGCTCATACTGGTGTCGCCTCCTCAAATACCGGGGCGGTTGCCTCCTGCATGGTCGGCTGATCTGCGTATTCCGCTGATCCGTTGTCTGCGTATGCCAGCTTGTTCCCCTCATTGTTTTCCATGAAGTGACTTGCCTGTGTGTCTGCGGAATGCAGTGCCCAGATCATCGGGTATCTGTCGATTGCATTGTTGAATGATAAGGTGTCGGCTTCGGTGTATCCCATGTGCCATCTGATTGCATATCTTTCTACTGGCTGAAGCTTCATATATTCCTCGATCATCATTACAGACTTTTCTCCGTGACCGTATGGAATCTTGTCGTCTACTGCGAATGCTTCGTACTGCTCCCACTTTCCATTGACCTTGCGGTTTCTGATTTCCGTTGTGTAGAAGTAGGTCTTGCAGATGTCATGGAGCAGTGCCATGATGATCACATTTTCCTCTGTCACTCTGGCTGCCGGAACTCCTGCGACCTCGTATGAGTATGTGCCGTCATCGTTCTTTGTGAGGTTCGCCCTCAGTGCATCCAGTACATTGAGTGAGTGCTGTAGCAGTCCGCCTGTCACTGAAAGGTGGAATCTGGTACTTGCAGGTGCTGCGTACATATCACTCTTTCTGATAAATGCCATCAGCTTGTCCACTCCGTCTCTTGTTACCTTTGCCATCTCTGCTTCAAATCTGTTGATGTTTACCTGTCTGTTATCCATTGTCTTGCTCCTCCTGTTCTACTGTATCTGGTCCTTCGCCATATTCTTTGGCACATCTTTTACTGTCTGGGTGTAAAAACATACACGCTCCCTCTGTTATTTCACACTCCCATCCGTGGTACTCATCCGTTGGTATCGCTGCTTTGCATCCCATCTGCTTCCTCCTTATTTCTTAATCCCTCAGCCAGAATGTGGCACGCTCCGGCTGTGATGATCATTCTCTGTTCTGATTCCCACTCTGGTTTCTTCTCCCAGATGTTCTGTTCCTGGTCTACAAGGAACTCTTTTGTCAGATCGTTATAAATCTTCGGTGGCGGTCCGTCCTCATCGAAGCACTCCGGTGCTGCGTATAAGCAACAGTGTTGTTGCCAGTAAGGTATCCACAGATTCCAGACTGCTATTCTGATTTCTTCCACCACCTGTAGGAATTTCTCGACACTGTATTCCTTGTAGAGTGTCCTGCCGAGTTCCTTGCCTGTTCCGGCTCTCCGTTTTTCCTCAAGCATTTCCTGTATCTGCTTTATGAGAACCTGTCCGGCATCATCGTTTTTTATAACGATGTCCTGTCTGATTCTCCTGCCGGAGATCTGATCCGCTACTTCCTTGATGCTATCCTTTAGTTCCCGGTACGGTTTCTTGTACTTGGTCTTTAGGAGTTCCTCTGGCACATTCTCGTCATTCTTTTTCAGTGTCTCCAGTAGCGATTTCAGCTTTTCTTCATCCTTTTGGATGCTTTCATCTTCCATTCGCACCACCCTTTCTGTCTCCGAACACCTAATGCTCCATTTTTCTACCGCACACCTACGTGTTCATTTAGGTGTGCGGTGTGAAACCCTTGATTTTACTGGCTTTATCGGGGTTACTAAACACCTAACACCTAATTTTTGAAATACACCATGTTTTTTTAGTGATTTCTGTGACTAACCCTTTATGCAGTCACACAATTTTCCGTAAATACAATAAAAATAGTGATTTAGGTGTTTTAGGTGTTTAGATGTTATTAAAAGCCTTGATTTTACTGGGTTTTTTACTAAACACCTAACCGAACACCTAACTAAACACCTAATTTTAGGTGTGCGGTTTTTTAAGGTTTTTTATAACTTTTTAGCGATTTTGGTCACATAATTTCCAGTCACACAATTTTTTCTGCTCCATGGTTTTTGTGACTAAATCGCAAATTCTGTGACTAATTGAACGGAAGCTTATCTGCATCCTCATCGGGTATGGTCTGCCATCCGTCACCCATTCCCGGCAGATTCATCTGCTGCGGTTTCATCTGCTCTGCGATTTCTTCCTCCTCCAGTAATGGGTCCTTTTCCTCTGCGAGGTCGCCCAAGTGGAATTCCACAAATCTACAGTTTCGGTTGTTAAACCATTTTGTTACGGAGTTCTTGGTACTGCCGTCCTTAAGGACTGATACTCCGATCAGACCCTTATCTGCGAGGTATTTCAGTGTCTTTCTGGATGAGTACCCTGCTTTCGTGAGTGCCTGCGTCAGCATGGATGGGAAGATGTATGCGTTCTTGTTCTGGATCATGCCAAGGCACGTTCCGAAGGCTTTCTCCCCGAAGCTGTCCTTGTTTGACAGTATCCAGTCCACGATGTACTGCGTGGCATTCTCGTTTACATCTCCGGTGTCTGCGTTCATCTGCTCCTGCAGGATGTTCCTTGCCATCTCTTTGGCTCTTTCCCATGATTCCGGGTCGATTTGCAGGTTTTCCGTGTTTGTTTTGGCTGATTCCGTATCAAATTCTCCATTTTCGTACCGTTTCAGCCATTCTCCGTTATTAAATACCCATGTGTCGATGATTGCGTCTGCCAGTGCCACCGCTGCGATGCCCGCTATGTGTGATCCGCTCTTTCCTTTGCTGATCTGGTATACATACTGCATCATTTCATCGTATTTCTCCGTGATGCTTCTTTCGTCTGTGTGCAGGAGCATTCCGATGTAAGCCGGCCCTGCCCATCCGCAGTTCATTCCAGACTGCTGATGCATGACGGAGGCTTCCCTCTCATCGTCAAATGGTCCGCCGTATATTTCAAGCACACGGGTGCTTACACCTGTCTGCGATGTTTCTGTTGATAGTGGTTCTTCTCCGGTTGCCAGTGCCACGGTTCTCCATGTCTGTGTTGCCTGGATGCCACCGCTCTTTGCACCTCGTATCTTTCCTGTACCACTGGCGATCATGTACACGATTTTCTCCAGTGAGTTCTGGTTATTTCCTGCCAACTGTCGCTCATCAATTCCGAGCGGAAGGTCGCAGTAAAAGGATGCGGTTCTCTCCAAGCCTACCTGTGTTGCGTTAAAATTTACCATCAGTCTTTCCGGGTCGCCCCATACGGAGAGTGCTGCCTTAAGCGCTGCGGTCTTTCCGCCTTTTGAACCGCCCCAGTTGTACACGAAGAATATTCGCTGCTTTATGATCCGCAGGAGCGGTGCTGTGAAACTGGCCGCCAGTATGAACCGGAACTTGTCTCTGCTTCGGTGTGGCTTTATCATTTTGAGCCAGTCCGCCATTGTTCCGTTCTGGCAGTATGCCGCTGCCATGCCCCTCTGCGATGGGTCAATGTCCAGAACAATGTCCTTGTCATGCCCTGGCACGAACCGCTTTCCGGATTGCCATCCGAATGTACTTGTGGAGTCTGCTTTCTTTATGATGTCTATGTTCTCGGCTTCCAGTGCCGCCAAGAATTTTACGATGTGCTTTGCATTCTCCGATGTGACGGTGCATCCTAAGTCTGCCAGTGCTGTGATGGCTCTGGATGTGAAGATGGTGCTTCGTGGGTAGATTGCCTTGTGCCACTGCCCATCCCTCTTGAATGCTACCTCTATCTTTTCCTCTCCTGTTTCCATGCTCCGCAGTCGCTGCGTGATAATGATTGGGGTTCTGCATACCATGACTGGTGCATACTTCTTTTCATCGATCACGCTGATTCCCTTTTCTGAATAAATCCAACCTTCCGGCTGCCTTAAGTTCACAGGTGCTCCCTCGACCGCTTCCGGGATGTTATCTTCCTCGATGTCTATCTGCTCTGCGTTGCTGATTGCTTTTCGGATCTTCTCGGACGCTTCCTCTTTGCCATACTTCATATAAACTTCCGATGGGTCCTTGCATCCGAGTGTTCGACAGCTCCATTTGTATACTTCTCCTACGAACTTTCCTTCCCGGAGTGCCCTTGTGACTTTTGCGAGGAATGCTTCCCCACCCTTGTCCGGCTCTACATGGATGTAAAGTTTCAAATCCTGCAGGACTCCTGCCCAGTCTGCCCGCATCATGGACGCTCCCGGTATTCCGAGTGTGCTGATTCCCATGTACCACATGGACTGGGAATCGCTCTCGCCCTCGACCAGTGCTGCGTATCCGATATTCCTTATGGCTTCTATCTGCCATAATCCATACATACACAGCCTGTCTGTCTTTCCATATTCCCACCGGAACTGCTTTCCGCCGTATCTCTTACGGTGCAGTGCCAGATTTTTTTCTGCGTCAAAGTATGGTATGTATAAATACTGGACTCCGTTTCGGTCTTTCTTCGTCTGCAGGCAGCATTGCTCTTTCAGCCAGTCCTCTGGGAGACGCTTCTCGAATGAATACTGGGACACGGTGTAGTGATCCAGTCCTGGTTTCTTCTCTTTTGGTTTCTCCTGCGGCTCATTCAATGCTCCATACTTTTCCAGTATCTGCTTATAGGCTTCCTTGGTATCCAGTCCGTTCAGCTTTGCATAAAATGTGACGAAATTTCCGCCCTCATCCTCTGCGAAGCAGTGCCACATTCCGGTCTTTAAGTCTACCGAGAATGAATTGGCACGGTCGTCATGAAACGGACACAGACCTGTGAGGTTGTCGCCTGTGATCTTGTGCTTTTTGATAACGGAGCAGTATTCAGTTTTATAATCTACCAGACGGTCTAAATCGACCTCCGCTGCCTGCTGCATATTATCGCTCCAATCTACTAAGTATTACCTGTTCCAGTCCAAGTCTTGTGAAATTGATTGACTTGCCCTGCATCATGAGTTTGTTCGTCATGTAGTCGATTTCCTCATTCATTCCCTCGCTGATCACATTATCCACGGTCACTACGAGGAATTCCTTGCACTGCATCATCAGACGCTTGCCTGCTTCCATTCCGAAGTATCTTTCCTCGGCGATGGAGTCATCCATAAAACGTGGAAAGTAAAGGTGTGGTGCAATCGGTATCTTTCCTTCACTGACTACCTTATTTGCTGCCCACTTCGCCACTCTGATGTTTTCTTCCAGTTCCTCTCTGGTATCTGCCCTGTATCTGCTGCAGATATAGCACATCGGCATGAGTGCCGGATTTCTATTCTGTAACTCACCCGGATAGCACTGTCCTGCGTACTTCCATGGCGAGTATCTGTTCTCTTTGTATATGGTGCCATAGATTGGCAGATTGCCTACGATGTCTGCGACCTCGCTCATCTGGATCATAGTATCCGTCTGGTTTCCTGCGTTCTCTCTAAAGTTGTAAACCATAGCCGCTTCCACGATATCTCCCGGCATTAAGCATTCGTCATCGTATCTGCCGGTCCAGTTATCAAATAATATCTGCATACTGTGCCTCCTTTGGATAATGCCAGGAGCGTTTCCGCTCCTGGCTTGGTCTGCCTTAGTTGAACGGCAGATTTGCGTCTCCGTCTACATTCTGAAACTCTGACGCATCCACGGCGGCTCCGGCGTTGTAGTCTGCTTCGTCTACTTCCGGGATATTGCCTGCCATGGCTTTTACATTCTCCGCCATTGCCTTGGCTTCGGCTTTCTGTTTGTCCGTCAGCTTACTAACAAATGTGAAGGCCGCTCTGGAATATGTAATGCCGTCTGCTGACTTTTCTTTTTTCAGCGTGATCTTGGTTACCGCTTCGTAGCAGCGGAGTCCTTTGAGGAGGATTCGCTTGCCGATGTAATCTCTGATGTATTTCAGAGAGGTTGGCGGTAAAGCGAGGATAATCGGTACAGGGTTGCCTTCCTGCAGGATGTAACATCTGTGAATGTTCTTGCAGGCTTTTCCCGCTCCGGCACTTCCGAACTGGTTATGCGGGCACTTGCTGCAGTCGTGGATTTCTCCTGTCTCACGTTCCACTCCCTGCTTTCCGTCATAACTTGAGCAGTCCGGCTGCTCGTTTCCGCCACTGTACTGTTCTGCCCAGTATGCGTTTACCGGATGATGGTGGAGGATTACTCCTGTGAGTTCCGTGCTCATCACAGGCTCGTCCTCTGTCTCTCCCGGAAGTTCAAATGCCAGACCACCACCGCTCGGAATCTTTGCCCTCTCGAATGGGATACTTCCCAGTCCGTCCATTTCCTCTGCAATCGCCTCCGCCAGTTCTCCGGTCAGCGTGACCAGTTCAAACTTCTTATCTGTTGTTGCTACCTCATTCTTTGCCATGTCTTATTCCTCCATTTCCTCTACATCTTCTTTGTTATTGTCTGCTTCCTCGAAGCCATCGTCCTCTGACGCTCCTGCTTCCTGCTCGTCCATGTATTCTTCCATCGGTGTCGGCTTTCCGCTCTCTCCGTAGTAGAGGTCGTCCATGATCCTCTGTGCCTGCGCTGCCAGTTTGATGGACTCCACAGCTACCTCAACCGCTGAATTGTAAAGGCTGCCGATTACATTGAGGACATCGCCGTCTCCATTCGGCAGGAGTTTTAAGAGGTCATCCATATCTGTCTTGGTGGATTTCATCTTGCCCTGCAGGGACGCATATCCCTCTGCTGCGATGCCGTATCCCTCATGGCGGTTCTTTACCTTGGTCGGGTGCTGATACTCCATAATCTGCCCCAGTGCGAACTTGGCAGTCGCCTGCATATTCTCTTTAAGGTCACGGTCACTTTCCAGTGTGATGTCAATTTCCATCTGTTCGTAGTCCATCTTTATACCTCCTGTGCTTTCTTTGCTCTGTTCAGAGCCTTGGTGTTGGCTTTTCTCTTGGATACCTTAAGTTCCGAATAAACGGAGAGTACCTCTGCCATTTCTTCCGGCAGTTCTCCATCGTTCTCGGCCGCCAGATTGTTCATCGCAGAGTTGAGGGTTTGTGGATCTACTCTTTCCGTGATGAGGTGTCCGAATCCCTGCTCTCTCAAGACATCGAAGAATACCAGACCTTTTTCCATCAGCTTTTCTTCTGAAATCTTGGAGTATCTCGTTTTCTCCTGCAGGCTGTACTTGAAGCCATCCACCGTAGTATCCGGCTTTTCCTCATCCACCATCTGCTGTGCGATTTCCTGTTCGAGGTTTTTGAGTTCCTCATTGTTTGCCTTGGTCTGCTCTGCTAATTCATCTTTCTTGTCGAGCAGTACCTTGAAAGCTCTGACCTTGTCATCTAATGTTGTGACTGTTTCTATGTTGTTGCTCCTCCTTTGGTTTTATAATTCATTTCCCCACTGGTCCCAACCGTCACGCTCCGCCCTTGCGAAGAGTTCCAGTTTCTTTGCTTGTGGGAAAAATGTTTCTAACATCTGATAGGCACATTCCGGCTTCTGACTGTGATGCCGTTTGCTGTTCTCTCTGAGTACCGTGGAGAATGCTCCACGCTTGTCCTTGTCCGGGAGGATGATATTCCCCTTCTTGTAGAACCAGAGCAGGTACTCATGTGCGAAGCGCACCGTGTAGGCGGGTGCCGGTCCGTTGCCCTTATCCCATATCAGCCTTGCGTGGAGTTTATATCCAAGCAGGCTCATGATTTCCTCTGTCTGCGGCAGGTACTTGTCTATCGTCCACATGAATACATTGTGCTTTTCATTCATGAGTTCGTTTGTGACATAGCGGTGCAGTTCCATAATTCCGGGGACGTCCATTGTCTCGTATGGTACTGTTGTTCCGGTGCTGTTCGGTCTGGCCGCTTTCTTTCCGCCCCTGCCTTGCTGCCACGGTGGGTCCGTGTAGAGGATGTCATATTTGCTTTCCGGATTAAAAATATCAATCTTTGCCATTACGATACCTCTCGTCCTGCTGTTCCTGGTACTCTTTCATTGTTGGACGTTTTCCGTCTAAATCATCCCATGTATATAAGCAATGATTCTCGTCCTGCCAGTTTGCTTTGTAACAATTCCTGCAAGTACATCTTCCCGACAGCCATCTCATTTCTCCCCAGTATTCTGGCTTACCGCACTGCTTGCAGATTACGATTTTGTCCATATCAATCACTCCAATTCTTCGATGAGGTTTCTGATTTCCACCTGCGCTTCTGGCGGAAGTTTTTCAGCGTAAATGTCATACCATCTATTGAATTTATCCTTTAAGGTCATAACACTGGCGCATGGTATTTCCATAAGTGTTTTAATACGCTTTTCCTTTTCCTCTTTAAGCAGCTTCGCTACTCCGGATGGAACTACTACCGGATTTCCACCATATGCTTTGACTTTTTTCACATCTTCCTGTGAGTCTACTGGGATGGAGTATGGCTGTGGATTTTGACTATCAAACGATTCTATTAGCATTTCCTGTACTTTTTTCACATCGTTTTTGTAAGTATTGAACTCAAAATGATATACATCATCCGCACGTTCCTCAATCATTTTCCTAACCTGCTCTATTGGAATGTCTCCCTTTACCATTGCTTCAGCAATCATAAGAGATGTAATTTCTTCAACATTCCAACTATCGCAAGTCTTTCGGTCACGCTCCAGTCGTATGTATTTAGGCTTGAAGTTGTACCCGTATTTCAAATCACTGTTGCAATCCACGAACAATCCATTGACATATACTTCTCCGGCATATTCTTCATCCAAGATAATTTCGCCGTACCCTGTCTCGGCTTTGCTATAATCGCAGTTCTCCAAATGAAGCCACACCTTGTATAAATTATTGAATTCCTCGTGTGTAACATTTCCAACTTCGATACATAAACCAGAGTTATCTGTATCATGCTTGTACACATAAAATGCGAGGATCTTTTCCAACCATTTTTCAGAGTTTTTAAATCTGGACTCCCAGATTTCCCCTTTTTCATTGTTGTAAATCGTGAAGGTTTTCCCAAGTCTGTTCAAAACAAGAGCAGCAATTTTATACCCTTCTCCAAACTGTCCAACTGTGTCCTCATTGTTTGCTTTGCTGCTTCGTCCTAAAAGCAGGGTATTTATCTTAAGGACAGATTTTTGATTTACAAGTCTGAGTGTTTTTTCTTTTCCGTTGTAAATGATCTGGAACTTATTCTCCTTATCCAGTACCTCTTGGTCTGTGCCATTCTGGATTAATTCTCTAAGCGCATCATTAAAAGTCCAATCTGACACATAATTTGGTGTCAGTGTTAATTCATAGCATTTTACATCTATATCTTTCTTCATTAAAAATAATCCCTCCATGTATCCACGACTGTTTTTGCCAGATCCTCTTTCTTTGCCAGTGCTTTCAGCACCACTTCGTCTATCGTTCCCTCTGTGATGAGGTGGATATAAGTGCAGGCATTCTTCTGCCCGATACGGTGGATTCTGGCAAGGCTCTGACTATATGCTGCATAGTTGAAGTTGACCGAATAATACACACAGGTGTCTGCGGCCGTGAGTGTGATTCCCAGTCCTGCAGTATCGATCTGTGCGAGGAATACCATCGTTTCCGGGTTCGTCTGGAAGTCCTTGACGATGTCGCCCCTGTCCTCCAGTTTCACATCTCCATAGATTTCTCCGTAGCGGAGTTTCTTCTTTTTCAGCATCTGCCCGATGATGTCTATCTCCGGTCTGAAACGTGCGAAGATTACCAGTTTCTTTCCTGCGTCCACCACATAATCGTCCACGATTTCTTCCAGTGCGTTCAGCTTGCCCTTGCTGACCAGTTCCGGCTTTTCCTCGCCGTCTGCCACTAAAAATCCGCCAGTGAATTGCTGAAGGCGAAGCAGCTTTGTCAGCACGGTCGTTGCGCTGATCTGCCCGCCGCTTTCCAGTTCTGCGAAACTCTCACGCTTGATGCGGTCGTAGATGTTTTTTTCCTTTGCCGACATCGTTATGTATCTCTGCAGGAATGTCTGCTCCGGCAGGTCGAGTGCTTCGTCCTTGGTCACTCGGTATGCGATGGAGTGCTCTTTCTGGATTAACTGGTCGAGGTCTTTGTATCCCACGATCTGGTGTCTGTTAAATCCGCCCATGATGGCATATCTGTTTCGGAACTGATAGAAGTTCGTTCCGAAGATTGTCGGGTCAAGGAAGCGGTACTGGCTATACAGGTCGATTGCATTATTCTGTACCGGAGTTCCGGACAGGATAAGTTTGTACTTTGCCTGGTCGCCCAGTTTGTGCATTGCCTTGGACTGCTCTGCATCGTGGCTCTTGATTCTCTGGCTCTCATCGCAGATGATCATGTCTGCGTTCCATTCATACAGTGCGTCAAAGATGCCTTCTCTCCATGTGGATTCATAATTGATAACGGCTACCTTTAATGCCTTGAATGGGAAGTTGTCGAGATCGTTTAACAGCTTCAGCCTGCGGTTCTTGTCTCCGAGCAGTACCTTGATGTTTGCCTTGAAGTCTGCAAATTCTGCGAAGTCCTTGGGCCATACGGAGCAGACGGAGGTCGGTGCTACCACCAGTACCTTTTCCACCTTACCCATCTGGTAAGCCGTGCCTGCTATCATGATTGCTGTTAGCGTCTTTCCGCATCCCATTTCAAAAAGCAGACCGAAGCCTTTATGCGTTTCTGCCATTGGTTTTTACCTCCTTCCTGTGATTTTCTTTTGCTTTGCGGTGCTCCAAATCTCGCACCATCCTGTTCCAACCTGCCTCCTGCTGCTTGGTTGCTGCGGGGTTGCGACAGGATATGTAATCTCTGTTATTTCTGCTCATCTGCATCCTCCTCGCTTAGTATCATGGCAATGCCTTCCATCACAAACATTGCACACGGAAGTGCTATGCCGTTGCCCCACATCTTATATTTGGCTGAGTCGCTCTCCGGGTCTTTCAGCCATTTGCAGATCTGGTTGTCTGTCTTTTCCTTTTTGCTCTCGCCCATGGCTTCCATCTGCGTTCGGAACACCTCTCGCCAGTGATCGATATCTTCCTGCGTTGGCTCTGTTATCCCCAGTTCCTCTGCCCAGTTATCTGGGAAGCCTTGCAGTCTACAGCATTCCAATGGTGTGAGCCTGCGGATGATGTACTCCCAGAGAATGAGGTCGGTGCTGTCCTTATAATCCCTGCGTTTCAGACAGGAGGCTTTCTCCGATTCCTCATATTCCCCGATTGCTTGTTGTGCGAAGCAGGCTACTCCGTGCCTGTCTGCGGCCGTGAGTGTGTTGGCAGGTGCTCCCGGTTCTCCGATGCCAAGTCCATTGGCAGAGCCGTCATTGTTTCTGGTATCTCCGCCGCCCTTGTATCGGGTCGCCTTGTCTGCTATTGGAATCGGGTCGAATAAGGTCTGCGTGTTGTGTGTACTGAGCGTTGCGCTCTTATCTGTCTGCATCAATGCTCCCTTACCTCCTCCCTCACATCCGCTTCTGATCTGCAATGTGATTGGCTGAGGATGAGTGGTACATTGCCCCCCCCCGGTGCCCATGCGACTGGTTAGCGTTGGTACATTACCGTCCTCTGCTATCGTCACTCTGCTGTCCTGTGGGTGGTTTTCTAATACGATGGGTACATTGTTACCGCCGGTCCCCATCTTTGTTGTGAGCGTGGGCGATACCTCGCTCTTATCAGCTACCCTGCGTCTGTCGCTGATGTCATAGCACTCGACATCATCTGTGCCTGTCTTATGAGTGCCAGTCTTAATATCTCCGGCAGTTCTTTGCCACGCTTCTCGGCTCTCCGTAAAATTCCCAGACAAGCCTTCTCGCTCAAATAATATTTTTGGTGCGGTGTTTCCTCCAAAATCTGCGACAAGGTAGATACGCTTTCTTCTTTGGGGCACTCCCCAGTATTGGGCATCAAGCACTCGCCAAGCGATGGTGAAATGGTCGCCCATGATGCATCCGGCTGTCTGCCATTTTCCCTTCGGAGGGAGAGGTACATTGGATTCTTCATCTGTGATGCTGACGATTTCTTGGAGGACTGCCTGGAAGTCTTTGCCCTTGTTGCTACTGAATGCTCCAGGCACGTTCTCCCAGACCATGTATCTCGGTCTGATCTGCGTTCCTGTTCTGCCTGCTGCTCTGTCACTTTCTCTCATCTCCTTTATGATCCGTATCTGCTCACGGAACAGATTGCTTCGTGAACCGTCCAGACCCTCACGCTTTCCGGCTATGCTCATGTCCTGGCATGGAGAGCCGCCTGCGATGATGGTCACTGGCTCTAAGTCTGCGCCGTTTAATTTATTGATGTCTCCGAGGTGTTTCATTTCCGGGAAGTTCTTTGTGGTTACCAGTATCGGGAATGGCTCTATCTCGCTTGCCCATATTGGTCTGATTCCGAATATCGATCCTGCCAGTTCAAAGCCACCGCTCCCGGAGAACAAAGACCCCATTGTTATTTCCTGCGTCATTTGTTATCCCTCCCCATTTGCCACAAAAATTGAAAGGACTTGCTTTCCGTCTGGTCGTGAACCATCGCTGACACGAGCATTGCTGCCATGCGGAGTGAAAGGTTGATATTGCCTTTTGTGTACTTCATTGCTCTTTCATACGCATCGAAGAACAACTGCAGTATCGTTTCCTCGGCTTCTATTAATTCTTTCTTTTCTCGATCTGTCATCTTTACCACCCCAGTTTCTTTCCGCACCAGTGGCAGTGCGTATGATTTCGGGAGGTTCTCTTTCCGCAGGCAGGGCAGCAGTAAAAGTCCATACCTCTTTTAATTACTGGTGCTTCTGTCTCATATTTTTCAACCATCCGCTTATACTCATCTGTAATGCTCTGGTAGTCGTACACGATGTCCATTGCCTGCGTGAGTGCTTCCTCTATTCTTTCTGCCATCTCCACATCTTTTGGGTCGCCCTCAGTTATCTTCTGCGAGTATTCTGTCTGCGCTTCCTTCAGAAGTGGGATGATTTCTGTTTCCTTGATATGTATCACTTCTCCGCCTCCTTTGGTTTCGGTGGGTCTACCAGTCCGAATGTCATGAGTGCCATGTTGTATCCTCGCACCTGGTGCGTGAATGGCGACACTTTGACTGGCGGTGGGATGAGCGGCTCTGGCTTCGGGTTCATGCGTTCCCGGTCGACTGCTGCCATTACTTCGTTCAGCTTCTTTCGCTCTGCTTCGATGGACGGCGGCAGGTTTACCAGTCCTGCCAGTCTGTTCAGTAGTTCGATGTCAGCCGGTCCGCTTAGCGTTTGCGTCTGCCTGCTCCACTTCATCTTTCCCCAACTCTTTATGATTGTGAACTGGACATTGTCTGCTTCTCTTATGAGTATCTGTCCGTCCTTCATTGCCATTTTCATTGTTGGTTACTTCCTTCCTGTTAGTCCGTGTTTTCTTCGTATTCGTCTCTGGATATCACTCTTACCTTTTCAACCGGGACGTGGCAGAACTGCGCCATGCCTTCCTTCTGGCTCTCTGCGTATTTCGTGAAATCAGCCTTCTGTAATCCGCTGAGTGAAATATCTACAATCGTTGCTGCATATCCGACTGTGCCTTCTCCGCCATATATCTCTGCGTCCTTTACCTCGAAGTAAATTCCGAGCGACATTGTTATATTGTCCATGCTTGCTTCCCCTTCCTGCGACCGTTCATTTACTCTTCCGTGTAGAATGTGTGGTTGCCGTGTGTGAATAATTTTTTCAGTGTGGTGTTGTGCCATGTGGTTTCATCCGTGGTTCTCTCGAAGTATGTCGCTCCCAGGCTCTCATTCCAGTGTTCTACCTGCACCATTTCCAGTGCCTGGTAGCAGTCTGCGTCCGGTTCTACTCTGTCGTATCTTCCATTTTCGTATGCTGCGAACTGGGTATCCTCTGTGATCACTCCCTCGATGGTATCCGGGAAGTCATCGCTCCATACTCGGTTCAGCACTACCAGTATGACCAGTGCCTTGCCCTCGGTGTCCTCGCCCTCTGCTTCTGCCATGGCGATTTTCGCTAATCTGTAGGAGTCATCTGCATCCCAGTCCAGACTGCCGATTGCTGCGGTCGTTGTCGGTACTGGTGTCTCAGTGCTCTGGAGGATTGCGTTGTAGTAGGATTGTTCCTCTGCCTGCTCTGCTGCCTTGTATGCGTCACGCTCTTTGCACATCTGTTCATATTCTTCCTGCGTCAGCCATGTGTCCGAGCCTTCCACCTGCACCATGCCTATGTGGTTTTCCTCTATGTACTCGCTCCAGTCCGGCATCGGTTCGTTTGCCCATGCGATAAACAATCCGACAAACATTCCTGCTCCCACTATTACCGCTACTACATCCCCTGCTATGCGCTTCAGCTTTCTTTTCAGAATTCGCTTCTGTCTCCTACCGAGTTTCAAATCGTCATGCACCTCCTGCTTACTTCTCGACTGCTTCCAGTCTCTTTTCCTTCCTGTTATAGAGAATCATCTCTTTCTCATCCTCTGAATGGAGCATATAGTCATCTGGGTTCATTCCCTTCTTGACCAGTATCTCTTTCTGATTCCTTGTCAGTTTCTTTGGCTGTTTCATATGCTCTCTCCTTTATACTTACTTGACTTTTACCAGTACCTCATTATGCTCTCTAGGCTTCTTGGGTCTGGCATGGAACAGGTTCTCCAAGGCTTTGAAGAGTAACTGTTCCGTTCATGCTCCCTGAGTATTCTTTGGGGTAGCTGTACTAGTCGCCTGCAGTGCGGTCTTTTTCATTCCCCGCTACCGAGTGTTAAATCGCACCCACGCATCCATGCTCTCGGTATTCTCTCTCTGCGTGTTTCTCATCTGCCTCCGAACCGTTGTTGTTTTACTTGGGTCTGCGTTCCCTACCCCAATTACGACAGCTATTCATGCAGGCTCATGTCCTGCTGCCGGAGCGATTTACTGCGGCGGCTCGCTCCTACCTATCGGTTTTTATCCTGGTCGATGCTTGCCAGTGTGTTTCTTCGGTATTCAGTTTTTAGGTGTGATGCATACGCATCGTTCTGTTTTTTTGGTATCTGTTGCCTGCACCGGGCAGGTGTAGTTGATTTTGCCATTGTCAGTGCTGCTTCGAAGCATTCCGCTTTCGTACAGGTGCTTCCTTGCGTATCTGGCACTCACTCCCTTTGTGCTACAGAAGTGATTAAACTCCGGAACTCTGATGCGGTATTCTCCGTCCTCTAGTTCCTTACCCTTGGTCAGTTCTGTTACAAAGGTATCTGTGTCAATCAGTGCGGCCTGCTTGTCCAGTGCTCTCCATTCTGCCAGTTCATCAAGTCCGTTGATGTCAACCTGTGCCTTGCTGAACACATCCAGTATCATGGGGATTCTTTCATCCGGGGCCGCTGCCAGTATCTTTGCTATCTGTATGGCAGTCTTGATATCCAGTTCTTCCATTCCACTTGCTCCTCTCTGTTAGATGGAATGCTGTGCGACCTCTGCCTTGTACGGTTCTCCACCTCTGGCGAGTTCACGGTACATGGTAGCCGAGTGGACACCGATTGCCATCGCCATCTCATCTACTGTTTTGCCCTGTGCGTTCAGTGCTTCGATTTTCTTTCTGTCCTCGAATCCGATGCGCTTGTACGCTTTTCTCGGTCGCTTATTGGTTGCCATTGCTCTCCACCTCCTCTGTTTTTAGGCAAAAAAATAAATGCGCCAGAGTGATTATTCACTCTGGCGCATTTATCAATTTCTTATAAAAATTAAAAATGCGAAGTGAGTTATATCACTCATTTCGCATTTATCTTATTACTTCACGAAGTTTTTTAAGATTTGTTTTTCATCTGCCGCTTCGAGGATATCCCCTCAGAAGTTCTCTGTTTTTCAGGACAGATGACTCTGCGTATGTCTTACGCTGGACTAAACTATACCACCGCAGGCAGAACTTGTCAAGGAAATTTGTATCATTTTTTTAAACAATTTTTGAGTTTTCTTTCCAACTACCATATATGCCCATTTTTTTGCTCTGCTTCTACATCTTGTGGTCCTGGAAAATAATTGAATTTAAAGGCTTTTCAGAATAATTGTATTAATTGAATATAAAATATATATTGTTTATTTAATTTTCTTTAGCCCTGTTCTGTACTTTAGCTGCCCTCCCTTCTCCATCAGGCATTGGAACCCTCCGATTCCATACAGCTATTATTCTCCTGCTCTTTTCCTTTTATTCACAGATTTTCCTTTTTAATTTGACTGTATCTGTCACCAGGATATGGTGCCTGCCAAAACTGCACGGCCTTGTACCGTCATGAAAAAGCTGCCTGCCTTGCAAGAACTTGGTTCCACGCAAAGCAGGCAGCTTTCTTCATTGCAACTTTTTTCATTACAGCTTTCTTCATCACAGTTTTTTTGCTTTCTGTGACAGCCTGTCACTTCCCCTGCCGCCTTAAAAGATTCCGGCGATCAGCGACATGACGAATTTGGCCAGCAGGTTATTGTCATACAGAAATGACAGCCAGGAGCTGGACTCTATCATCCGGTTCAGATTCATTCCCCACTCTGTCGTGGAAAAGGCGGTAATCAGCAGAAACGCAAGCCACAGGAAGATCAGTCCCTCCGCGCCGCCCAAAGCGGCGCCGGCCAGTTTGTTGACCCCCGACAGTATGGGCAGCCGGGCCACGATATCCAGACATTTCGCAATGATTTCCAGTGCGCCGAAAATGACAATGAACAGCAGAATATAGACGGCCAGATTCATGATCTGGCTGACCAGGTATCCTGTTACATATCTGGAAAAGGTGTCTACTCCCATCAGGCTGTAAACCTCATGATTGTTGTTTTCCAAAAGCTCTGCCTTAAACAGCCCAGGCAGCTCCAGCTCCTCGATTTTCTGTCTTTGGGCCGCCGGAGTGTCTGCATCAGCGCTCTCGTCCATGCCAATCGCCTGGCGCACCGCCTCCTCTACAGTCTGGTAAACCTCTGTGTTATTCCTGAGATAGGAGGTCACCTGGGGCACAGCCATATTGACAGCCACCAGCGTCACCACCAGGGCGACAGCAGAGACTGCCATCCGTATAAATCCTCTGTAATGTCCTATTAAAACCATGGCAGCAAGATAGACAGCTGCTGCAATCGATAACCAATTCTGCATATTTAAACTTCCTTTCAAGGGAAGGAACAGGCCTTATTTCCTTCCTTACAGCACCAGCCTTTCTATAATTTCCGCCACCCCATCTGCATCGTTAGACGGCGCAATGTATGATGCACATTCTTTTGCCAGAGGGCTTCCGTTCTCCATGGCCACACCGACCCCGGCCAGCTCCATCATACTTCTGTCATTTTCCCCGTCACCGAAAGCCATCGTCTGGCTTACCGGAATTTTAAGCCGATCGGCGAGAAGGCGAATGGCGTCCCCCTTTGTGGCCCCCTCCCCGTTAATCTCCAGATTGTTGGGCATAGACGAGGTCACAACGAGCCCCTCTATTTCGGCCAGCTCCCGGCGAACCCTCTGCTTCGTCTCCCTGTCACATCCCTTAAAGTAAATATTCATTTTATCGAGAAGAGGCTGCTTTTTTGCCAGGTAGTCCTTTAACGACGGCAGAGGATCTCTCGTCTCCCGGATCAGCCTGCAGATTTCCGGCCGGATCTCATAGTACTCCAGGGTGTCAAGAAACCGCCGGTCCGCCTTTCCTCGCCCCTCTATATAACAGTCGTACATAAGAGTAAAGTCCTCGATCCGGTCAATCACCTGCATTGCCTTCTCCCAGAAGAGTCCCCTCCGTTCCAGGATCTCTCCCGTCTCTGCATCCTGGATACACGCGCCGTTTGTCAGAATCGTATATTTTATCCCATCGAGCATACGGACAGGCTTCGGGATTCCCTCGAACGTACGCCCTGTGCACGGCACGATATATATTCCCCTCCGGATGCACTCCTCCAGCGCCCTCTTATTGCGCTCTGAAAGCCTCTTATCGGAGGTCAGAAGTGTTCCGTCCAGGTCAAGGGCAATCAGTCTGATGTTCATAGCTGTCCTCCATTTTTCTTCACAAAAGAGTTTCCTTATCAAATAAATGCCCCTCCCGGGCCGTACAGGCCGCAGATGGGGCATCTTCTGTATTCGATTCCTATTGTCCTTCTGTATCAGTCGAAGAAATGCTTCTCCTTTAAAATCAGAAGTCCGTCCTTGTCATATTTAGATGAGAAGAATCCTCCGAAGGAAGGCTTCTCTGCGCGGTCTGCAGCTTCCTCAATCAGATCTTCTGCGGTTTCTCTGGTCAGAGGAATGCCATCCTCCTCCATCATCTCCGCCCGCTCATACAGGGCCAGCATACTTTTTCCTGAGATGCTGCAGTCAATTTCAGATGCATATTTGCAGGCATACTGGGCAAATTCCTCCACATCCATCTGGCGGTCATCGCCCTCTTCCCCGTAGTCATCCTCATGTCCGTCCTTATCCCATTCATCCTCATAAGGCTCCTGATAGCCGTCCTCTTCATCCTCGTCCCGGTAATCGTCCTCATAATCAGAGCCAGGCCTTTCATCTGTATGGTAGCCCTCGCCGGGATAGTATCCATCTCCATTCTGATAGCCGTCATCGTCTCTGCGGTCTTCAGCCATGTCATACTCTTCTTCCCTGTAACCGCTTTCTTCTGTATAGTCTTCCTGTCGGAAGCCGTCATTAGAGCGGCTATACTCTCTGTCTGCCTCTCCGGATGTGCCTGCGGCCTGCTCCATTCTGGCAGTTTCAGCGGCATATTCTGCCAGGCGCTGTCTTTCGAGCTCAGCATCAATCTCCGCCTGGCGGCGTTCCTCCTCGCGCTGGCGCTCCTCTTCCCTGCGCTTTAATTCCTCCTGCTCTGCTCTCTTTCTGGCGGCCTCCGCTTCGTATTCCTCTCTCCTGCGCTCTTCTTCTGCCTGAGCTTCGGCAATCCGCCTTCTCTCCTGCTCTGCCTCATACTCTGCCTGACGGCGGGCAGCCTCTGCCGATGCAGCTGCCTGTCTTCTCTTTTCTTCCTGCTCCTCCTGATCCTCTGCTCTCTCAGAAGCGCGGCATCCGATATACTGGAATTTATCTGCCAGCTCCGGGTTTCCATTGTGCAGGCGCTCCATCCTGAGCGGCGTGTCAATCAGAACTACAATCATGCCGCTCTTGTCAGCCTCCATCAGCTCGCTGAGATCCCTGATGGAGAATTCATCCAGATCTGCGGCGTGCTCCACGATCAGATCCTTGCCCACCAGCCTGTCTGCCACCGAGAAAATCCCTCTTTTGTTCAGATTCTGGGCGCTGATTTTTGCAACCGGATTTTTTGTGCCCAGTTCTCTGTGAATTTTCTTTAAAGAATCAAGGGCCAGCGCCAGACCGCTCTGAGGATCATCCGCCTCAATCATCAGATGATTGCTCTCACTCTCCTCAGGCTCTAAATCCCAGTCCTCGATAATCGTCTCCTCTTCCTCCTCGTAGGCTCTGGCAATCTGTTCCATCTGCTTCTCCCTGGCTGCTGCACTCTCTGCCTGGTACGCATCAGTATCTTTCTGGGGCGCTGCGCTCTGCCCCTGAAGCTGGTCTCCTGCCCAGGCAGCTGCTCCTCCCTGGCCGGCTCTGAAGCCTTCCTGACGGCCTGTTTCCTCTTTGTCAGCACGGGCTGCCGCCTTATCCGCCTGAATTGTTCTTACAGCTCTGATCCCGGCTGTTGTTCCAGTCTCAGCCTGTGCTTCCCTGTCAGGGTCTCCGCCGCCCTGCTCCTGCATATCTGACGGCTGCCGGTTCATTCTTCTGATATCTCCCAGGACTCTCGTTTCTCCCACAGAATCTTCCTCATCCCGATACTCCTCCTTCGGGATCTTGGAGATCTCATTGGCCAGATCCTGCTCTGCCTGCGCCTCGTGAAGCTCTGCAGAGTCCAGACGGCGTCCGCCTCGTCTTCCGTGAGTCTGCTCCGCCTCGTCTTCCTCGGGCTCAAAATCCTGATCCAGATCGTCATCTCTGTCTATGCGGCGCCCTGAGCTGTACTCTTCCTCCACAGCCCTGAGCTTTTCCTCATACTTCTCACGGTTTTCCACCAGATCCATCTGGTACTTGGTCAGAGGCGCATACTTCTTTTTTAATTCCATGGCCTTGTCCACATATTTTCCCAGTCCGAAGAGAAGCATAATCTTGTCGCAGATACGAACGCAGTCCTCCTCGCGGCCGGCCTGCTGGTAAAGCTCTGCCAGCTTGTAAAGCCACTTCTCGTCTAATTCCTCCTGGCAGTAGCGCTCCAGCGACACAATCAGCTGATCCAGCGGCGCCTTCTTCGCCTCCAGAATCAGGTACCGCAGCAGATTCTGCCTCGGATCATCCCCGCACAGCTCGCAGAACTCTCTGTAGTACGCCTCGGCCTCAGGCACATTTCCCTCCCTGAGCGCAAGATCCGTCAGCTTAAACAGAAGTCCTCTTCCGCTTGGAGCCCGCTCAAAGGCAAGAAGCAGAATATCCTTGGCCTCCTGATACTCCTCATTTCTCTCATATACCTGTGAGATCGACGCCAGAAGACTGGTGCTGCGCACACGCCTCCAGTCAATTCCGTCGGCAATCTTCATCGCTGTCTCATAATCCCCTTTGTTTACCAGCTTTTTAATCTGTTCAACCTTTATGTTAAACTCGTACTTATCCATTTCTTTCGCATCTCCTAACGCCTGACAGGCAGGCTTTCCTACTTACAGCTCAGTTCTGCCTTCCAGCGCCCTGAGCAGAGTCACCTCGTCGATATACTCCAGATCGCCGCCTACGGGAACACCGCTGGCAATCCTAGTCACCTTGATCCCCGTAGGCTTTATCAGCTTGCTGATATACATGGCAGTCGTCTCTCCCTCAAGGCTTGAGTTGGTGGCAATGATTACCTCCCTCACCTCTTCCTTCTGCAGCCTGGTCATCAGCTCCTTCAGCTTAATATCGCCGGGTCCGATTCCCAGCATCGGAGATATAGCGCCGTGCAGAACGTGGTAAACTCCCTCATACTTTCCGGTCTTCTCATATGCGGCCAAATCCCTCGTATTCTCCACTACCATGATGATGCCGTGATCGCGCCTTGCGCTCTCGCAGATGGGACAAAGCTCCTTGTCTGTCAAAGTGAAGCACTCCCGGCAGTAACGGACATTTTTCTTGGCATCCGTGATAGCCGATGAAAGGCGTTCAACCTGCTCAGCCGGCATGTTTATGATGTGAAAGGCCAGGCGCTGAGCTGATTTGCTTCCGATTCCGGGCAGCTTTGACAGCTCCTCAATCAATTTTGTTATCTGACTGCTGTAGTAATCCATCTTAGAACGGGAAGCCTCCGCCGAGACCGCCTCCCAGGCCGCCAAGACCTCCTGTCAGCTTAGCCATAGCCTGAGAGCTGGCATCCTCCATCTGGCGGAATGCCTCATTCGTAGCAGCCACGATGAGATCCTCAAGCATCTCGATATCGTCCGGATCCACAACCTCCGGAGAGAGCTTCACAGAGAGCACTTCCTTTTTCCCGGAAACTGTAACCGTAACGGCTCCGCCCCCCGCAGACGCTGTGTACTCCTTCTCCTCCAGCTCCTTGGTTGTCTCCTCCATTTGGCGCTGCATCCTCTGCGCCTGCTTCATCAAATTTGTCATATTTCCGGGCATTCCTCCCGGGAAACCGCCACGCTTTGCCATGGTGTTTTTCCTCCTGATTTTTAATTTCTGTCTTTTATATTTTGTCTGTTTTATTTTATCTTCAGCATTTTGTTCAGCACTTTGCAGATTCAAAATGCTTTTCTCCCGTCTCTTCGTCAGCCTCTCTAAGGCTCCACCTCCACCTCGCAGTGGATTACAGCCAGATCCTCCTCGCTGACATAGGCTGTATTGACAGGGACCGACGTTTCCCTGAGATGAGCCTTAAACTCAATGCTCTTCTGATAGTTCTGCTCCACCAGAGTGCGAAGCTCAGCCAGAACATTCTCCCTGTTCACGATGGTATAGTAATTCACATCCGTGAATTCGAGGGAAAGGCAGCCTTCGCCGGACGGTCTTGGCACGGCCTCCTGAAGGGCCAGACGCACCGATCCCCCCATCTGCCTGGCTATTTTCCCAAGCTCCTTCTTTATCATCATCAGATCTTCATACTGGGCCTTGGGGAGAATCACCGTCTCAGCAGGCGGGCTGTCTGCTCCTGCTTTGCCGGATCCTGTACCGGCTCCGTCCCTGTCTGTGCCGGGGGCGCCTCCAAAGCCGGCTCCCATGGCGCCGTTCATCCTGTCTGCTGCACCAGCCTGACCGGCAGCTGCCAGAGCCGCCAGCTCCTGGGGAGACGGTATCTCCTTTATTCTGTTTTCCAGCTCTGCAATTCGCTGGAGCAAAGAGTCAAAATTCTGCTCCATGGAAGGCCTGGTCAGCTTAATAAAGGCAATCTCGAGAAGCACCCGTTTCTGGCTCGCATACCGCATCTGCCCTGAAAGCTCTGAAAAAATCCTGATATAGCGCATCAGCGTATCTGCGTCTGCCAGGGCTGCCTCCTCCTTCAAAAGGCGGATATTTTCCGCGGACATATCCAGCATATTCTCCGCATCGTCTGCCGACTGCACAATCAGAAGATTCCGCAGATACCAGACAAAGTCGTTTACAAACTGGGAAAGCTCTCTCCCCTGGATGATAATCTCCTCTATTCTGCAGATACAGTCCCTGGTTCGCCCCTCCACGGCGGCCCGGAACAGCTCTGAAAACACGCTGTTGTCCACAGCGCCCAAAACCTCCAGAACATTGTCATAGGTCAGGGTCTCCCCGAAATGAAAGGCCGCGCACTGGTCAAGAAGGCTAAGGGCGTCTCTCATGGAGCCGTCTGCCGCCTTCGCCACATACCGAAGGGCCCGTTCCTCCACTCCGATATGCTCTGCCTCTGTCAGTTCCCGGAGCCTGTCGGCAATCGTATCCAGAGAAATGCGCTTAAAGTCATATCTCTGGCACCTGGACAGGATCGTGATGGGAATTTTGTGCACCTCCGTGGTGGCAAGAATGAAAATCACATAGGACGGCGGCTCCTCCAGTGTCTTTAACAGAGCATTAAAGGCTCCTATGGACAGCATGTGCACCTCGTCGATGATATACACCCTGTATGTCCCCTCTGTGGGGGGATACTGTACCTGCTCCCGGATTTCGCGGATATTTTCCACGCCATTGTTAGACGCGGCGTCTATCTCCACCACATTTAAGGAGGAGCCCTCCATAATATGGCGGCAGGTCTCGCACTCGTTGCACGGGCTGCCGTCCACCGGATGTTCACAGTTCACCGCTCTGGCAAATATCTTCGCAATACTCGTCTTGCCCGTTCCCCTTGTGCCGCAGAACAGGTAGGCGTGGCCGATGCGGCCTGATGTTATCTGGTTTTTCAGTGTCTTTACAATGGGATCCTGCCCCTTTACATCCCCGAAGGATACAGGACGCCATTTTCGGTAAAGGGCTGTATAGGACATGGCCTTTCAACTCCTCACTTTTTCATGGATCTATTTATCGCCGAAGCTGATTCCCACCGCCTTCGCCTCCCGGATCATGTCGCAGGACGGATCGACAGTTTTCAACTTTCCTGCAGCTTCAGACAGCGGAACTTTGACGATTCCGTTGTTCTTTACCGCTACCATGTAGCCGTATTCTCCCTTCTCTATCAGCTGTGCGGCGGATGCGCCCAGGCGGGTGGACAGCACGCGGTCATAAGGACAGGGCTCGCCGCCTCTCTGCATATGCCCCGGAACCGTGACGCGCACCTCCTGGCCTGTCTTTTCTGTGATCTTTGCTCCCAGCTCATAGGCGACAGAGGGGTATACCGGTCCCGTCTTTCTCTTCTCTTTCAGCTCTTTCTTTGTGAGGGCCGCGTCTTCCTTTGAGATGGCGCCCTCGGCAACTGCCAGAATAGTGAAATTCTTGCCGGCCTTCGTCCTCTTCTTAATGGCATCCACCACTACATCCAAATCATACGGGATTTCAGGGATCAGGATAATGTCGGCTCCTCCGGCGATTCCCGCGTGGAGCGTCAGCCATCCGACCTTGTGGCCCATTACCTCTACGATAAAGACCCGCCCGTGGGATGCTGCAGTTGTATGAATGCAGTCAATAGCGTTTGTGGCTACATTGACTGCGCTCTGAAATCCGAAGGTCATGTCCGTTCCCCAGAGATCGTTGTCAATGGTTTTTGGAAGGTGGATGACGTTCAATCCTTCCTCCCTCAGCAGGTTTGCAGTCTTCTGGCTTCCGTTTCCTCCGAGCACCACAAGACATTCCAGCTTCAGTTTATAATAGGTGTGTTTCATGGAGGCCACTTTGTCAAGACCATTCTCATCCGGTGTTCTCATGAGCTTAAACGGCTGCCTGGAGGTTCCGAGGATGGTTCCCCCCTGTGTCAGAATTCCTGAAAAATCGGAAGGCTTCATAATCCGATAATCCGCATACATCAGTCCTTTATATCCGTCTTCAAATCCGATGATTTCTACCTCGTCGTCGTAAGTCTTATAAAGTGCCTTCGCCACGCCGCGCATGGTAGCATTTAAGCTCTGGCAGTCGCCGCCGCTGGTAAGCATACCAATTCGTTTCATAATGACACACCCTTTCTGCTCTCACTTCTATCCTTTTGTATGGGTATTTCAGGTTACACTATACCCATTTTGTAATTATAATACAATCTTTTTCCGCGGGCAA
Source organism: Clostridium sp. M62/1 (assembly GCF_020736365.1). Taxonomy (NCBI): domain Bacteria; kingdom Bacillati; phylum Bacillota; class Clostridia; order Eubacteriales; family Clostridiaceae; genus Clostridium; species Clostridium sp. M62/1. Next base: position 686,678 of record NZ_CP085988.1, on the reverse strand, counting down.
GGAAAAAATCTTTACGGAAAACTTACTGAAAACCTTAACAGGCCAGTCTTCTGCGCCGGCAGCTTTTCTTCTCTAGCAGGAAACCAGACAGAGCAGAAAACCAGACAGAATTTCCGGCAAAATAGGAAAAGCCTCCGCGGCAATCTGCCGCGAAGGCTTAATCTCTGCATTCTCAGATTCCAGAGCAGGCTCTCCCGCTCTTAAACAAAGCTGTCAATTATTTTAATCCGCACATTCTGCTTTGAATGCTCCTCACAGACGTTACCCTCGCAGTTAACTCGGCCCAGGCGCCCTCACGGCACACAGGAGTTTCCACTTAGTGCTGCTGCATTCCTGCCCTGACACGGTTCATGGATTCCCATTGCGTAAGACCCAAGCTTCAACGCCACTTACGGGGGGCAGCTCTGCAAAAAAGCACCCGAGGCAGAATATCACCCCTGCTATAGCGGATTGCAGGTACAGGACACCGCTAACTTCCCGGCTGTGCGGAATCTTTATGACACAGTTATGATTTATTAACCAGTTCAGTATACATGGAGGATGTATTTTTGTCAAGGGCGTGTTTTTTCCGGACTTGCAGCGCTTCCGGGAAGAGTTCAGCCCGCCGGCTCCTGTTTCTCCCGTCCCTCTGCTTCAGCGGCCTCCTCCCGGAGAAGCCGCTTTTTCTCCTTCCCTTTGACCCTCAGCTCCCTGAAAAATTCCTTCAGCATAGAGGAGCACTCCTCCCCCAGAGTTCCCACCTCTGTCTCTGCCTGGTGGTTAAACCCCTCCTCGTGGAGCAGATCCAGCACAGAACCGGCACAGCCGGCCTTGGGATTCATACAGCCGATCACCACCTTTGGAATCCTTGCCTGAACGATGGCTCCGGCACACATGGGACAGGGCTCCAGCGTCACATACATGGTGCATTCTTCCAGCCGCCAGTCGCCTATGATCCGGCACGCCTTTCGGATGGCCAGTATCTCTGCATGGGCCAGAACATTTCCGTCTGTGGTGCGGCGGTTATATCCCCTTCCGATTATCTTTCCTCTATGTACAATCACACATCCGATAGGCACCTCCCCGAGAGCCCAGGCCTTCTTTGCCTGCCGGACCGCCTCTCTCATATACCGCTCATCTTCTGTCAGCTTTCTCATCTTTCTCTCCTGTCTGTTTTGGTTCCCGGCCGCGATCTCATCCCAGTATGTCCAGCCTCTTTCGCAGACACATTTTCCCGGTCGGCCATGGAAAAAAGGGGGGTACATGGAAGAGCCCCGCCCTGGCGCATGGTACCAGTATATCACAGGCACAGCCTGTGATCGCCATTCGCCGCTCGCTTGCGCTCATTATATCCTATCCTTCGGATATGACAGCCTCCGGCGGAATTTAGCGCCCGGCTTTCAGCAGTAAATGCTGAAACCGGTATGCGCAGATATAATGACTGCTTCGCAGTCATTATATCCTATCCTCTGTTTCTCTGGCAAGCCCGAAGAGAAAACTGACAGAAAGCCTCTGACAGGCTTTTGACGCCTCACGCAGCCTGAAACTTGCAATCCCGGCTCTTCTTCTTTATACTTACAGGTAGGTTCTGCCCACCGCTCTCTCCAGACGGGCATTTGCCGGTGTGCTCAGCCATAACTTTCAAAATCAGCGAGGTATCTGCCATGATCATATCAGGTTTACAGAAAACGACTCTTCTCGACTATCCGGGCCATGTGGCCTCCACGATTTTTTTGGGGGGCTGCAATTTCCGCTGTCCATTCTGCCACAACGGAGATCTGGTGAACGGTCCGTGGGAGGATCCCTTTGACCCGGAGGATGTCCTGGCTTTTCTGAAAAAGCGCTCCGGGCTTCTGGAGGGAGTCTGCATTACAGGCGGAGAACCCACACTTCAGCCTGATCTCGAGAAGCTGATCCACAGCATACGAAGCCTCGGCCTGTCTGTCAAGCTGGATACAAACGGCTACCGCCCTGATGTTTTAAAGGATCTCTGCCGCAGAGGGCTGATCGACTATGTGGCCATGGACATCAAGGCCGGCCACGGCAATTACGCAGCCGCAGCCGGCCTTCCGGGCATCGATATGGGAAAGATAGAGGAGAGCGTCTCCTTTCTGCTCTCAGGTTCTGTCGCCTGTGAATTCCGCACCACCGTCGTAAAAGAACTTCACTCAGAAAGTGACTTTTACGATATCGGCAGATGGATTCAGGGCTGCAGAGCCTACTATCTGCAGAGCTACAAGGATTCAGAGCAGGTTCTCGTTCCAGGGTTTTCCGCCTGCAGCCGCGAGGAGCTTCTCCATTTTATGGACATTGTGCGCCCCTTTGTGGAAAATGTGGAGCTCAGAGGCGTTGACTATTAAAGCACCTTTTGCTCACTCACCTACACGGATATCCGTATACCAGTACCCGAAGCAGTCATCTCCGGATGGCTGCTTCTTCGACAGTACGAAATCAGGGAAGCCAAACATGGAGGCCATGTATTTTTCATTTGGATGGTAATGGCCGGGGACCCCCAGCAGATACCTCGGCTCTCCATCCGGATTTTCCAGCCTGGCCAGAATCAGATAACGGTAGCTGTAATAGCCGTGAAGCAGAAAGCTGTTGTTTCCAAACACCCATACCTCTCTCGGAAGCAGACCGATATCCTGAGGCTTAATGGTCAGGATTTCGCAGCCGTCATCGTAGTCAAAAGCCAGAATCTTCGGATACTTTCTGCGAAGTCTCGCCCACATTCTCTGGTGGCTCAGAATATCCGGCTCCTCCAGCTCAAGGGGCGTAAATTCTTCCGCCTCCTGGGTATGGCTTCCCTTTTCCTCCCTTTCTCTGCCTGTCTGTCCGGATTCCTGAGTCCGGTCTGCTCCCGCTCCGACTCCATATATCACTTTTCCATTCAGCTGTCTTGCCCATTCTCCCGCGCTCATACTCTCCTGGGGTCTTTTCCTGGAACGGGGCCTTCCATAGGCAGCCTGTTCCCTTTGTTCTGCCAAAGGCTCCCTGGCACTGTCCCTGCCTTTCCCGGAAGTTTTATTTATCACAGGAGCTCCACTGACCGGAGGCACGGATCTTCCAATCAGGCGGGCTCTGATCCCCCTCTGCAGCTCCCCCGCCGCCGGGCCGACGGCCCGGCGGCCCGGCATGACAACGAACTCCTCTGAATAGTTTCTGCTCTCTCTCCGCTCAGGCGCAGCCTCCATCTGCCTCACGATTTCACCGTCTTCTTTTCTTACGTCCTTCTCCCTGTCTGCTCCCTTTGCCGCGGCCGCTTCCTCATTCCGGATATGCTCCTGCTCCTCACACTTTTCATCTGGCCCGCCGGCTTCTGCTGTCTGTCCGCCGTCCTGGGTCCGCACACTCTCTGCCTTTTCCTCATCCTCCTCTGTCCCCCCTGGACTCACCGGCTCTCCCTCTGTCTCCTGTACGGTCTGATCTTCAGGCTCATCCGGACTGCCCCCGGCATCTTTCTCACCATTCACCGAATCCCGCTCACCTGCGGCGAAAGGATCTGTCTCCTCTCTTTGAACGCTTTCCTGAGTCCCGTCTCCCTCTTCCGGCCCCGGCTCTGCCCCCCTGCTCTCAGCGGCAGCCTCCCTGGCAAGCTCCTTTTCAATCTCCCCGGAAATCGGAAGAACCAGCTCCGGCAGCACCTTGGCGCTCTGGTTTTCCTCTTCTCTCCTGCTTTTCTGCACATTTTCAGCCGTCACTCCCGCCAGGTCCACAGCCGCAGCGTGAGCCACCGCATCCTCCCATACGGTTGTATAGGTCCGCCAGCCGCTCTCCACGTCATGTATCGTCAGCCCGTAAAATTCCTCCAGGGTTTTCTGGCTTCCCTCCACATTGCCGGCATCCAGAACAGCCCGGAATTCTCCTGCTCCGTTTCTGGCAAAAAGCGTTCCTATTCTGAGTTCTCCGTCCCCTGACAGAAGGTAAACGCCCAGCGGATTTCCGCCCACAAAGATTTTCTTTACATTGACTGTAAGGCGGCATTGGCCGTTTCTCGTCTCCAGCTTGGCGAACCCTGTGTTTTTCCCCTTGATTCCGCCTTCGTATGTATAAATATATGATATTAGCCGCTGATAATTAGACATGCCATCACTCCTTTGCTATCTATTGTATGCAAAGGGAAAAGCAATCTATGACTGATGTTTGAAATTTTGCTGCGCGGCGGGTCGCAAAAGCGGCATTTTCCTTTTCGCCGCAGTGCGATCCTCGCGGAGCGTTTTTATATAACAGAGAACGAAGTTTCCTGTTATATAAAAAAAAGAGCTCTGCCAAAGCAAAGCTCTCATCTCAATGCCGCAGACCGGAATCGAACCGGTACGAAGTTTAACCCTCGCAGGATTTTAAGTCCTGTGCGTCTGCCAGTTCCGCCACTGCGGCATCCCATATGGTATCCCGTTTTGGGAATCAGCATCCTTGTGCTGAAATGGATGGAGGTGGATTCGAACCACCGAAGCGTGTCGCAACAGATTTACAGTCTGCCCCCTTTGGCCACTCGGGAATCCATCCAGGCTGATTTGTAACCGTGTTAGATAATAACACAATTTTATCAAAAAATCAAGCACTTTTCAAAATAAAATAGTAACCGTTCAGCCATGGGGAAAGCTTGGGCAAATTTTTCTTTCTGCAGGAGGCTCCATCCATAGCTTACGCCTCATCCTCCTGTTTTCTCACTGCCACCAGGACTATACTTCCCCTGGCCGGGACAGAAATCCTTGCCATCCCGTCCTTCACCTCATAGATGATGCGGCCCACATTATAGCCCTCCTCATAGGTCAGCATCCGGCGGTGAAGCTCCATCTCGTCTGTAATTCCCGCCTGCCAGACAGGAATTTCCGCCACTTTTTCCTCCATGGCAGTATTGACAGCCACCACTGCCCGGCTCTCATTTTCCCGCCGCTCTCTGTTGAACTGCTCTGACAGATGCCCTGTATCCCCTGTCTCCAGACAGGAAAAGTCTGCTCTGGCAAAGCCCCTTCCCAGAGCCTGTGCATGACTTCCGGGCTTCCAGCCCTCCACCACCCGGGCATAGGCGATCAGATCCTGTTCTGCCAGCAGCTTCCTCACCGATCCCTTCCTGAAGGCTGGATACCGCTTATGGATTCCTGTCATATACCGGTGGAACTCGATCAGCTCCTGATCTTCTTTCCCCCAGGGGTAGGTCCTTCTGTTGTCCGGGTCCGTCCAGCCGCAGAGTCCCGTCTCGTCTCCGTAATAAATGGTGGGCGCTCCCGGCCAGGTCATCAGCATCACCACTCCCTGGCGGAATATGCCGTAGCTTATGCCCTCTGACGCCGCCTGGGCTCCGGCACTGGCAAGGCGTCCCACCCGGCGGTTTGTCCTGGTCATAAACCGGGAATGGTCATGGTTGGAGAGCTCATTCATAGCCGCCTGGATTGACTGAGGCTGCATCCTGCACATATGGTAGCGCATCATGTCGAAAAATGCCGCGCCGTTTCCAAAAAGGCTCTCATTCGCCTCATCGCTGTGCTTTTCCATCCCTGTCAGAAACCAGGAAACAGGCTCCATAAAGGCGTCGTAATTCATCACCGTGTCCCACTGGCTGCCATCCAGCCAGCTGGACGGATCGCCGTAGTGTTCTGCCAGGATCACAGCTTCCGGGTTAGCTTTCTTCACCGCATCCCTGAATCTTCTCCAGAACTTATGGTTGAACTCACTGCTCCTGCCCAGGTCTGCCGCCACATCAAGGCGCCAGCCGTCAGCGTTAAAGGGAGGAGACACCCACTTTCTGGCCACATTCATAATGGCCTCGCAGAGCTTCTCCGATTCTTCATAGTTGAGCTTGGGCAGGGTCGAAAAGCCCCACCAGCCGTCATAGCTGTCATTAAAGGGCCAGCCGTCCTTATTGTTGAATTTGAAATAGCTCCTGTACGGGCTGTCGGCCGAAACATAAGCGCCCGGCTCATAATTTCCCTCGTGCTGGTAAAGCAGCTCTGCATCCATCCACTTGTTAAAAGAACCGCAGTGGTTGAATACGCCGTCCACGATCACCCGGATCCCCTTTTCATGAGCAGCCTCCACAAAGGCGGCAAAAAAATCGTCGCTGGCCTTTAAGTTTGTCATGTCAGCCGTTCTGGTGGCATATTTGCCGGCCATGTCATTGTCCATGTCGTTGGGGTCCACCAGCAGATCCAGATCCTCCGCGATGACTCCGTAGTGAGGATCGATGTGCTCATAATCCTGGCAGTCATATTTGTGATTGGACGGGGAAACAAAAACCGGGTTCAGATAGATACACTCAACTCCCAGACTTTTCAGATAATCAAGTTTATTCCAGACTCCCTTCAGATCCCCTCCGTAGAACCGGCCCACATCAAGGTTCTCCGGAAGCTCCTCCCAGTCGGAGACTCTCTGAACAGGGCTTCCGATATAGATATATTCATTCGTTTCCACATCGTTGGTCGGATCACCGTTGCAGAAGCGATCCACATAGATCTGGTATATAACGGCGCCCTTCACCCACTCCGGCACGTGAAAACCGGGGATAATCTCAAAGGCATAGGAGGCATCCGCCCTGTCCTCCGGCCCCAGGCGGTTGTAATAACAGACTTCACTGCCCAGGCGGATCTCAAAGCAGTAGGAAACGGGACCTTCCCCCAGCTCCATCGTTATCTCATAGTAGTCAAACCGTCCTTCACTGAACACGCGTCTCATGCGCCTTCTCACCTTTGTATCAGGCTCTAAATAAAAAACAGAGTCTGCATTGTCCCGCCCTGTGCGCAGCCTGAAACACACGGTATCCCCCGTATCCGGCTCATAGGGACTCCTGTAGTCCTCCGTCTCATCACAGAACAGCGCTTCCCTGTTAATCTTCATCATCATCATTCCCTTACTCTCTTCCCTGCGCCTTCAGCCGTCCGGCCAGCTTCAGCTGCATCCGCCTGTCCGCCGCGCGCTCAGGTAAGCTGCTTTTTGTTATCTTTTTCTATATTTTATCCCATCCTATGCCAATACACAACAGAAAAGAAAGATTTAAAGAAAGTAAAAGCAGCCGTTCAGACTGCTGCCGCAGAGCGGGAGACTGAATGACTGCAAGTAAAAAGGCCAGCGGGGTAAGCTGGCCTTTTTAGGAGAAGGTATTTCGTTTTTATGGGGTGTAGCAAAAACTATATAATGTATTGGGGGGGTTACGTGTATTATAATAGCATAGGCGATAAAATAAGTCTGCACAAACATAAGAGAATTTCAAAGGCTTTTTTGTGCATATCGCGAACCGCTGCCAAAACCCCGGAAAATATCAGCCGCCATTTCGCACAAACGATCAAAGAGTCATCCGAAAACACCCTGTTTTCAGGCATTCTGCTCCGTCTTTTCACTGTTTTCCACAGTCTCGTCAAACAGCTCCTCAAACTCAGCCTGACCGATTTTTTCCTTTTCGAGAAGCAGGCTGCTGCACCGGTGAAGAACCTCCTCATGCTCCATGATAATCTCCTTCGCCTTCTTGTAGCACTCGTCAATGATGCGCTTGATCTCCTCGTCAATCTTTGTGGCGACCTCCTCGCCGTAGCTTCTGGCATGGGCCAGATCCCGTCCGATAAAGACCTCGCTGCTCTCATTTCCGTAATTGATCATACCAATCCGGTCAGACATACCGTACTCCGTCACCATGGCCCTGGCTATGGCCGTAGCCTGGCGGATATCCTGGGACGCCCCGGCAGTGATGTCGTCAAACATCAGCTCCTCGGCAATTCTTCCGCCCAGGGATACCATGATCTGCTGGAGCATCCTGCCCCTTGTAATATACTGCTCATCCTTCTCCGGCAGAGGCATGGTGTAGCCTCCTGCTCCCGTTCCTGTAGGGATAATGGAGACGGTGTGCACCGGGCCGACCTCCGGCAGCACGTGGAACAGAATTGCGTGGCCTGTCTCGTGGTAGGCTGTGATCTTCCTGTCCTTCTCCGACATAATCCGGCTCTTTTTCTCTGTTCCGATTCCCACCTTGATAAAGGCTCTGTCAATATCGGCCTGGACAAGATATTTCCGGTTCTCCTTCGCCGCATTGATAGCCGCCTCATTCATCAGGTTTTCCAGATCAGCACCTGTAAAGCCTGCCGTGGTCTGGGCCACCCGGTGCAGATCCACGTCATCTCCGAGAGGCTTTGACTTGGTGTGGACTGCCAGAATCTCCTCGCGGCCTCTGACATCCGGCCTTCCCACTGCCACCTTTCTGTCAAAGCGCCCCGGTCTCAGAATGGCCGGGTCAAGGATATCCACACGGTTCGTTGCAGCCATCACGATAATTCCCTCGTTCACTCCGAAGCCGTCCATCTCCACCAGAAGCTGGTTTAAGGTCTGCTCCCTCTCGTCATGGCCGCCGCCCATACCTGTTCCTCTCTGACGGGCCACTGCGTCAATCTCGTCAATAAACACAATACAGGGTGCATTTTTCTTCGCGTCTTCAAACAGATCGCGGACACGGGATGCGCCTACTCCCACAAACATCTCCACGAAGTCTGAACCGGAGATGGAGAAGAAGGGAACGCCGGCTTCCCCGGCAATGGCCTTGGCCAGAAGTGTCTTTCCCGTTCCAGGCGGGCCCACCAAAAGCACTCCCTTGGGGATCCGGGCGCCGACGCCTGTATATTTCTGGGGATTTTTAAGGAAATCCACAATCTCCTCAAGCTCCTCCTTCTCCTCATTGAGCCCCGCCACATTAGTAAAATTCACCTTGCTGTCTCGGGTCATCCTGGCTCTGCTTCTGCCGAAATTCATCATCTTGGCGTTGCTTCCGCCTGCATTTCTGGTATTCATAAACATAAAGAATGCCACCAGAATGGCAGCGGAAAGGAGAACCGGCAGGATGATGTTCAGCATACTGTTCTCTCTTGGGATATCGTTTACCTCATAGGGAATCCCCTCTTTCTGAAAATCCGAGGCAAACTGGCTTACACTCAGGACGTTTACCTCCTCCTGCTCCCCGGATTTCATCCAGAGCTTGAGCCGCCCAGTATCATTTTCCGCGTTCGGTAAAATCAAGGCTCTCTCTATGCTTCCGTTTTCAAGCGCCACCATCACATCCTGCTCTGTCATGGCCTCATTTCCCAGAAAGCTGTTCGGCGTCTTCATCCAGATCATACCGAGCATAAAAAATGCCAGTAAGAGGAGGAGAAATCCTCCAAATGGCTGTCTCTGTTTCAACGGTCTTCCTCCTTATACTTCCACCACGCCGATGTACGGCAGATTTCTATATTTCTGATCATAGTCCAGTCCGTAGCCTACGACGAACTCGTCCGGAATCGTAAAGCAGGTGTATTTTACCTGAACCTGTTTCTTCACTCGCCTCTCCGGTTTGTCAAGCAGCGTACACAGCTGGATGCTCTTTGGATTTCTCTGCTTCAGCACCTCGATCAGATACGCCAGTGTGCGTCCGGAGTCAATGATGTCCTCCACAATGAGCACATCCTTGCCCGCCAGAGGCTCATCCAGATCCTTGACAATCTTCACGATTCCGCTGGACTCTGTGCCGGAGCCATAGCTGGAAACAGACATGAAATCCAGGGACACCTCCAGGTCAAGGCGTTTTGCCAGCTCGCAGGTGAAGAATACTCCTCCCTTCAGAATACAGATCAGGTGAACCGGACGGCCCTTGTAATCACTGCTGATCTGAGCAGCCACTTCGCTGATTCTTTTATTTACCTCTTCTTCTGTCAATAAAACTCGGATTTTGTCAGCCACAGTTTGTACCTCCATCTAAATGTACTTTTAAGATTCTCTTAGTCTGTTCCGTTACCTTATAGTATTCGCTGATCCTTCCCCCTATCATCCACAGGACATGGTTTCCCTCAGCCAGGAGGGGAATGCTCCCTCTCATTTCCCGGGGAATTTTTTCATCGATAAACAGGGATTTCAGGCTCTTACGCCCCCCTCCCTTCAGGGTAATGTAATCTCCGGGAAGGCGGTATCTGACAGATAACGTATCTTTTATTTTATCATAGTCAAACCATTTCGTATACCTGTTTTTGGGAATTTCGGCCTGATTTTCCCGGGGGATTACTTCCATAGAAAGGCGGGGAAGACCGTCCTTTGCCGCTGCCCTCTCCTTTTTTTTCAGAACCAGATTTTCATAGACCCGCTCTGCCCTCACGCCTCCCGGCAGATCCGCCCCTGCCCCTGTTCTCCCGTCCAGCAGAGACAGGATGGACTCAATATGGGAGGCATCGATATTCCTGAGGGGCCAGCCAAGTTCTGAAAATGCTTCCCGGATCACATAGCCCTGTTCAATATGCGCCAGGCTCCCGAGGGCTGAAACAGGGACAGCCAGCATCCGGCTCTTCTCCAGACAGGATTCCTTCCAAATTCCCTCCTTCTTCAGAAACTTCCCGGCCCGTTCCCGAAAGAACTGATCCGCTTCCCCTATGATCTCCCCGGCCCTTAAAATATGCTCCACCGCCCCCCGGTTTATCTCCTGAACCGCCATGGGAAGAATCTGATTTCTGAGCCGGTTTCTCGTGTAATCGTTCAGAAGGTTTGTGGAATCCGTCACATAGGAGAGGCCTTCTTCCCTCAGATATTCCAGAATCTCCTGTCTGGAAACACATAAAAGGGGCCGGATCACCCGCCCCCGTACCGGCGCAATTCCGGCCAGCCCCCTGAGGCCGCTTCCGCGAAACAGATGGTAGAGTATGGTTTCCGCGCTGTCATCCCCGTGGTGGGCCACTGCTATGCGCACAGGAAGTGCCGCTCCTTCCTGCTCCCGCTCCTCCTCTTCCCACCTGGCCGCCTCCTGCTCAAAGGCCTCATACCTGAGAAGCCGGCCTGCTTCCTCCTCGGAGATCCGGCGATTTTGCGCCTCCTGATGCGCGTTTTCCATTTTTAAAATAAAGGGAATATCCAGTTTCCTGCACAGCTCCCGGGAAAAATCGGCATCTCTGTCTGCCTCCTGTCCTCTCAGGCCATGGTGGACATGCACGGCCCTCAGCCGTATGGAAAGGCTGCTTCTCATATCTGTAAGAAGGCTCAGAAGGCAGACAGAGTCCGCGCCTCCGGAAAGGCCCACCACCACCCGCTGCCCGGCTTTCAGCATGCCGTTTTTCTCCATGTATCTGGAAACCTTTTCTCTCATCCTATCCCTTCCTCTCTCCTCTTTCGTTCCGTCTCCTCGCTCATTCCGTCTCATCGTTCCGTCTGCGGCCCCTCATCGTTCCATCTGTTTACTGTGCCTACTTTCCGAACACACCGCCCACCAGCACTGTCATATCATCTGCCGGGACAGAGCAGAAGGACAGGGCAAACTGCAGAATTTCGTCTGCCATATCCTGGGGGTTCTGAACGTCCAGCCCGTTTAGGAACTCGCAGAACGTCTGCTCCTTGTCCTCCCCCGGCAGGGCCTCAAGGATTCCGTCGCTGACCATGATAATCCTGTCATTATCCCACAGCTTCCTGGACAGGAGAATTGGCTCCACCGTATTCATAATTCCCATGGGGACATTTCCCGACTCCAGAAGCTCCACTCCCTCCCGGCCCATAATAAAGGTACCCACTGCCCCCAGCTTCATGCTCTCTAAAACCCCCGTGCACAGATCAATGCAGCACAGGTCAAGCGTCGCCGGATTCTGCTCCATCCCTGCCAGCAGAAGTACGGTATTTACCAGCTTCAGGGCCGCCCTGGCGGAGAAGCCCGTTTCCAGAAGCTGCTCTGTCAGCTCTATGACACGGCTGCTGTCGGCTGAGGCCGCCGGCCCGCTCCCCATTCCGTCCGACAGGCTCATGATGACCTGATGAGGCAGATTTTCATTAAAGGTGAAGCTGTCGCCGGAGATCAGCTCTCCATTCCTTACCGCCCTGGCGACTCCGTGGATCATCTGGTATTTCCCCTCCTCCACAAAGCGGAAGGTGCCTGTCCTCTTTGTGATAATGCTCTTGCTGTCCCTTGCGATGCCGAATCTGCGTCCTCCCACCGCTCGGGTCAGAATGTCCGAGGCATCTCTGGAGGTCACACACCTGCCGCCCAGAGTTCTCACAGTCAGATACGCCTCCCTCTGCTCATTCTCATATTCCAGTATCAGCATATTCTCCACCTTCATGTGGTGGCGCCTGAACAGATACCGCACGCTGTCCTCATAGTTTCCTGTAATATCAGCCGCCTGCTCCATCTGGCCGGAAAACTCCTCGAGAATGGACGCCATCTCACGAAACTGCACAATCACCGCGTCCCTGCTCTCCAAGAATCGGTTTTTCCAGGTGAGATTCATGGTGGCCCGCCCCAGATTCCTGTTAAGCTGACTTAAGTACTCCTCCCTCCTGCGGCAGGTTTCATTGAACAGCCTGGGCATGTCCTCCTCGTCCACCTTCCCCTTCTGCTCAAACGCCCTCAGAAGGTAATACAGATAATAGCTGTCCTCCTTCTGTCCTGTCTCATACAGATTGCATTTGCTGCAGTCGCCGCACACCATGGCCCCCGCCGTCTGCATGGCCGCAAGGCCGTCCTCAAAGCTCAGCTGACGCTTTGCCCCCACCTCGTCCGTAAAGGCTCTGGCAAGGCCGCTCAGGGAGCAAGCCATCTCCCGAAGCCGCTTCGCCGTGTAGACATTCACATCAGCCATATCTCTATGTATTTTCTTTCCAAGCATAAAAATCCCCTCCTGACCTGCGTGAACCCTATTATATACAGGCCGGAGGGAAATATTTGTCAAATCTGCGGCGTCTTTTGAAAAATTTAGTGACAGGATTCTCTCCTGTTCTGCCTGGACTGCGCAATTTCTGCAATCCTCTTACTTTTCCGGCTTCAGAAGGATCTCGTCCTTATTGACCAGTCCCAGCTTTTCCTTCGCAACTTTTTCTATATATTCTTTTGTCTGGACGTAAACCCGGTACTCCTCCAGATCCTCCGCCCGCTTTTCCTCTGCAGCCTTCTCCTTTTCCAGCTGCTCCTCCCGGAGGCGGTACTGCAGATCCCTTTCCTTCAGGGAGATCCCGCTTAAATGCACTGTGATAGCCAGACTGAGCACAACCAGGGTGATGCCTGTAAGGGCAAGACGGTTGGCGGCTCTCTCCTTCTTCTTTCTTCTCGCTGTTCTGCTGTTTTTCTTCACTCAGGCCGCCTCCTTTACGTGTTCTGCTTGTCTGGGGAGCTGTAAGCTCCTGCATCTTCATCTTTTCTTCATTCTAAAATATTTCTTCACTTTTTTCAATAGGGCAGGCAGAATCCGGCTGAAGGTTTTGTCCCATAAAAGCATTCCGATGAGCACAGAGGCAATAATGTAGATTCTCACCTCTCCCCCGTTTTTTACACTCAGAAGCGCAAAGCAGGAAATGCCGGAAAACAGCCAATAGACTACATCCTCAAGGCCTGTCCAAAGGGGAGTATGAGAAACGAGGAACCGAAACAGCCTCAGTACATCGTAGACCGCCATCAAAAAAATCCCCAGAACGAATCCGGCCGCCGCAAGAGAAAGCTCCGTGTACATTGTATCCATACGGCCGCCTCTATTTAAACAGACGGGCAAACAGCGATTCCCCCTGTTTGCGGTAGCTGTCATTAGACGAATAGGTAAGGCTGTCGACCATCCCCTCTATATCCACCTCTCCCTTTTCCAGCGTCAGGCGGCTGACATGCAGTCCTTTTCCCTTGACCGTGAGAAGGCCCATGTCTGTGTCCAGAACAATCTGATTTTCGTCAAAAGCCACTACGTCCTGAATTCCCGTCACGCTGCCCTTGCCCCGGTTCATCAGATCCAGCCGGTGGGGACGTCGGTTTATCTTTTCTTCCATAACAAAAACCTCCTGACATATTTAACTATTGTTAAATATATTAGGAGGTCTGTCTCTTTATGTTATAAATAACGGTAAAGTTCCTTCGCGTCATCCTTTTTCACCGTCTCGGCCACATCGAGGACTTCCACCTTCACAGATTTCACCCCAAACTGAATCTCTATGATGTCCCCTGTTTTCACCGCATAGGATGCCTTGACTGCCTTGTCATTGACCAGCACTCGCCCTGCATCGCAGGCCTCGTTGGCCACTGTTCTGCGCTTGATCAGACGCGATACCTTTAAAAACTTATCTAATCTCATTTAATTATGCGTTTACCATATCCTTTAACGCTTTTCCAGCTTTGAACTTTGGTGTCTTGGAAGCTGCGATCGGCATTGTCTCGCCTGTCTTCGGGTTTCTTCCCTCTCTTGCTGCTCTCTCAGAAACTTCAAAGGTTCCAAAACCAACTAACTGAATCTTTCCGCCCTTAACTAACTCCTCAGAAACTGTATCTGTGAAAGCCTTGATTGCCTTCTCTGCGTCCTTCTTGGAAAGCTCTGCCTTCTCAGCTACAGCTGCGATTAACTCTGTCTTATTCATGATTGATTCCTCCTACATCTTCTTGCGAATGAGTCCTGGCTGCCCTGAAGCCCGAAGGCCAAAACAGCAGTATTACTCCTGCTAAACCGCTAAACACTTTACCTTACATTTATATACATTTATACCTGCTTTGTCAAGGTTTTTTATGCTTTTTTAGCTTTTTGGGCACGGGCTTTTTCAGCTTTTTCAGCCCTTTTTATCTGCTCCCACTGGCTGCCTTCTTTTTCGTCTGTTTCCGGCACTCTTCCTCCAAAAACCTTCGGATGTCTGCGGACCATTTTGGCACTGATCCCGTCCACCACCTGCTCAAAAGTAAAGAGGCCCTGCTCCTGCGCCATCTGGCTGTAAAATACCACCTGAAACAGCAGATCTCCCAGCTCCTCGCAGAGATTGTCCATATCCTGCTGCTTTACAGCCTGAACCACCTCCTTGGCCTCCTCTGTCACACAGGAGACCATACTCTCAAAGGTCTGCCTTCTGTCCCACGGGCAGCCCTCCTCTGATCGGAGGATCCTCATAATGTTTCTCAGATCCTCAAGACTGTACGGAGCCTTCCTCTCCTCTGAATATTCTCTCTTCTTTTCTCTCAGATATTCTTCCACAGCCGCTTCCCCCTTTCAGCATAATGCCTATCCTTCGGATTTCTTTACCTATGGATTGTAACACATCCTCTCCCGGAAAGGGAAGAACAAGGTCTCTCCTGCAGAACAAAAAAGGCATCCTTCGCAGCATGGGACTGAACTGCCGCAGCCAGCCCTGCCTGAAGGACGCCCTGGACATCCGCTCTTAAAATCTCCTTAGCCCTCCATCTGACGTCCCAGAAAACCGGCGGCTGTGGAGACCAGCTTCAGCTCCGGCTCTCCGAATTTTATTCTGGACTCCCGGCTCAGGAGCGCCACAGCGCCGATGGCATCTCCCTCACAGATAATGGGGGCAATCACCTGTGCCGTTACGCCCTCCGGCTCTTCGGAGATAATGGGAATAAAATTTCTGTCGTCCTTTCCCGCCGTCACAATCTGGCGTTCCCCGATGAGGGTTTCCAGCTGCCTGCTGACAGGCTTCTGAAGATAATCTTTTTTGGGTCCTCCTGACACTGCAATCACCTGATCCCTGTCTGTGATGCACACTAAAAGGCCCGTGCTCTGGGCCATAGCCTCGGCGTACTGGGAGGCGAAGGCAGTCAGCTCTAC
The DNA here is from genome assembly GCF_020736365.1 of Clostridium sp. M62/1. Classification (NCBI taxonomy): domain Bacteria; kingdom Bacillati; phylum Bacillota; class Clostridia; order Eubacteriales; family Clostridiaceae; genus Clostridium; species Clostridium sp. M62/1. The sequence continues at coordinate 671,199 of NZ_CP085988.1, read as the reverse complement.
CATAGGGGAATATTTTTTCAGGATAATTTCCCCCTCCCGGTCTGTAAAGATCTCCAGAGGGGTTCCCTCCCGAAGCCTAAGGGTGCGCCTGATCTCCTTGGGGATTACAACGCGGCCCAGGTCATCCCTTTATGTCAAGTAGGTGCAAAAAAATTTTACAAACTATCCGAAAAGCCTTTAATATCAATGACTCTGGGCTTTCCGGACGGCGCTACGATGCACCTACGAGGTTTCGATAGATTATGTTATTTTAGGAGCAAATTCGACAGATTTGCCCCGAAATGAAACACCGGAGTCAATTCGCAACTCCGATGTTTTCATCGGTGTCGATTTTTGATTCGTTGAACTTCCAGACAATCTCGATTGTCTCAGTGTCATAAACAAGTACACGTTCAACTGCATCATACAGATGCTCTCTAAGTTTGTCATCAGACAAGCCGGTCATCCGGCTTGCTGCTTCATGCCGTTCTTCTGCATCGAGACTTTGCTGATGGAAGACCTCAAGCTGGGTTTCACAGGATTCAAGCTGCTCTTTCAGGGCGGCTTGTTTTTGTGCAAGGGCGTCTTTGCCGGACAGATACTCTTCCGGAGTCAGCTTCCCTTCACGGTAGTTTTCATAAATCGTAAACTTCTCACGATCACAGGCATCATACTGAGCTTTCAGCAGGACGAGCTGTCTTTCCAGACTTTCACCTTTGCTTTTCGCTGCCTTTCTGACGGCTGCGGATTCAACACTGACGATCTCGATCTGTCTTTTCAGTGCTTCAAAGACGATTTCTTCAAGTGCGCTTTTCCGCCAGCGGACGTTTTCACACGGGCTTCCATCGTGATACCGATGGGATGGACAGGCAAATACGGTTCCATTGGCTTTCTCAAGTTTTCCGCCGCAATGGGCGCAGAAGTAAACTCGGTCTGACTGGTCATGGGAGCTTCGGACAAACTTTCTACGCCTCTGGATTGCCTCTTGTGCCTGTTCGTATTCATCCTTTGTCACAATCGCCTCATGCGCATTTTCGCGGATATACCATTCTTCTTTGGGAACGCGCCGCTGGTTTTTGTCACGGATGAATCTGCTTTCGCGGATATGGTTGACCATTGTTCCAGTGTACTTCACGCTCTCTATCATAGTCAGAATACCGCGATGTGTCCACTGGGGCTTCTTGGAAGACGCCTTTCTGGACACGGCTTTATGCTGGGCGGGTGTTGGAATGCCCTCCGTATTCAGTTCCTTTGCAATCTGTGTGCAAGACTTGCCACCAATCACTTCCATGAAAATACGGTGGACTATCGGAGCGGTTTCCACGTCGATGATAAGGTGATGCTTGTCAGCAGGATCGGCTTTATACCCGTATGGGACTGTGTTCACAAACTTTGCCTTCTCCTGTTTCATTCCCATTGCAGACTTGACCTTCTTGGACAGGTCTTTGCTGTAATAGTCGTAGATGAGGTTTTTGAAGGCAATATCCATACCGATAGTCTTGCCTTCATGTTTCGCACTGTCATAGTGGTCATTGATAGACTTGAAGCGGATGCCGAGAAACGGGAAGATATGCTCCAAATAGTCACCAACTTCAAGATAGTCTCGCCCAAAACGGGAAAGGTCTTTCACTACAATGCAGCTAATTTCCCCATGCTTCGCATACTCTATCATCTTTGCAAAGTCAGGGCGATCAAAGTTTGTACCGGAGAAGCCATCATCACAGAACTCTATACGAGGCAGATCGCAGAGAAGCGGATTCTGATCCAGATGACGATTGATGAGCATACGCTGTGATGCGATGCTGTTGCTCTCGTCCTTGATTTTGTTTGTGCGCTTGTCAACGTCTTCAAGCGACAAGCGCAGATAAATTGCGATTTGCTGCTTCATCAAGCAACCTCCTTCCTGATTTTCTCGCAAGTCTTCGTAAGTGCTGCAAACTCGTCCATATAGCTGAGTTTGATTTCCAATGTGCCGTCCTCATGAATTTTCATGGTCTCGATGAAAGCGTCTGCCATTTCTTCGGAGATTTCCGTCGCGTCGTGGAAACGGCGGATCATCTGTTTCCACTTCATTTCGCCGGTAATCTGTTCCTCTGTCTGATTCTTTGGCGCTTCCAGCTCAGATAGGTTTCTCTCAATCGCCCGGATGTCCTCCATGACGATCTCTTTATGATGGCTGTATTCGGCATCAGAGAGCAATCCTTCCTTGAGATCAACATACATACCGCTAAGGAGGGACTGCTTTTGCGCAAGTTTTTGACGCAGTGTCCGTATCTCCTGAACGGTATTGTCTTGCTTAACCATGACTTTTTTCATTGCCAGCAGAGAATGAAGCGTCTTCTCCATATCGAGGAATACTTCCATCTGAGACTTGATGAAGGAAAAAACTGCATCGTCAAGATCCTGCTTCCGTATTTTCACGTCGGAACAACCTCTTGTTCCATGCTCGGCGTAGGTCGGGCATTTGAAGGTGAAATACACCTTGTCCTTCTTCGTGCTGATGGAACGCTGCAATTTCATAATTGCTCCGCACTCGGCACATACAAACTTCTTCCCATAGATATTTTTCGCTTTGGGTAGATGATCGTACTTGCCTGAATTGGCTCTCGTGCGTTCTACGGCTGCACGGTTGATCTCCTGCACCTTTTCAAACAGTTCTTCACTGAGAAGTGGTTCATGGGTGTTTTTTGCGATGATCCATTCGTCTTCGGACGTGATGTGATAAGGGATGCCTCCATAGAGACACTGACTGCCTTTCTTCTGAGCTAAATGCCCGATATAGACGATGTTTTGAAGGATTTCGGTTATCATGTGCTTGTTCCACAGAATGACCCGATCCTTCTTATTGAAGTTCGTTTCCACCCCACGCTCCCGTTTGAGCTGACTGGGGGAAAGAATACCGGCGTCGTTGAGCTTTTTGTTGATGCCCATGTAGCTGACACCTTCGGCTCTCCATTGAAATATCTGGACAACAATCGGCGCAGTCTCAGGGTCGATCAGAAGATGGTTCTTGTTCTCAGGGTCTTTACGATAACCATACGGTGCATAGTTTCCGATATAATCCCCGCGCTCCATCTTCGCTTGAAGGGCTGTTGTGACCTTGCGCGAGATGTCCTTCGCATAAAAATCATTGACGATGTTCGACAGGGAGGCGGATAAATGCCCCTCGCTTGTTACCGTCGCAGTATCAAAGGAGTCATTGACGGAGATAAAGCGCAGATCGAAGAACGGGCAGACCTTTTCAATGAACTGAGATGTTTCGATATAGTTTCTGCCGAGACGGGATAAGTCCTTCACCACGATGCAATCTACAATGCCCATCTTGACGGCTTCCATCATCCGGTTAAACTCTGGACGGAGAAAATCGGTTCCGGTATAGCCGTTGTCAACGAACAGCGCCGTCTTCTCAAGATACGAACGTGACGCAATATAGTCTTCAAGGAGCGTGGTCTGGTTCTCAATTGAGTCCGAACCTTTTCCGTTATCCTCGACGGAGAGGCGGACATATAGAGCGGTTTTCCAGCGGCGGATAGGAGTATCAACTGCTGGGGTAGGGAGATTTTGCTTTTTCCGCGATACTCGTGCCATTAGACCACCTTCCTTTCAAAGCGAATGACTTTATTCGCGTCCTCCTTTTCCTGACGTTCGCGCAGGAACTCGACGATAGATGCAAAGCGGTCACAGTGCATGAGACCGACATCAATGTCTTTGTTCTCTCGAATATGAATATAGTCGATTAGGTTGACCACGGTGCTTCGAGTGAGTTCCTTGATATTTGCGTATTTTCTGAATTGCTCAAGCCAGCTTTGTTGCTCTGCCAGCCCACCCATCACGCTGTTTCGCTCACTGGTGAGCCGCATAATGGTGTCGCTTGCCTCCTTGATCTGTTGGTCGAACTGAGCTGTGAAGGCTTTGTATTCCTCACGGCTGATAAAATCGCTCTTGAAGTCTTCATAAGCACCGGTTTTCAAGCGGCGGTTCTTATCAATGATTTCTTCTTGAAACGAAATTTTTGCTTTGATCTTCTCAATCTCACGGTTTTCCCAAGCCATATCATCAATCCGCTTCAACGCATCTGCCATGTTCATAGCGGCATCAATATGTCCCTGAACAACAGCGAGAACGGCGTCATATACAACAGATTCTTTGATGCTGTGAGCCGAGCAGGAGGTCTTGTCGCTCTTGTTGCCACCGCAGATGAAATAGGCATATTCCTTTTCTCCGCAGCGTGATACTCTGCGTACCATCGGGCTTCCGCAGTCAGCACAATAAATCTTCCCGGAAAACGGATGGACGCCGGTTGCACCGGACGGGCTTCTTGTATCATCAAGCATGAGCTTCTGAACAAGATCGAATTGAGCATGAGCAATGATAGGCTCATGGGCATTTTCTGTCCGCGCCCACTCGCTTTGCGGCTTCACTATGGTCTTTTTGACCTTGTGGTTCGGAGAAGTGGTTTTGCCCTGTACCAGTGTTCCGGTATAAATCTCGTTCTTGAGAATGCGATATATCGCAACGGCACTCCACAGAGCGACCTTCTTCGTCTGGAAACAGGTGCGTTGCTTTGAGCCATTCGCCTTCTTGTACTCAATCGGAGAAGGGACATTGGCGTCATTAAGCCGGTCTGCGATCTGAGCCGGAGACAGCCCCTCTATCTTCCACTTGAAAATGTCCTGCACAACCGGCGCGGCAACCGGGTCAATCACCAACTGGTTCTTGTTGTCCGGTGATCTCAGATACCCGAAAACCACACGAGAGCCGACAAACTGTCCGTTCCGTCGCTTCGCATCAAGGTTTGATCTGACCTTGATGGAGATGTCACGGCAATAGGAATCGTTCATCAGGTTCTTGAACGGAAGGACAAGCTCGTTGTCTGCCGCTCCGGGCTGTGCGCTGTCATAGTTGTCGTTGATTGCAATAAAGCGAATACCGAGGCGGGGGAATATCTTCTGGATGTAGTCACCAGCCTCAATATACTCACGACCAAAACGCGAAAGGTCTTTCACCACGATGCAGTCAACCAAGCCAGCGCGGACAGCCTCCATCATTCTGTTGAAGTCAGGACGCTCAAAGTTTGCGCCGGTAAAGCCGTCATCGCAGTATTCTTTTACTACGGTAATTTCCGGGTGCTTCTTGAGGTATTCCTTGATGAGCATTCTCTGGTTTGAAATGCTGTCACTCTCAAGTTTTTCGCCGGAAATAGAAAAGTCGCCATCTTCCTTTGATAATCTCAGGTAGATGGCGGCTTTATAATCTTTATCCAAAGATAATTTCAGCATAAAACGCCACTCCTTACTTTATTCCGGTCTGATAACCCGAAAACTAAAGTAGCAGTGGTGTTTCGCTGATTTTGTCCATGCTTATTATAGCACAGTCCAAAGCAATTATCCAGCCTTTTCAGATTTGTTCACAAAAAAGATTCTTTTGGGGTTATCCGACGGCTTTCTCACATACTTGCAAGCAGATTTACGAAATTGTCATTGATCGTAGCCTGAGTATTTGCGTAGGAAACCCTAACTACCGTGTTGCCGACCTTAAACATATAGGGATTTTTGATCTGCTCCACATAGGATTTCATCCGATCTTCTACCGACATGGAACGGTCAATTTTGACGTCCCGAATATCCACCAAGGAGTCGAGAAGTTCTTTTCTGCTTCTCTCATTCTCCATAACATCACCGCCTTTTCACGAGTATTCTTACCCAATATTTACCTTCTTATGCGTTAAGCCGCGAGAACACTTTATCAGCAAATTGATAGGCAGCAGTCATGAGGACCGCTGCCCATAGTATTCACTGATAAGTCCTTTCGGACGTTTTCACAGTGTTCTACTTCCGGCATATTTGCAGCTCGCGCCCCTGCCGAATTGGGAATGCTGCGGACTACCAATGGTCAATCGGTATCATGGGACTCTCACCCCTCCGAGGATCGCTCCGAGCCGCCCCTTCAAAGAAAAGACGGAAGTATCATTATACCCGGCATCTGCATCGTCGCAAGCAGCCGCACCACACGGCTGTTATAGCTCTCCGGAGGTCGCTCGTTCCCTTTCGGGAGGTCTTGGCGTCGGAAGCTGTGTTGCTTCGCAAAAGCGGAAGGATCCGCAGCACTGAACTATTCAGTTTTCAAGGATCAGTGAAGCGGTCTGATTGACCCCTTCACTTTACAACGGACATTTTTTTAGAAAAAAACAGGGGTCGCATCAAAATTTCTTGAAAAATTTTTTTGCTTTCCGCTTGACGTACTTTGCGGTTTCCTGAACGCTTTGAGCGCGGATGCCATTTTCTTCTGCGTATTCCTTGTAGCTCTGCCCTTTCAAGAAGCACTCAATGAACACCCTCTGTTGATTCGCTGTGAGATACTTCAAGAAATCTGACACACCAGCGTTGAACGCGGTCTCCTTGGTAAAGTCACTTGGATCCATGAGCCATGCAGATGCCTCACGCTCTTCGCTGGGAATCGCATCAAGTGAGAGCAACGTCGGAGTAGAATCGGACGGTTCATCCGCATAGACATCATCTGTCCCGTAGCTACGACGAACTCGCTTTTCTTCAACACGAAGGATTTTCATGACCTCACGGTCAACCTCCGTTACTTCGCCGGTGATTTTCACGCGCACCATGCACTTTCCGTCCTCCGTGGTCCAGAGGTCGTAGTCGAACTCGACAGGGGTTTTAGGGATTCGTTTCATTGCTTGTCCTTTCCGCTGGCGCGGAGCAGCGGATGGACAAGCCTAAAAAAGAGCCGCATGACGGTGAGTTGTGATCCCATGCCGATAAAACAGAGTGCGAACACTCTGTTCATGCGGCATTAGGAAGACTCACCAGTCAGCGGCTCCACAGCACAGCTATCAAATATTTATTTGTTAAACTCCTTATCCTCTGTTGAGGTGGAGATATAACCTTCTCATACTGAGAACATTGAAGACGGTTTCTCTTCCGCAGAGCTTACACTTTGCCTGAACGTGACCTCTTGTGTCCTCAAAAACGATGATGGTATTGTGATGACAGTACGGGCATTCCATCGTTCGCCTCTTCTGGCTGGCGATGGCGATACGCGCCCGTCTGATCTTCATCTGCATTTCAGCAGACGGTTCAGTAACACGGATATTCTTTTTCATGCCCATACCTCCGTCGGATCATCGAACTCTGAATATGGGCGGTCTTCGAGATAACCAAGCTGGCGCAGACGGATGACGGCTGCGGACTGGGAAACACCAAGTTGAGCGCATATCGCTCTGAGCGACAGGCGATCCCGGTATGTAAAGTAGCCGCCATAGGACGTCAGCTTCTTCTCAGGGATGAAATACCACGCGGCAAGGTCAACTTCTTTCTGCGGCATCAGGATTGCCGCTCCGAGGACGTTTGCTTGCCATTCATTCCAGTCCTCATGTGTTTTGAGATCACGCAGCGAATAGGCTGTTCGTGCGGAATACTGCCGGTTGCAGCGTTGCTTGACTTCATCGGATTCCATCTGATAGAGAATCTGATGAGCGCATTCGTGGGCAAGCGTGAAGCGCCGCTTCCCGCAGAGCTTCTTTATCTGCCCTTGACGGATGAAGCTCTCATCGAGCAACACCTGATTACATCTGAGCGGAAGTGTTCGCCTGACACCCTTTTCCTCAACGATGTACTCTGTATCAGTATAGGCAGTCAAGCCGCAGATACTTCCATCAGAGGAAAGTCGGGCAAAAGACACTTGCAAGCCGAGATAGTCTCTTGCGAACTGATCAATCGGCGTGGCACGAGCCATACGGACTTCCTCGGACTCCGTGCCGAAGAAAAACTTGTTGAAGTCTTCCGTGACGGCTGCTGCAATTTCTTCGATTTGCTTCTGAGATAAGATCACCGGGCATTCTCCTTTGCTTCGACAAACCACTTGTCTCCTTCATGAAAAAGGAACGACTCCTTTCCTTTAATCATGACTGTGTAACGGATGCCGCCACCACCAACCTTCTTGGATGTGGCGCGGCATTTGTAAAGAATCTGGTCGATCTGAAAAATCAAACCGTCCTTCCAACGGATGAGCCGGGGCTGAATTGCACCTTCCTCATCGACATCGAGATTTACCGAAACATACGCTTTTCGGCACTTCGAGCAGTTCATGAGCTACCTCCGTTCATAAAAAAGTTACCTGTTTTTCGACACGAAATTCCTCAACATTATTGACACACACATCGTTCGTGTGGTATCATAATTACGAACAGAGATTTCGTGTAAATATAGTATAGCACGAACATCATGTTCGCGTCAATAAGATAGACGAAAGTTTTGTTCGTGTTCACGGAAAATTTAAGAAAGAGGTGCCTTATGGGATTCAAAGACAGGCTTAAAGAGAAGAGAGTGGAGGCAAACCTGACGCAAGCCGCTCTCGCAGAAAAAGTCTCTGTTACTGCAAGGACAATTCAAAATTATGAGCTTGGCACTCGAAAACCGACAAAATACGACATTGTAAAAAAACTTGCCGAAGCTCTGAACACAACGCCGGAGTATCTTCTCGGCAACGGCGGAATGCTCGTTCTCGCAGCACAGGAACAAGGCGGAGCAAAAGCGGCGCGTGAAATAGACGAACTGGTGAGTGAAGTCACCGGTATGTTCGCGGGAGGTAAGCTCAGTGAGGATGCGCTTGACGGCGCGATGCAAGCACTCACCAGAGCCTATTGGATTGCAAAGGAAAAGAACAAGAAGTACACGCCAAAAAAATATCGGAAAGAGCAGCCGGAGGAATAAGTCCGGATTTTTGTACAGGGTGTTCTTTATAATTGATCATGATGATCCACGAATGGAGGTGGCGCGATGAATGCCGAACAGCTATCAAAAGTTGGCAGCGATCTTGTACGACGCTGCGGCACACGAGATCCTTTTCAGATAGCAAAAGAGCTGGGCATCATTGTTCTGGATGATTGCGAAAACTTCGGGCAACTCAAAGGAATGTATCGCGTTGTCAAGAAAAATCGCTTTATTTTCTTGAATCAGGATTTAAGTCCGCAAACGAAGCGTATTGTATGCGCTCATGAGATCGGTCACGACCGACTGCACCGCGCACTTGCAAAAGGTGATGGATTGCAGGAGTTTGTGCTTTACAAGATGAACTCTATCCCTGAGTACGAGGCGAACATTGTTGCGGCTGAGATATTACTTAATTCCGACGAGGTGCTTGAGTATATTTACGATTATGGGTACACTTCGGCGCAGATTGCACAGGCAATGCACACAGACATCAACTTGATTGCCTTGAAGATTGCGCATCTGGCAGAGACAGGGCATGACCTACGCCGGATAGATTACCGAAGTGATTTTTTGAAATAAAGAGGTGGCGTATGACAAGAAGCGAAGTTATGAAAGACTTCATGAAGAAGACCGTGGTTCCGGTCGCTGTTGCACTCCTGCTGTTTTCTGTTTTCAGCCGCATATTCGTTGAGAACGGAACGCCGGATTATTTCCTGATTTGGCTTGCTTGCGGAGTGCCGTTCGGCATCGGAAAGATGTTCACGCTTATCCCGATTGGCTTTGGTATTTCCGGGACAGTAGGTGTTGTCGCACTCAACCTTGTCCTCGGCGGTCTGATCGGCGGCGTAATTCTGATCTGGAAGCTGGCAGTTGCTATCTGGTATCTGCCGCTGAGTGTAGTTCGTTTTGTGAAGGCGTAAGGGAGGCTATGTGTATTATGGAGAAGAATGCAAGCAAAACTTCTGCTGTGACACCGAGCGAAGATACGCCCATGTTTGAGTTAGAATACATACAAAGAACGAAATCCGTACTTAATCGAATTGAGCATGAACTTGGACTCGACCGCACTACGGCATATCGGGTCGCTCTCTATGAGGTTATGGCAATGGACAAAGAAAGGCAGACACTTGACGCAATTACAGACTGTCTGGAAAAGCTGCTGCCTTCAAATTTCTGCAAAGACATCAGATAAACTGCTGTGATTGCAGGTCTTGAAAGGATATTCTCAGGATGGAATACAACGAATATAAAGAGGCTCTTCTCTGTGCGGCTGAAACCCTCAACGAACGCATGGGAACGGAGTTCAGCGAGGACAACCTTGTGCTGCGCTGCTTTCAGACGGAAAACCAGCAGGAAGTCTTTGAGCAGTTCTGCAAGCAGTATTTCCCGGATCGCCTGACAGATCAATATAAAGAGGACGGCTACTTTGACTTTCATGCTTCCGCCTTTGTTGGTGAAGGCGAGAACAGTGTGGACGGAATCCTTCTGCGCACAGATGTTGAAAGATCCCCCGCAACGCTCTATCACATCCTGTTGCATGAGCTGGCGCATATCTTCTGTACCCGCAATGAGCTTGGCGGAGATAACTTCTACAAACGCTACTGCATGGATGATACTCTGAGCAGTGAAGAAGACGGCGCGATCAACGCCGGATATGCGGTCTGGCGAGAACTGATTGCGGAACTGATTGCCTCTGAAAAGGATGACAACTGTGCTTTTCTCTCGCTTGAAGACAAGGAGGACATCCTGCGCTACTACATGAAAGAGCTTGAAGACGGTGATCGGAAATTGGCTGTCAGTATGCTTTTCTGCGAAGCACTGACAAGTCGTGAGGGTGAACCGGCTCCGACGTGGGGTGATACCAAAAAGAGGTTTGAAAAATACGCGCCCTTTGATGAGCCGTTGTTTATAGACTTGCTTGAGCTTGTAGTCCGGAAGCTAAAAAAGAACTTCGTGGAAATTGATCGAGACTTCATTCTTGAACTGGGTTCTCTCTACTTGTTCCTCGTCACGCAGTCGGATGTCAAGAAGCTGCAAAAGGTGCTTTCAGAAGAACACTAACCACGATACATAGAGAAAGGACGTGCATGATGAAGTACAAACTGTTCCGTTCCCCCGGTAATCTGGACAAGGCAGTCCGGAACCACGAACTGGTTGCCGTGGAAACCGGCAAGAGCATTGATGATGTGGCAAACGCGCTTATCCGTGCCGTTCGGGATGATCTTGCGGAAATGCCGGAGTATACGCACTGCGAAACCGCTGCGTATGCACCGGAACCAATTCAGGAGCATCGCCGCGTAAGACGTTATCAGTATGAGATGATGGGTGTTGTTTACCCGCAGTATGCGGAGAAGAACATCCTGATTGATTATGGCGTGATTGAAGAGGCGGAGTAATGTCAAAGAGATATGCCAGACAACTACATAGTGCAGATGGTTTGATTGCCGCCGTCGAGCAATACGGCTTTCTGCCCTTCTTTCGGAACGAGATTCACGGCTTCTCCATCGAGGAACTTTGCCCACCTGAGTTATGGTTTGCGGATGATGTAGATGGTCCGTGGGAATGGAAAGGACCGGCTGCGCGGAGCGGCAAATGTCTTTACGGCAAACTTTTCAACAAGAAGGCTGGATTTGTGAGTCGGGAGTGGATTCCGGACTTTGCGAACTTCCGGCGTGACGGCTATAACTTTGACGCCCGTTGGGATGACGGCTTGGCGTCCTACAAGGACAAGGAGCTTTATGAAGCCATAGCCGGTGAAGGCAGGATGCTTTCCAAACGGCTGAAAGAGGCTCTGAACTACCGCAAGGGCGGCAACACCGGTTTTGAGACGTGCATCACGCGGCTGCAAATGCAGAGCTATGTCTGCATCGCGGATTTCGTCTATATGCAGGACAGATACGGAAGACCTTATGGCTGGGGTGTCGCAGAGTATGCGACGCCGGAAGAACTTTTCGGGTACGACCTTATCACATCTGCCTATCAGCGAGACCCGCAGGAATCCAAAGAACGCATTCTAAAACATCTGCAATCACGTCTGCCTAACGCGACCGAAATGCAGCTTGAGAAAATCATAAAGGGGTAACGCAATGGACGATATTATCTTTGAGAAGGATTACCGGGAAACCGAGTCTGCCGAATACGATAAATGGTGCGATGAGGTGTTTGACCGCGCAGTTAATTGTGGTATGCTGAAAGCGTACTCCGAAGCAATGGACAAGATACCAAAGATCATTGTACCGGAGGACAAGAAGAACTACGAGTATCTTCTGGAACGCTGTGATGCGTTTGTCAAGCAACACCGCGGGTATATCAAGGGAATCGTGGACTATCATCGTTGGCACGCGGAAATCAATATGTTTCTCCCGTTTGCGGAGTTCGATGACTCAGAAGACCTTGCATTTTTGAAAGAAATTGCAGAAAAATCGCAAACCGTCTGCTTCTCCCCGGACGAAGAAGGTGGCATTCGCGTTCATATTTTTATCAACTACTTTGAAGAATTGATGTCAGCCGAACACAAGTCATACATCGAATACGATGCTATTATGCAGGACAAGAAACTATCTGAGTTACTTGGCATACCGGAGCTTTCTGACGAGGAAAAAGAACTCGCCCTGAAAATGAAGGGCATACTTGACCGCATTGATGAGGAAACAAGGATTGACCGTACCACGGCTTTTCGAGCCGCGCTTGATAAGATGACAAAAGAGCCGGAAGAAAACTGGTCGCTTCATTATATGGCAACATTGCTGGAAGCTCTGCTATACTTCATGCTGAATGAAGGAAATGAAAAGATTGATGAGGAAGAACACAATGAGTAATAAACTTGTAGCATATTTTTCTGCGTCCGGCGTGACCGCAAAGGTTGCCGAGACGCTGGCAGAGGCAATCGGCGCGGACATCTTTGAGATTGAGCCGAAGGTGCCTTATACGGAAGCTGATCTGAACTGGATGAACAAGAACGCCCGCAGCACGATTGAGATGAACGATCCTGCCTCCCGTCCTGAGATTGCCGCGAAGCGGGACAACATGGCGGACTACGACACAATTTTTGTGGGCTTCCCGATCTGGTGGTACGTTGCGCCGACGATTATCAATACGTTTCTTGAGAGTTATGATCTGACCGGCAAGACGATCATCCCGTTTGCAACCTCCGGCGGAAGCGGCATTGGCAAGACGAACGAACGCCTTGCGCCGAGCTGCAAAGGCGCAAAGCTGATGGACGGCAAGGTTTTCAAGGGCAGCGTCGGGCATCAGGAGTTTGCGGCGTGGGTTGAAGAACTTGGACTTTAAGGGGCAGACAAATCAGATTTATAGGGGGAAATTAGACACATGGCTGTCGGATTCAAAGTTGCGTTCTTTTGCTATCAAATAGGAAATGGAGATTTTCTACACTCCTTTTTCTCAACAGTTTCTTATAATTTAGAAAACGGGAAATGGGGTAGCAGATTCCCAACGCTTATGAATGAGCTATATCAAGGAACATTGGATAAAGATAACGTCGAAACAGCCATAGTGGAACTGAAAAAGATTCAGTTAGAACTCCAAGCGTTTAGTCCGGATAAGGTGGTTTGGGATATTGACGATTTGTCTAAGCAACCGCCTTGGGGCAAAAATATCAGCAATGATATTACCAACCTATCTAATTACTTTGTGACAAGCGATGGAGAAGACTTCATCACGATATTTTTCAACGCCTTGGAAAAAGCAAAAAAATTGCAAATGGATTTGACTATTGAGAGCGTATAAGGAGAGCGCAGATAGATTCCAGTTTAACGAACAGGAGATGATGAACGCATGAAAATCCTACATGAACTTTCTTGGCTATGGGAAACGCTGGGCATTGCACTTGTGGCTGCGGCTGTCTGCATGGCTTGCGCTGCGCTGATTGGCAAGGCAGCGAAGAAGAAGCTCGACAAAAAGGTGTTGGCGGTCGTAGGGGCAGCGGCATTTGTGGGCGCGATTCTGGCGGTCATTCTGATCGCCCGGACACCGATGCCGCTTTGATAGGACGGAGGATAGAATAATGCCGCTTCAAATTGTCAGAAATGACATCACAAAAATGAATGTGGACGCCATCGTCAACGCTGCCAACGAGTCGCTGCTGGGTGGCGGCGGTGTGGACGGCTGCATTCATCGTGCCGCAGGACCGGAGCTGCTGGTGGAATGTGAAACGCTCCACGGCTGCAAAACCGGGAGCGCAAAAATCACGAAGGGCTATAAGCTGCCCTGCAAATATGTCATTCATGCTGTCGGTCCGCGCTGGTATGACGGGCGGCATGGTGAGCGCGAACGGCTGATCTCATGCTATCGGACTTCGCTCATGCTGGCGAAAGAATACGGCTGCGAATCGGTTGCGTTCCCTCTGATTTCCTCCGGCATTTTCGGCTATCCGAAGGATCAGGCTCTCAATGTGGCGATTGACACCATTAGCAGTTTCCTTCTCGAAAACGAAATGACGGTGTACATCGTCATTTTTGACCGCAAAGCCTATCAGATCAGCGGCAAGCTGTTTGCCGATATTGCAGCGTACATAGATGACCGCTATGTGGACGAGCATACTGATAATCGTTCCGAGCGTCTGCGCAGGATGAACGCCTTCCGGATGGAAGAACCCATGCCTTGCGAGGCATCCGTTTGTGAAGAGGCAATCGAACAGCTCATGCCTCCCGTCTCTGCGGCGGCTGCCCCCAAAAAGGCGGCAACCCTTGATGACGCGCTGGGACAGATCGACGAGAGTTTTTCCGAGATGCTTCTGCGAAAGATTGATGAGCGCGGCATGACGGACGCGCAGTGCTATAAGAAGGCGAATATTGACCGGAAGCTCTTCTCGAAGATCCGCTCGGACAAGTCTTATAAGCCTTCCAAGCCCACGGTCATTGCGTTTGCCATTGCCCTTGAGCTGCCGCTTGTTGAAATGAAGGATATGCTCATGAAGGCTGGCTTTGCGCTCTCCCACTCCAACAAGTTTGACATCATCGTGGAGTATTTCGTGGAGCATGGGAACTATAATGTCTTTGAGATCAACGAGGCTCTGTTTGCCTTCGACCAAAGTTTAATAGGAGCATAAGGTCTATGGATAAAGTGTTTCAGAAATTTTTGCGAAGTGGTATTGACCTTTCGCCCGTAGGGGTGGAGCGTCGTGAAGATAACAACCCGTACTTTTGCACGCCAAAAGGTGCATCTATTTTTGGCTGGGCGGGTGTGGACGGCATCCACTTCTGCTTTGTTCGAGACTTTGGCGGTATGGTATTTTCCGTCAGTCCCATGAACTCGGCTCCGGATTTTGTTCATCCGCTGGCAAACGATTTTGAAGACTTTCTGAGGTTGCTCCTTGCTTGCAGTGATTCGGCAGCGCTGGAACAGGCGTGGATGTGGGATAAAGCCCAGTTTGAAGCCTTTTTGCAGGACAACCCTCCAACGCAGGATCAGCAAAGAACGCTATCAGAGCTTGCTGAGAAAATGAAATTGACGCCTATGGAACAGCCGTGGGTATACATCAAAAAGCTGCAAGCATCTTTTGATTATAGTAAGATCAAGTACACCGAGGACTATTATGATGTTGATATGAACCCAGAAGCAGAACCGACCATGCCTGAGTGGAAGGTCTACTTTGAGGGAAACTTCTGGGGACATTCGGGAAAAGACCATGCCGGAACGGAAATCCGGTTGAATAAGCAATTTGACTGGGCGAGGCATCATTGGGTTATTCCTGCGGCGTATTCTTGCAGCAAGGGACTCGTCATGGACTTTTGTATGCGTACCCCGGAAGAAGACATTCGCAAGTTCATAACTAAATGGGATTTACACCCCGAAAACGACTCCTGCGAATACTTCACGCAGGAGCAGCAAATGCAGATAGATTTAGACAATCCACTTTGCCTTGACTTTATTCCTCGTTTGGAATTGAACGGGAAAACAATGCTGACCTCCCACGGCTGTTCCGTGGTCTTTAATCCATGTTTGCCAGACGGGGTGATCAATGAAGCGGAAGCAAAGTGGGCATTGGAACACTATGATTTGGATACATCCTATGGATGGATGATTTTTCGGGCAGCTTTTCCGTGGACAAGCAAACGCCGTCCTGAAATAAAAGCCCTCTCCCTTACAATGGAGCAGCAGTCGTGTCGTGTCCCGGGACCACATTTCAAGGCACACGCTCCCGGTGATTCGTTTTCTTTCCTCCATCCGGTCAGTGGAAAAAAATACACATTGACTGTACAGGAATTAGAGCAGCAGACAATTTCCGAAAAGCGTTACGGTTCTGACCGCTGGTTTTATCCTACGCATTTTACTGCTATGAGCTATACACTTTCTCCTGAACCTGACAGCGATGTTACGATCTGTGATTGCGCTGAGGGGGACAAGCCTTTGGAAATTGCGCCATGCTCTGACCGCTATGCACCAGAGGCACGAAACGATATTGCTTGTATCGGCATTATCGGCGGAGCGGACGGTCCAATCGCAATCGTGTGTGGAGACAGCTCAAAAGAAAAACTTCATGCAGTTTGTTCCTCTCTACACTTTGAGCCGGTGGAGGGTGATATTGAATGGCGTATCGTATTCAACATTAAAAGCTCCAATGAAATGTCATTAGGGCTGATCTAAGAAGAAAGCGGAGGCAAAGAAGGTGAAACAACACACTTACATCGCAATCGACCTGAAATCCTTCTACGCCTCCGTGGAGTGCCGGGAGCGCGGCTTAGATCCTCTGGACACAAATCTCGTCGTTGCGGATGAGAGCCGGACGGACAAGACCATCTGCCTTGCCGTCACGCCCTCCCTCAAAAGCTACGGCATTTCCGGACGCGGGCGGCTGTTTGAAGTCAAGCAGCGCGTGAAGGAAGCAAATGCCGGACGGCAGCACGACGCACCGGGACGCAGACTGGAAGGCTCGTCGCACTTCTTCTCAGAGCTGCAAGCAGATCCGTCTCTGGCGATTGACTTCATCATCGCGCCGCCTCGGATGGCGTACTACATGGAGTACAGCACCCGCATCTATCAGGTCTACCTCAAGTATATCGCGCCGGAGGACATCGTAGTCTACTCCATCGACGAGGTGTTCATGGACGTGACGGACTACCTGAATACTTACAAGCTCTCGGCACATGACCTCGCCATGAAGATCATCCTCGATGTGCTTGAAACAACCGGCATCACAGCAACCGCAGGAATTGGCACGAACCTCTTTCTCTGCAAAGTGGCAATGGACATTGTAGCGAAGCACATCCCCGCCGACAAAAACGGCGTCCGAATAGCCGAACTGGATGAAATGAAGTTCCGGCGTGAGCTTTGGGCGCACCAGCCTCTCACGGATTTCTGGCGCGTGGGTCGAGGTATTGCCAAGAAACTTGAGCAGAATGGGATGTTCACAATGGGCGATGTTGCCCTCTGTTCAGAGCGGAACGAGGACTTGCTTTACAAGCTGTTCGGCAAGAATGCGGAATTGCTCATCGACCATGCGTGGGGCTGGGAGCCCACGACCATTGAAGCGATCAAGGCATACCGTCCCAGCTCCAACAGCCTCAGTTCCGGTCAGGTATTGCACTGTCCCTATGAGCCGCAGAAGGCGAAGCTGGTTGTCCGGGAAATGACGGACTTGCTTGTGCTGGACTTGGTGGACAAGGGGCTTGTCACCGATCAGATGGTTCTCACAGTTGGCTACGACATTGAGAACCTGACCGATCCTGCACGACGGGCAAAGTATCACGGCGCGGTGGAGAAAGACCCCTACGGTCGGGAGATTCCCAAACAGGCGCACGGCTCTATTAACCTCGACGGTCACACATCCTCTACCCGCAAAATAATGTGTGCTGTGTCAGAGCTGTTTGACCGGATCGTGGACAAGAATCTGCTTGTCCGCCGTATGTATGTTGTAGCAAATCATGTCCTGCCGGAAGCGGACGCGCCGAAGAAAAATGACGGTGCTGTCCAGCTTGACCTTTTCACTGACTATGCTGCCGAAGAGGAAAAACAGAAAGCCGAGGACGCCGCCTTGGAACGTGAGCGGAAAATACAAGCCGCCACGCTTGCAATCAAAAAGAAGTACGGAAAGAACGCCATCCTCAAGGCGATGAATCTTGAAGAAGGCGCAACCGCGAAAGACCGCAATGCGCAGATTGGAGGGCATAAGGCGTGAACGGAAAATACGACGAGATCATGGGACTTCCTCATCACGTTTCCAAAACGCGACCACAAATGCCGATGTCAGATCGTGCAGCGCAGTTTGCGCCCTTTGCCGCCCTCACCGGCTATGATTCTGCAATCAAGGAAACCGGACGTCTGACCGACGAAAGGATTGAGCTTGATGAGGGAGCCTTGACCGCTTTGAACATGAGGTATCAGCTTCTCATGGATGCCCTTGATGAAGAGCCGGAGGTTGAAATAACCTACTTCAAACCTGATGAGCGCAAAGCTGGCGGTGCGTATGTAACTGCAACCGGCGCAGTCATAAAGGTTGATGACTTTGAGCGCCTAATTACCATGCAGGACGGCACGAAGATTCCGATGGATGACATCCTAAGCATTGACGGAGAGCTGTTCTTATCCTTAGAATAATGTCGCTTGCCATGCGACCAAATGAAGTGAATACCGAAGTACAATATGACTGTAAGGTGAGACACCAAGCAGTCATTTTTTTATATACGGAGGTACAAAACATGAGAAAGAACATGACGGAGATCGTATTCATCCTTGATCGCAGCGGCTCTATGAGCGGACTGGAAACAGACACCATCGGAGGATTCAACTCCATGATTGAAAAGCAGAAAAAAGAGAATGGCGAGGCATTGATCTCTACCGTTCTCTTTGACAACGTGAGCGAGGTTATCCATGACCGTGTGCCGGTTCAGAAGGTGGAGCCGATGACCGACAGGGACTATTCCGTTCGCGGATGTACTGCCCTTCTGGATGCTATCGGCGGAGCAATTCATCACATTGGGAATGTCCACAAGTACGCAAGAAATGAGGATGTCCCTGAACATACGCTGTTCGTCATCACAACGGACGGCATGGAGAATGCAAGCCGCCGTTATGACAGCGAGACAGTTAAGAAAATGATCGAGCGGCAGAAGGAAAAGTACGGCTGGGAGTTTCTATTCCTCGGCGCAAATATTGACGCAGTTGAAACGGCAAAGCACTTCGGTATTGGAGCAGACCGAGCGGTCAATTATCACTCTGACCATAAGGGAACGCAGCTCAACTATGAGGTTCTGAGTGAAGCGGTTTCTGCTGTCCGTTGCAGCGTACCTCTGGGTACGAATTGGAAAAAGCGTATCGACGAGGACTACGAGTCAAGGAAATAAGAGATTTCTTCTCATAGACCCCTGTTTTTTTCTCAAAGAATGTCCGTTGTAAAGTGAAGGGGTATTTTACGAGGAGTCTCTACGAGGGAATACGATTTTAGAGAATAGCAAGCACAGCCGGTGTATATACACACGGCGATTTCCGATTAAGGAAACCCTCCCCTTAATCGAAAAAATGCTTGTTGGGAAGTCTCCCAAACCCTCTTCCTTTGCGAAAGGACGGAACGCCTATGGCAAACAGGACGCGACCAAATCAGATACTCTTCTTCGTCTCCGACGATGAGAAAAGAATTATCAAGGCAAAGATGGCGCAGCTTGGAACAAAGAACATGGGAGCATATCTCCGGAAGATGGCGATTGACGGCTATATCATCAAGGTGGACTACACGCAGCAGAAGAAACTTGCCGCCGCAGTCAGCCGTGTTGCCTCAAACATCAATCAGATTTGCCGCCGCATCAACTCCACCGGGCACTTTTATGCGGACGATATTACAGAGCTGAAAGAAAGGCAGGGTGAGATATGGCAGTTACTAAAATCAAGCCAATCCGAGGAACTGTAAACAAGGCTATTGCCTACATTCTCGACCCGCAGAAAACCGACGATGCTTTCTATGTTTCGTCCTATGGATGCGCTGCAAGCGACGCAGCGGCGAAGGAATTTGAGTGGACGAGAAACCTTGCAGTGCAGCAAGGAATGCAGATGCCGAAGGTGCTTGCCCGTCATTTGATCCAGTCCTTTGACATCGGTGAAGTGACGCCGGAAGAAGCTCACGAAGTCGGGAAACAGCTTGCGGACGAATGGCTCAAGGGCAAGTACGAGTATGTGATTGCTACCCACATCGACAAGGGGCATTGTCATAATCACATCATCTTCAATGCCGTAAATTATGTGGACTATCATGCCTACCGGAGCAACAAGAGAACCTATCGGGAACTGCGTCAGCTCAGTGATGAGATATGCAAGGAACACGGGCTGTCTGTGATCCCTCCGTCGCAGAACAAGGGCATGGACTACAAGGAATATACCGAAGCCAAACGCGGCACGAGCTGGAAGCAAAAACTCAAGCAGACCATCGACCGGCTTGTTATCACAGCAAAGGACTACGATGACTTTCTGCGGCTCATGCAGGAAGCCGGTTATGAAATTAAGACCGGCAAATACATCTCCTTCCGCGCTGAAGGTCAGGAGCGGTTTACCCGTTCTAAGACCATCGGAGAAAACTACACCGAGGAACGCATTAAGGAACGAATTGCTGGACGGACGCCCCGAAGAAGTCAGAGACAGACCGTACCGAAAAGCATCTCTCTCATCGGAGATATTCAGGAGCGGATCAGGCTCATCGACAGCAAGGGCTATGAGTATAAAGCCAAGCTCACGATCCTCAAGGAAGCGGCACGGACACTCAACTATCTCACGGAAAACAACTTGCTCCAATACGCCGATCTTGAGAAGAAGGTCGAGGATGTTCATAGCTCCTATGACCGCACCGGCAAGGAACTGAAAGGCGTTGAAGCGCGACTGCGGGAAGTCCAGCCGCTTATCAAAAACATCTCCAATTATCAGCGTCTCAAGCCTGTCTATAACGCCTTCCAGAAGGAAAAAGATAAGACTGGTTTCAAGGCAAAGCACGAAGCCGAGCTTGTGATCTTTGAGGCGGCGCGGAGTACACTGCTTGCCATGCAAGGCGATGAAAAACTGCCGAGCTTAAAGACGCTGCAAGCAGAACAGCAGCGTCTTCTCGATGAGCAGCAGCGGCTCTACGATGAACGCGCAAAGCTCAAAAAGGAAGCAAGGATGATCGACACATTGAAGGCAAACGTGGATGATTTCCTCAAGCCAAACGCAGAGCGCGACCAAGAGTATCAACGCAATTCACAGCGCGAATAAAGAGAAACGGCAAGGCAGCTTTCATGAATAACTGCCTTGCCCTTTTTGAAAATCAAAACCATCAAGAACTTGCATCTTTTTTGTGAACTTGTGCATGAGATAATTGCATTCAAAGAGGTTTTCGTGTATAATAGAATGGAAGTCATGATTAGCGGATGAGTAAAGGGGTGCGTATCATGGGAATCAGCTACAAAAAACTTTGGATGCTCCTGTTAGAGCGGGACATAAAGAAGTCCACCTTCCGGCAAGAGCTTAACCTTGCATCCGGAACATGGACGAAACTGAATAAGGGGGAAGAAGTGTCCCTCTCTATTTTGCTGCGCATCTGCGGCTATTTGAATTGCGACATCGGAGATATTTGTGAGGCTGTGCGGACGGACAACTGATAGGTCCTTTTTCCGTGCGGCTTTTTTATATACCAGTGGAGACGAATTAAATGTTTGTGCGTAGCAGGACTGTTACAAAAAAAGGAGGATAACAGATGGACATTGGCGTAACGATAAGCAAAGTCCGAAAAGAATACAGAGAATACTTACGGGAAACTCACCCGGACTGGGCTGACCCGACTATCAGCACCCATGTTTCCGATGCGTTCTATCTGTATCAAAACACTATTGCGCTGTCCTTCTGGAAGTGTTTTGAAAGTGATGCCTCTATGGAGAAAGCGAAGGGCGAAATCTTCGACTACCTAAAACAAGAAGTAATGTCTGATCGAGCAGACGAACGCACTGCACAGTATTATAGAGATTTGAAGCGGCTGAAAGAATTTATTGATTCTAAGGGCGGCGTCAAGACGTATATCGGTTATGAATATGACTGCGAAGTCATTGTCTACAAATATGCTAAGATGGTTTATGATGGCACAATGGAGATGGACGCTGCTGTAAAAGCCATGTGTCAGGAGGTCCCGTGCTTTGGAGAAACCTCGCACAAGCTGACGATCATGCTCTTTGCGTCCATGATGAAGGGCATAAAATACACTCGCAGGTCCAACACTGAAACTACGGTTTACTTCATCGTCCACATTGGGAAAGACTACGGACAGGAGCAAATGGTCAATGCTCTAAAAGCCACTCAGGAGAACATTAAATATTACTACGAGCAAACCGGCAACAAGTCTAACAGCATTCGTAGAGGATGCAAAAAGATCGTCGAAGAGAACAACATTGATATATCCTTCGACGATGAAATCTTTGATGGAATCATTCCGAAGGAGAACACAGATACAGCTCTTTCATCCGACGCTACTGCAACACACTATTGGCTGTACGCAGCGGGTGATGGCTCCGCAAATTGGGAGAATGATTATGCCGAAGGGATTATGGCTATCGGCTGGTCTGACCTTGGCGATCTAATGGAATATAGCTCCAAGGAAGAAATGCGGGCAAAGATGAAAGAGGTCTACGGGGATACTGGCTCATATAAGAATCAGGTTCTTGCTACATGGCAATTTGCAAACGAGCTGAAACCCGGTGATGTTGTCTTTGTTAAAAAAGGCAGAAAACAGATCCTCGGTCGCGGGTTGGTCGAAGGCGAATATATTTTTGATCCTGAACGCGGTCAATATGCCAATACCCGAAAGGTACGCTGGACAGATAAGGGCGAGTGGGAATTATCAGATCAGGGTGCAATCAAAACGTTGACGGATATTACGTCCTACACAGATTACGTCAAGAAGCTGCAAAACATGATTGACGGAGACAAGCACGAAGATACCTTCGACGATGCTGCTGATGAGGAAATCACTTTCGAGCCATACACCGCCGATGATTTTCTGACCGATGTGTATATGGACGAAGATCGGTATAAGGTTCTCAAGTCGCTGCTTTTAACCAAAAAGAATGTAATTCTGCAAGGCGCACCGGGCGTGGGAAAAACCTTCGCAGCAAAAAGACTGGCATTTTCTATCATGGGAGAAAAGGACACCAACCGTGTGAAAATGGTTCAGTTTCATCAGAGTTATAGCTATGAAGATTTCATCATGGGTTTCCGCCCGACGGAGACAGGATTTGAACTGCGAAAGGGCGTATTCTACGAGTTTTGCAGGCAAGCTGCTGAGGATGATCGTCCATACTTTTTCATTATCGACGAGATCAACAGAGGCAATCTCAGCAAGATTTTTGGCGAACTCTTCATGTTGATTGAGAGTGATAAACGCGGTGTCGAATTGCAGCTTCTATATGCAGATGAGCAGTTCTCCATTCCGAGTAACGTCTATATCATTGGCATGATGAACACTGCTGACCGTAGCCTCGCCATGCTGGACTATGCACTTAGACGTCGTTTTGCTTTCTTTGAGCTTACTCCGGCATTTTCGTCTGCTGGATTCAGAGCATACAGAACGAAAGTCAATAATCCGAAGTTTGACCGGCTCATTGCAACAGTTGAGCAGCTTAACGACGTAATTGCAAACGATGACTCGCTTGGTGAGGGGTTCTGTATCGGACATAGCTATTTCTGTACAAACGCAACCATCAACGATGAATGGATGCGGTCTGTTGTCGAATATGAACTGATACCTCTTTTGAAAGAATACTGGTTTGACGAGGCAGTTAAAGTGAAGGATTGGAGCCGCACATTACGCGAGGTAGTCAAATGATCCGTGTCCAGAACGTTTATTATATGCTGGCTTATGCGTTCCAAGTGCTGCATGAGCAAGGGTATAAAAATGTCGCCACCGAAGAGTTTGATAATGTGGCTGAACTTCTGGCTGCTATTCTCTGCCGTGGAGTATCTGTCCAGATAAAGAGAGGCTTAATCAGACAATACATTTCGAGAGAGGAAGCACTTGCGTCTCCCCGTGGGAAACTTGAAATTGGTGAATCCATAAAGACACAGGTTATTCGCAAGAAACAGCTCGTTTGCAATTATGATGAGTTTTCGGTTGATGCCTACCCCAACCGAATCATCAAAACAACAATGGAATTGCTGCTTCGTGGAAGTATTTCAAAAGCCAGAAAAAAGGAGATCAGGAAGTTGATGATTTTCTTTGATGGCATCAGCATATTGGACATCCATAGTATCAACTGGGACATTCAATATGATCGCAATAATCAAACATATCGGATGTTGATAGCCGTTTGCCGATTTGTGATAAAAGGGCTTTTGCAAACGACAGCCGATGGCTCAACAAAGATTATGGATTATGCGGATGATCAAACAATGGCGAAGCTATACGAGAAGTTTATTCTCGGATACTATCAGCGTGAGCATCCAGAGTTAAAAGCATACTCTCCACAAATTGCGTGGCAAGTCACAGATGGGTACAGAACGCTTTTGCCGACGATGCAGTCTGACATTGTGATTACGAATAAGGCAGCAAAGAAAACGCTCATCATCGACGCCAAATACTACACGCACAATATGCAAATGAAAGCACCGTACATGACGCAGACGCTTCATTCTGGAAATCTGTATCAGATTTTCACCTATGTGAAGAACTGGTCTGCCGCGCCGAATGAGGTCGTTTCCGGTATGCTTTTATATGCGGGAACAGACGATGCGATTCAGCCAAACAATGATTATCAAATGAGCGGGAATCAGATCAGTGTGAAGACATTGGACATGGACTGTGACTTTTCTAAAATTGCAGCGCAGCTCGACAGCATTGCTGATCGGATAAAGTAGGGTGTAGGCACTGGACAGCCGTTCTTCTAATCTCACCGCTTCATAAACAAGCAGATATGCTCTCCGTGGAAAGGAGCAATCATGAATATACTTGAAAATCCCATACCGAATGAGGTGTTGGATAATGCAACAAGCCCTCTCACCGATGACAGGGCAGCGTACAAAGACAGCACCTACGAGATCGTTTCAAAGGTGGCTTACCTGATTGGCGTGCCAAAACGCATCTTTGACAACGAACATGAAGCCCCAAAAGTTGAAGTATACAATCGGTTGGACAGCGATAAAACAGCTCGAATTATAAGACATCTTTGCATTGTACGAACTGCGATTGAGCGTAACTTCAAGCGCATCAATGAACGCATGAGATTCCAGTATGAGACCATTCTGAGTATGCCGGAATATGTTCCGCAGGAAAGCATAAACCAGCTAAGTCTTGACGGAGTGAACTTCATCAAAAACACCAGCAAAAAACTGTGCCAACACGTTGTCGAGATTAACAGGTTGATTTGCGATAGAATCAACAACTGCAAGAAGCTCTTTCCCCTCTGGATAAATTGGGATTACATTAAAGCACTTTTCGTCATGCCTGACGGTTTGAAGGAAGATGGTACAAGAGAGGCTGCCAACATTTATTACTCTCATTTGCTTTTTTATCCCTATCAGATGTACATAAACTGGCAGCCGGAGGAAGTCGGCAACATTCTTTACAATGATAAGAAGTTCGTTACCTTGCTGTACAGTTGGAACAATGACTATTTCACTGAATATAGCAAAGTCTCAGATGCAGGGAGTTATATCAAAGGAAGTATCTATGAGTTTATTGAGAGCAGCGAAAAGACCGTTATCGTTGTCGATTGTGAAAACTCTGATCCCTACAAGCTGTGTGCTACCTTAAAAAACCTCGATCACGAGTATACACAAAAAATTGCGTCGATCATTCTCTTTGATGATGTGCATACCGCCTCCGCATGGAGAATATTAGACAGCTTCACCGCAATCCATGTTGAACACATGATGATTGAACGGGTGAAGCAAAGCAAGTCGCTCGTTGATGTCATGCTTATTGCCCGAACTTGTCAGGAACACTACAAGAATAACGTCGATTCCTTTATTCTTGTTTCCAGCGACTCCGATTACTGGGGGTTAATCTCGTCTCTGCCGGAAGCACGTTTTTTAGTTATGATTGAACGAGAGAACTGCGGACCGGACTTGAAGAATGCACTTCTGAATGCAGGGATATTTTATTGCTATATTGATGACTTCTACTCTGGAAATGCTGAGGACATCAAGCTCGGCGCACTTTTCAAAGAAATGGAGCGTTATATTGACCAAACCGTCAGGCTCAATATCAACGAGATGTTCAGTGCCGCTTTGAAGGTAACGCGCATTGAGATGAGTTCGTCTGAGAAAAACCAGTTCATCGCAAAGTACCTAAAATCAATGCAAATGGAAATTACAGATGATGGTGACGTGGTTTTGCAGTTGAAACGAAAATAAGTCCGGTATTTGGGATACTTGCTATGATAAAATAGAAATGAGGACAGGCTGGCAACCAACAAATGATCCTCTAGTATTGGAGATGAAGATATGGCATACCAAAGCGAAGCGGCTCTTGAACAGCAGTTTATAGAGCAACTGAACAAGCAGGAATATACCACAGTCGCAATTCCTGATTATGACGCGCTGGTGGAGAACTTCAAAGTTCAGTTTGAAGCCTTCAATGCGCCAAAGCTGGATACGCCTATCACTGATAAAGAGTGGGAGCGTATCTTCAACCTCATGCTCGGAAAGTCAGTTTTCCAGAGTGCAAAAATCTTGAGGGATAAGTTTGTCCTTGAGCGTGAAGATGGTACAAAGGTATATCTGTCCTTCTTTGATCAGGACCACACGAAGAACATTTTCCAAGTCACTCATCAAACAACCGTAGTTGGAAAGTACGTCAATCGTTACGACGTTACGATTCTCGTAAACGGCTTGCCCCTGATCCAAGTAGAATTAAAGCGCCGTGGCATTGACATCCGCGAGGCAGTCAATCAGGTCATGCGTTATAAGAAGCACTCCTACAACGGGCTGTATCATTTCATTCAGCTCTTCATTGTCTCCAATGGTGTTGACACAAAGTATTTTGCCAATTCCGACAGAGACTTGATGTATAGTCTTGCTTTCTTCTGGACTGATTTCAATAACGTCCGCATCACCAATTTGAAGGACTTTTCGATTTCTTTCCTTGCAAGGGATCACATCATCAAAATGCTGACCCGCTACACCATCCTAAATGATACCGATAAGATTTTGATGGTCATGCGTCCCTATCAGGTTTATGCCGTAGAAGCGCTGATCCGTCAGGCAACGCTCACAAACCGGAATGCGTATATCTGGCACACAACCGGCGCGGGCAAGACGCTTACATCCTTTAAGACGGCGCAAATCCTCGCAGCAAATCCGAACATCAAGAAAGTCATTTTCCTTGTTGACCGAAAAGACTTGGATTCTCAGACAACCGAAGAGTTTAACAAGTTTGAGGCTGGCTCCGTTGATGTGACAGATCGCACCGATGTTCTTGTCCGCCAGATGAAGGACAAGAACAGACAGCTTATCGTCACCACGATGCAGAAGATGGCAAACGCTGTAAAGCGCCCTCAGTACGAGAAAGTAATGGACGCATACAAAGACGAGAAGGTTGTCTTTATCATCGACGAGTGCCACCGCAGCCAGTTTGGGGATATGCACAAGGACATTGTGCGGCATTTCAGAAAGGCACAGTTTTTCGGCTTCACGGGGACACCTCGGTTTGAAGTCAACGGTAAAACTGAGGGTAAAATCACGCAAACAACAGAAATGCTCTTTGGTGAGTGTCTTCACAATTACCTGATTAAAGACGCCATCTTCGATAATAATGTTCTGGGCTTCCACATCGAATACATAAAAACAATGGAGGGTGATTTTGATTGGGATGACCCGACACTCGCGGACGCGATTGATATAGGCGAACTCTATATGTCCGATGAGCGAATGTCTCTGATCGCCAATCACATCATCCAGAACCACAAGGCGAAAACCCGAAATGGACAATATACGGCTATTTTTGCCGTGTCCTCTATTGATGCCCTTGTTAAGTATTACGACATTTTCAAGAAGATCAAGCATGACCTGAATATCAGCGGCATCTTCTCCTACGGGCAGAATGAGGATGCCGAGGGCAAGGACGAGCATAGCCGTGATTCGTTGGAGCGTATCATCAAGGACTATAACGAGATGTACGGAACCAATTTCTCCACGGATACGTTCTCAGCTTATCACAAGGACATCTCTGACCGAGTAAAGGGAAAGAAAACAAAGTCGCTTGATATTCTCATCGTCGTGAATATGTTCCTGACCGGATTTGACAGCAAGCCGCTCTCTGTCCTTTATGTGGACAAGGACTTGAAGTATCATGATCTGCTGCAAGCCTATTCCCGCACAAACCGCGTTGAGAAGGAAACAAAGCCCTTTGGCATTATCATTTGCTACCGCAACCTCAAAAAACGTACTGATGACGCGCTGACACTCTTCTCTAAGAGTCAAGATACCTCTGGCATCGTTGTTCCGGGTTATCAATACTTCGTAGAGAAGTTCAACGAAATGGTGATGAAGCTCAAGGAAATTGCTCTGTTTCCGGAGTCCGTGGACACAATGCAGAACGAGGACGATCAGAAGAAGTTTGTCGTGACCTTTCGTGAGCTGACAAAGTACCTCCAATCGTTGCAGACTTTTATTGAGTTCAGCTTCGATCAGGATGCTCTTATCATGTCCGAGCAGGAATACCAGGACTACAAGAGCAAATACCTCATGCTCTACTCAAGGCAAAAAACAGACCGCGAGGTTGTTTCCGTCCTGAACGACGTTGACTTCTGCATCGAATTGATGGAGAGTGACAGGATCAATGTGGCGTACATCATGAACCTGATTCGCAACATCCATTTCGACGATCCCAAACAGAAGGATTACGATATTAAACACATTAAGGACGAGCTGGGCAGAACCGACAATCCGCAGTTGCTTCGGAAAGTCGAAATTCTGCAAGCGTTCTTGGATCGTGTTGTTGTCGGCTTGGAAAGTGCGGATGAAATTGATGCAGCATATAATGACTTTGAAAATGAAGCAAAGCGCGAAGAGATCGTTGCCTTTGCGAAGACTGAGGACATTGACGCATCTATGTTGACGGATATTATTTCGGAATATGAGTTTTCTGGCACAATGGATGCAGGAAATATCCGAGATAGGATTGAGAAGCCCTTGCCGCTTTTGAAGAAGCGCTCCCTTGTAAATCGGATTGTTGACTTCATCCGGCAGCACACAGAGAAATACCAATAAGGAGAGAGACAAATGGATAATTCGATTCAGGCTCATCAGAAAGAGCTTTGCAATAAGCTATGGGCAATGGCAAATGCCTTGCGCGGAAACATGGAGGCGTATGAGTTCAAGAACTATATCTTGGGCATGATCTTCTACTACTACCTTTCCGACAGGACGGAGAAGTATATGGCGAATCTTCTCAAGGATGACGGTATCGGTTATGAAGAGGCGTGGGCAGACGAAGAATATAAGACCGCCGTTATCGAAGAGGCACTGCGCGATCTCGGCTATGTCATCGAGCCGCAGTATTTGTTCCGCAAGATGGTCAAGATGGTAGAAAACCGCTCCTTCGACATTGAGTTCTTGCAGAGTGCAATCAACGCCCTGATGGAGTCCACAATCGGAAACGATTCTCAGGAAGACTTTGACGGACTGTTTTCTGATATGCAGCTTGATTCATCAAAGCTCGGTCATACTGTCAAAGATAGAAGTGCTGTTATGGCAAAGATCATCGCTTCGCTGGACGAAATCAACTTCGGCGTGGATGATACCAAAATTGACGTTCTTGGTAACGCCTATGAATATCTGATCGGTCAGTTTGCTGCAACTGCTGGCAAGAAAGCCGGTGAGTTCTATACGCCATCCGGTCCTGCCGAATTGCTTTGCCGTCTGGCTTGCCTCGGTCTCACGGATGTCAAGGATGCAGCCGACCCCACTTGTGGCTCTGGTTCACTGCTGCTGCGCCTCAAGAACTATGCCAACGTGAGAAACTACTATGGACAGGAATTAACCTCCACGACTTATAACCTCGCCAGAATGAACATGATTCTGCGTGGAGTCCCATATCGCAACTTTAACATCTACAACGGTGATACCTTGGAGCATGACTACTTCGGAGACATGAAGTTCCGTGTTCAGGTTGCTAATCCGCCTTATTCTGCAAACTGGTCTGCTGATATGCACTTCATGGAGGACGAGCGATTCAACGAATACGGAAAACTCGCTCCGAAGAGCAAGGCTGACTTTGCCTTTGTTCAGCACATGGTTTACCACATGGACGAGGATGGACGAGCCGTCGTTCTCCTGCCGCATGGTGTCCTGTTCCGTGGTGCTGCGGAGGAAGTAATTCGCAAGCACCTTATTCAGAAATTAAATGTTCTGGACGCGGTAATCGGTTTGCCTGCAAATCTGTTCTTTGGTACAGGCATTCCTGTCTGTGTTCTTGTTCTCAAAAGAGAGCGCAATGGCAACTCTGACAACATCCTTTTCATCGACGCTTCCAGCGACTTTGAAGCCGGAAAGAACCAGAACATCCTTCGGGAGTGCGACATTGACAAGATTGTTGAGACCTATGAGCGCCGTCAGGACGTCGATAAATATGCTCATGTTGCGACCATGCAGGAGATTGAAGAGAACGGCTTCAACCTGAACATTCCTCGCTATGTTGACACATTTGAACCGGAACCTGAGATTGACCTGAATGAAGTTGCCGCCGAGATCCGCAAGCTGCAATCTGAAATTAAGGATATTGATGCGGAACTGAAACCGTTTTTTGATGAGCTGGGGCTGGATTTCCCCTTTGACGTGGAGGGCAAATAATTATGGCAAATGTATCCTCAAGTAACGGTCTTGAGAAGCGTCCGAAGATCCGCTTTCCGGGCTTCGATGAACCGTGGAGAGCAGAAAAATTGTCTGATTTTGCAGAACGGATAACACGGAAAAACAGCAATAATGAAACTGATCTACCCCTGACAATATCTTCAAAAGACGGTCTTGTCGATCAAATCAGTTACTTCAACAAAACCGTTGCAAGCAAAGACATGAGTGGATATTACCTTTTGAGGAATGGCGAATATGCGTATAACAAGAGCTATTCCGTAGGTTACGACTTCGGTTCAATAAAGCGGTTAGATCGCTATCCTATGGGAGCGTTGTCTACACTATACATCTGTTTTGCGCTCAAGAAGCACAATACAGATTTCATTAAGGTGTACTTTGATTCACTCAAATGGTACAAGGAAATCTATATGATTTCAGCAGAAGGGGCAAGAAATCACGGATTGCTTAATGTTCCAACAGATGAGTTCTTCGCCACAGAACACTATCTGCCGGAGAATACTGCCGAGCAGAGAAAGATTGCAGATTTTCTCATTGCCTTAGAGCGTCGTATCGACGCGCAGCAATCTCTCGTAGATAACCTCAAGAAGTATAAAAGAGGTGTCATGCAGCACATTTTTCGCCAACTTCCTTCTCGGAATGGCGCAGAGTGGACTTGTGTTCGACTGGGTGATATTTTTAAAAAAGTTTCGCGCCGTAACACAGATGGAGTAATAAAAAATGTAATTACCAACTCTGCGGAATACGGACTAATTCCTCAGCGCGATTTCTTTGACAAGGTTATTGCAGTGGACGGAAACACAGCAAATTACTATGTCATCGAAAATGGAGACTTTGTTTACAATCCGAGAAAGTCAAATTCTGCGCCATACGGACCGTTCAATAGATATACTCTCAGTGAGCAAGGTATTATCTCGCCGCTATATACCTGTCTTGTGCT
This sequence comes from Clostridium sp. M62/1, assembly GCF_020736365.1. NCBI lineage: Bacteria > Bacillati > Bacillota > Clostridia > Eubacteriales > Clostridiaceae > Clostridium > Clostridium sp. M62/1. The sequence continues at coordinate 639,786 of NZ_CP085988.1, read as the reverse complement.
GCAAGCAGATATTTCTCCTTCATATCTCGCTTGGTACTTTAAGAGCGACGCATGGTACAGGTACATCTATGATAACGGCTCACAAGGCGTTCGTCATGATCGAGTTTCTATGACGGATGATTTGCTTATGGGGATTCCTGTTATGTATCCCAGCCATGTGAAACAACTTCTGTATGCAGATATTCTTGATATGGTGGAGGCACGGTTGCAAGCAACCCAAAAAACACTTGACTTTCTGAATAAAATGAGGGACGGCTATATGAGGCAGCTCTTTATATAAAGAGCTGTTGCAACAAGCCATTTCGCATTTGGGATAATAACGATAGTTCTTTTTCCTGAACCTCTACATACTTTTCGAGTTTAGCCAGTTTGTCGATTATGCGTTGTTGTTGGTCAATGTCAGGCGTTGGTATTTCAATGTTTAAGAAGGAGTCCATCATGAGACTTTGTACCGTTGTTCCGGTTTTCACAAGAGTTCTAATGATAGTGTCCTCTTGCGACAGAATTGCATAATAGAGGTAGAATGCGTTGCAACCATGTACTTGCAATGCTTTGATGTCCTGATTTATCGTTGCATCTACTTCGAGAATAGCGAGAGGCAACGAATGTTTCAAGATACCACTTCGCGCAACCAACAATAATGTCCCCGGATGATAAAGCGTCATCTCATTGAGCGCCAGATTTGTTATCTTTAGCTCGCTACCGGAAATTCTACTACTCTTCATGTCTTTGGAGGAAATCCAAACAATGTCTCCGTTCCAATAGAGCGAATTGCTCATACTTGGCGTTTTGCCTCCTGAAACGCGAACAAGCTCACGAAGTTTTCTGCACTGAGAACTTTTCGAGATTGCAGAAAATATTTGATTGAACAATCCTCTTTTATACTTCTTGAGGGCATCTACCATTTGCTGCTGCTTTTCTATTCTATGACTGAGGGTACAAAACAACTGTGCAATCCTTTCCTGTTCAGAGACATCGCAGTACGGTAAACCAAGCCACTTGAACGCTTCATAGCTGATCTGTCTGCCGTCCCTAATTCCCTCCACTGACTTTGAGAGGATATGATTGATGAATTCATCCGTGTGAAAGTATGCTTCATAGAAAAGGCTTGAATGTGGTTTCTTGCAGCGCAGAATGGTATACGCCGGACTCACTATGCCATCTTCATTAGCCATTTCGAGTCCGCCTTCAAAGGAACGAAGATGAATAATGAAGTCTCCCTGTTCCACCTTTTTGTAGTTTGCGAGAGACGCATCATCATAGTGAATATTCCTCCCAGCTTGTTCTCTCGGAAGGGTTCCTTTGCCCTGAATAATGGTCAAAACAGTTTCCATAGGGTGATTCTTGTCCGCTACATTCTTAAAGAGTTCTTCTGCCTTATAGATGCTCCACGGCTCATCGAAGCCCGGAAAGCGGAGCTTCGGACGCTTCTCAAGACCGTTACTTGAGGTCTATTTTCAGACCTCATTCCGGTATGAACCAAAAGTAAAATCCCTTGCAGTAGCAGAGATTTTCCGCTATTGCAAGGGATTTCGTCTGTCATATAGCTATTTCTGCTTGCTTGATCAGAAGTATAAAAGAGGACTTATTAAGTTGGTTTTCGAGAAAGTAATGAGCGAGGCGCATTACCAATTACCATTATCTGATTTGTGCATATCAATATCCTCTGGTCGCACAACCGTGAATGAATCTAATGGCAGATACCCTTTATTTGGATCAACGGGTATTGTGGGAATGACAAACACTATTGAGCATGATGGAGATATTGTCATGGTAGCCCGTGTCGGGGCAAATGCAGGAAAGGTAAACTTTTTTTCTGGAAGATGTGGAGTAACTGATAACACGCTCGTAATCCGCGTCAAAGAAAATACCATTCATCCGAAGTTTCTCGCATATTTCTTAGAAAACTTCGATCTACACAAACTAATTTTTGGCTCAGGGCAACCACTTGTTACAGGTGGACAACTGAAAAAGATACAGTCTCCAGTCATCGCTTACAAGGCACAACTGCTCATTACAAGAAGTCTTGAATCTCTGGATCGAATTATTGGAACGCAAGATACCTACATGGAAAAACTCATCCAGCTAAAATCAGGTTTGATGCAACGGCTTTTTATATAAAGAGCTGCTGTAATAGACCATCTCTATTTGAAAGCAGATAATCAAGAATGCTTTGCGCTTTGTCTGTCCTTTGGTCAAAGGCAGACAGGAAATCAGCAATGTGACATTGTTCTTCGTAAACGGGTAAAGCAAGCCCAATTCTACGGCACTTATCTTGGTTTAACTTAGGTTGTGCCGTGCCAGTGTTATAGCGTGTATAATCGAGACTTTCAAGTAGCTCACAAAGAAATTTGATGTTCTGCCCCGCTTTAGGTCGCATTACATGAGCATGGTTGTTTACCCAATATTTACCTTCCGCGATAAAACACAATGGCGTACTGCGATTAAGTATATTTGCCCCATCTTCACCAAGAAGGAGCAGCGGCTCATCGAAGATGAAATCGTCAATATAGTCTATTATGCCCGATGCGCCGTAATATGGATACTGTCCTTGCCGTTTGGCTCTGTCCGCACTTTCAAGCGGTTTACGCTGTCCGTCCAGAAAATCCACTGCGTCTTGTAGCGTGCAGGATGTCCATTCTGGATATGGGTTTCCGGTTGCATCAGAGAACTTTAGCTGATGTGAAAAAATAGCCGCAACGACACCTCTTTTATACTTCTTGAGGCTATCAACCAGAGCGCGTTGCATTTCAATTCTCTGTTCAATTCTCTCAAGGAAAATGGCGATTTGCGCTTGCTCGTGAGCAGACGGAATATTGATCGGCATAGCAAAGAAGGTGTCATCCTTTATGCTAACTCTGTCATGTCTTGCTCCGCTGTCACCGGACATATACACATACCTATGCCACGCAGAAGACCGGAAATACCATTCAAAGAACGCAGGATTGATCTCTTTCTTAGCTCTAAAGCAAAGGTACAACGGTGAGACAATACCAGCTTCGGTATATTTGTAGCTACTTATAGGACCGTATGGAGCGTCGGCTGATTTGCGAGGATTATAAACGAAGTCATTTTCCTCAATGATGTAATATCCGTTGGTATTGTCGCTGTTGGCGATGTTCTTGTCAAAGTATTCGCGCTGTGGTATCAAGCCCTGCTTTGCCGAGTTACAGATAACATTAGTTATTCGCCCATCTGTATTTTTCTGAGTGTTCTTTGCAAATACGGATGATAACAAGGTTGTCTGCCATGGCTCATCGAAGCCCGGAAAGCGGAGCTTCGGACGCTTCTCAAGACCGTTACTTGAGGGTGTTAATGCCCTGATTATCCCTCCACCGGATAATGTTCGTGGAGGTGGTCATTATGACTAACAATACACAATTCAAGACGCTTGTGAACACATGGCTAAATCAAAAGAAGCCCATGATCACGCCGTCAACCCATGCCAGTTTTACGCTGATTGCCGAAAATCACCTGATCCCGTATTTCGGCAAGCGCAAGATTGGCAGCATCACCGAAGCGGACATCCAGAGTTACATTTCCTATCTCTACAATGCTGGACGCTTGGATAAGACCGGAGGACTTACCGTGAAGACGATAAGGGATGTTATCCTCGTTCTCCGGCTGTCAATGGAGTATGCCTACAAGGAACGGGCTATTCCACTCCTGAACTGGGACTTAATCGAATACCCAAAAGAGCTTGGCATCAAGAAAGTAGTTTCTCTCTCAAAAGATCAAGAGCAAGCTCTAATCCAGTGTATCTACATGGACTTGAACCGGAAGACAGCGGGGATTCTGATTGCATTGTTTACCGGAGTCCGGATAGGCGAGCTGTGCGGCTTGCAGATGAGGGACATTTCGCTGACGGACAAGACCATCAGCATCAACAAAACCGTCCAGCGTATCTACGACAAGAAGAAAGGAGAATCGTATCTTCATATAGGACCGCCGAAAACGAAGACCTCCGCTCGAACGATTCCTGTTCCGTCTCTTCTCATGAATATCATCAAGAAGTTTTACGCGGAAAACCCGAACCACTATTTCCTCACGGGCAAGACCAAGCCAACCGAGCCGAGAACATATCGGCAGTTTTTCACACGTTTCTTGAAGCGGAACGGATTGGAGAAAGTGAAGTTTCATGAGATCCGGCATACATTCGCAGTTAGAGCAATCGAGATACCGGAGTTTGATATAAAGTCCCTTTCTGAAATTCTCGGACATAAGAATGTATCTTTTACCCTGAATGTGTACGGGAGTGCAAATCTCCAACAGAAGGTTAAGTGTATGAATCTTCTGAATGACCTCTTGTGATGAAAAAATGCCCCCGGCGCTGTGCCAGATGCACAGTGCCGGGGCATTCCCGTTTCCAGCGATTTAATTTTCTCCCAACGAAGGACTGTTCATAGGGTGGCGCTTTCCATTTTGCGAAGCCGTGAAATCTCAGTGCATTCCGTGGAAAAGTTCACGGGGCAGCATACGCCGTACACGTTTCCAATAATCACTGTTCAGCGCAATGTGTATTCGCTATCGTAAGTATATTTACGGTTTTCACAATGCTTAATTCAGAGGGGAAATTATTTGCCTTATTCTTGTGTGACATCAAGGGAAACCGGGTCAATGACCGTAACAGATTTACCCTGCTGATGAGCATATCTGACCGTCTTTCCGGTTCCGCTGGGGCTTCCATCCCAAACCGCGATCAGGACATCCGCATGATCAGCCATATAACGGTTGCGCTTGTCCATGCAGTCGGGCGAATAGCGGCTTTGGAGCATGGTTTCCTTATCGCACCGCGCAGCAATGTCATAATAGCGTTCTCGCTGTGCCATCGACCATTTGACCGCCTGAGTTTCGCAGGGAATAGCACTTTCAAGTGTAATGTTGGGATAACGAGCCTTCAAATCAAGCACGATCTCGGCGGCATACATATCTACACCGATTGCCATTCCGGATATAAAGTGCGTGACACCTTCATTTTCAATGAGATTGATGATTTGCTCTCTGAGAGTTTTTTTGAGGTTTATGCAGCATTCGTCTTCCTCGTTGAAACCAAACGGGAGGTTTTGCGGTCGATGCCCGGTAAAAGCACAGGTCTTCATTCTCTTTTTCATCTCCTGACTATGTATTAGAGACTGTTTCTATATCTCTAATACATAGTATAGCACGGAGATATGCAAGATTCTGTCGAAATAAGGAAAGAAAAAAGGCTGCGTGAAAAAATCACACAGCCCATGACGTATTCAGCCATTATCTGCCGTTTCCTGTTGGATCATCAGCTCGACCATCTGCAAAATGCGCTTCTGCGCTTGCGGAGACAACGAAGCAAGTTTCTCTGAGAGTTCAGACGATTTATAGCTTGTCGAATGCTCTAGGACATCACAGAAGATCGCGTCAGCCGAAACCTCAAGCCCATTGAGAAGAATGATCAATTTCTCACAGCGAGGGAACGACATACCACGTTCAACCGTAGAAATATAATTTGCAGTCAGCCCGGTCTTTTCCGCAAGCTCTTCTTGCGAGATTCCGAGGCGTTCCCGGCATTGTTTTACTCGTTTACCTATTCGTTTGTCAATCATAGTGCATACCTACACCTTTTCTATAACGCTCATGGTAATTATATGGGTTAGAGGCATAGTTATACAGAAACGCTAATAGCGTCTCTCTGCATTAGCGTGTGATTTCGACGGTATTTACAGAAAAGATACAAAAAAAGAGCCTCTGCCGATACCCAAACCGGGCATCGACAGAGGCTCTTGGTTCGTTTTCCGGGCATTCAAACAAGTGCCGAAATCGACACTTATTTCCGAGCTAAAGAAGAAACTGCGCAGGGAATACAATCACTTAGGTTGATCAATTTGCGCCGCTCTGAGGCTTGCAATCACAGGCTATTTTGACCCCTAACTGTCTACACTGCGATGCCTTGCGGGAGAAGTGCGGACAGGCGATGAGATCGGCACGGAAACTCTGCTTGCAGCTATGGACGCAGCGGACGCAGACGCGGTTATACTTCCGGCGTCCGCTGTCCCCGATGAAGAACGACCACTCCTGTCTCCATTTCTGACTTCTGCTCACAGCTCAATCTCTCCTTTGTGCTTTTTGGGAGGGCAGCATTCCTTCTGCTTTTCAGCCTTTGCAGACTTGAGCCTGTCCATGATGGAGGACTTTTCGACCCTTTCGGGGGCTTTGACCTCTGCGGTCTTGTCCTCCTTCGGACCGTTGTTGATGATTCCGTCAATCATGCCGTAGTCATCCTCCATCGACATCTCCGCCGCCTTGAGGTAGTTTTCCTTCTCAAGAGCTGCCATCCAGCTTTCCTTGCTGATACCGAGCATTCCGCCCTTTGCCGCATGATCGGCAATCTCTTTTGCATCCACGCACAAGCCCTCGGTATTATCGGAATATAGACGGTAAACCTCGCACCCCTTCTCCAAAGCCTTCTCAGCCGCCTCCTGACCGGCGGGAAGAACGCCAGCCCATGCGTAGCCGTAGTCCTTCATATCCTGAACGGAGAGCGCGGGATCGGGCATTTCCGGCACTTCCTTGACCTCAAGGTCGAGAAGGCGGAGCGTGTCATCGTCAAAGCCGTTGTAGACATCATCGAGGACGAGCTTGCCGCGCTCATCGACAATGATACAGGCAGCTTCATCGCCGTAGGTGTCATGCTCCATCAGATAAAAGCTGTGACCGCCGACTTCGTGCTGGTCAATGGTGTGCCACGTCCCGATGTGACCGGCAACCGTCAGACCGGAAGTGTCGGCATTCATCTCAAAGTCCTTCTGCTCGATGCTTTCCTGCTTCTGCTGCTCCTTCGAGATCATGGGAATCGCCACAATCTTATCGCCCAGCTTGACAAACTGCTCCGGCACTTTGAAGTGGTCAGAGAACTTCTGCATCTGCTCTACGGTCAGAGAACCGAAGCTGTCATCCGTCAAGCCGACTACCATGAATGTTCCGGCAACAACGTCGTAGATGTCACCGTCCTCATCTCGCAGAGCGCGGTTCAGGGGCAGACCTTCCAGCTTGCCTTCCTCATTACAGACTAAGGCAACCGGGTCTTCGTAGGGGTAAATCGCCTCGATGCAGCCGCCGACCTCATGCTGCAAGGACTCCAGACCGGAGTCAATCTCCTTCACATAAGGCTCCTTTCCCGGCTCAACGACGAGAACGGCGATGGTGCTGTCACGCTCGGCGGCTTCCCCTGAGCCGGTAATCCGGTATTCATCGGGAATGTCATCAAGCTCACCGTCAAACTGCCTGTCCCACCTCTCGCTTGCGACACGGACATAGCCCTCATCGGTGAATCGCCCCTGCTCATCCATCGCAATGTCGCGCCCATAGCGTTCATAGTCGATGTAGTTTGCCAGAGGACCGAGATCCTTTTCAGAGTAGATACCGGCTTCGTGGGCGTAATAGTAGCCGAGGTCGGATTCGTCGTTGATACCGGGCATGATGTCGTAGCAGTCCAGATTGAACGTCAGGTTGATGAGATCGTCGATGTCGCTGACCTCATCGCAGCCAGCCTCCATAATGGCAACGAGCTTTTCCTGATCGCTCAGGGAAAGCTCGTCAATCAAGGCGGCGAGATAGTTGAGCTTATCAAGACTCTCGTACTCGCCAAGCATCTTCTGGACGCCGTAGATTGGGCATTCGTAGTCAGTGATAAACCACTCTTCATAGGGCTGACCGAACTCGTCCTGCTTGCCGATCCCGATGCGCTCAAAGACCTTCTGCATCTCTTCTTCGGTTGTCGGGAACTTCACCCATTCACCGACCAGCATCCCCTCGTTGTACTTGCCAAGGTTCGTGACGAAGGCTTCAAAATCACCGTCTAATACGGGCATAGGCATCCTCCTTTCAGTCATCCACCATGCCGTCCGGCATGATATACAGTTCCTCAAACTCCGCGTCGGTCATGGCTTCGAGCTTCCGGACGGTCTTGTACATCAGCTCTGCGATCTCGCCGTCCATGTCATTCAGGGTGACGCTCTTCATATCGTCGATCAGCCGCTTCCGGCTGGACGTGTTGAAGCAGCACATCAGGTTGATTTCTTCCACAGTAAAGTTCTTCATATCAGAGTTCCATATCCTTTCCTTTCAATTTCTGCGCCTTTGGTGTGTGGGGCGGCTGTGTTTTCTGTGCGGATTTCAGCTTGTCGCGGATGGATTCACGGGCAGCAGGCTTCTTCGGGATGGTGTCGTAGATGGCAGTTCCGGCATCCTCCACATACGAGCGGACATACTGAATGCTTTCAGAAAAGCGGATCGGTCTGTTCTTGTCCTCAATATTGGTCAGTTGGACTTCATCGGCGGCAAAATCAACCGCGTCGATTCTGCACCTGATCCCGTCCACATTCAGTGTCGCGCCGACAGGAATGTAATCTGCGGCTTTGAGTTCCTTGAAGGTCTCGCCGTCCTTGCTGAGAAAGACATCTGCGCCGGATTTCCAGAGCTTGTGAGAACCGGCTACCCATGCGGTTTCACGGAAGCCGGTCACCGGCATGGAGGGCTTGCCGCGTACCTTCTTCTTAAGGAGCTTTGTGCCGAGCAAGGGCGCAGCTTTTTCCGCGTCCTTGCCGTACAGCTCAAAATAGCCGTTCTGGGCAAAACAGACCAGCGCGTCCGGATGCGCCTTTTTGACCGCCTCATACTTCCGAAGTTCTGCGACGGGCAGAGGCAAAAGTGCCTCTGTCTTTTCTGCATCCGGCAGTCTGTCACGGCGGGTTTTCTGCTTGGACAGCACTTCCGCCAGAGCATCCGCGTCCTTCGGGAGCGTCTGGTGAGTTTTGACGCCGCCATGCTCACCGACCAGAGCCATTGCTGCATCGAAGCTGCTGCGGCAGGGTGCGTCCAGCACAAAGCCGTCTGCGAAGGTCAGCCGGTCATGATCCGGCGCAACCGAGTTCTGCGCCACATTTGCCGCCTGTTCCCTGTAGTTGATCTCAAAGACATCCCCGAACACCTTGCCACGCTTGACGGCTTTTGGGACGATGACGCGGGCAATGCACTCGTCGTAGGTCTGTTCCGCATAGAAACGGAAGGTGTTGTGATCTCGCGTTCCCTGAATAAAGACCTGATTTTCATTGAGGCAGTGCGTTCCATGCGGACGGCAGAACCACATCAGCGTCTTATCCTCGGGATTCTGGCTTTCGGCAGCGCGGCGGATGATACGCTTGTCGATGTCGAAGTCTTCCTTGTAGCTGTCTACATGACTGTCCACGAGCTTCTTCAGCTCCGCAACGATGTCAACGTCTGTGTATTTCTTCATGCGTCTCCTTTCTCACAACTCCATGTCGTGCGTTTTGGATTTGACTGGTAACTTCTTCTCCGGCTGCTGTTTCGCGGCAGCTTTTAGCTGATCGCGGATGGAGGGCTTTTCCTGCTTCTGCTCCTGCTTGACGTATTCCAGCGTCGGCAGCAGCTCACGGTAACAGCCCTGTGTTTTCCGCGCCGCGTGACGGCGATGGATTTTGAACAGCGGCTCACCGTTCTGCGTGACCGTGTTGCCTTCAATCCTGACGCCGTTCCGTGCCAGCAGATTGAAGGAGTGGTTAGAGGCGCGGTAGGAAGCCCGCATTCCGTCGTTGTTATAGGCGATCTGCCCCTTGAGCGTGTCCATGACGGCGGCTTTGATTTCCTTCTCTTCGGCGGTCAGACGGTGTGCCTTCGGTGCTTTTTCCGCTTCCTCCGGCGAGGGAGCAAAGGGAGACTTAACCTCCATGGTCTTTACCTCAATAGAGGTAATCTCATCATTCTCCCATGCAACGACCTCCGGGTCTCTTTCCTCCGTTTTCTCAGAAACAGCTTCCTTCTGGGGTTCGGTCTGCTGACGGAACGCATCCACGAAAAGTGCCGTCAGTCCGGGATTGGGTTTATCCACAAGGAAGCGGGTGGCGTTTTCGGGGCAGACATCAACGGTCTTCGCCCATTCCTTGAGGGGCTGGGGAATGCGCCCGTCAAAGTCTTTCTGCTGAATGGTGTTTGCAAGGACATATCGGACACGCTCCGGAGAGAACTGCTCAAGGACGCTTTTCACAGCAGCATCCGCATCCAGCCGGTTGTCTCCGTAGTTGGTGCTGATCGCCGCTTCAATCGCACGGCGGCATTCCACGTTTGCGGCGAGAGAAGCACGATATGAATCCAGCTCACCAGCTTCATAGGCGTAATTCGCCGTCTCGCGGTAAATAGCGGCTTCCGGCATCGGCTCTGCGGGCATTTCGCTTTCCTTCTCTGCGGACTGTGCTTTCTCCGCCAGCAGCACCTTGAGCTTGGCGTCAATGCCCTCGATCATTTCAGCCGCCGTCTTGCGGATGGTGTCCAGAGAGCTTTTCAGTTCCTTGGTTTCCTTGCCGGATGACCAACCGGCGATGTAGCCGAAGGAATAGTCTGAGGTTTCAATGCCGTAACGCTGGCAGACGGTGTAGGCAACGCTCTCCGCCTCAACCTCCTTGGTGTGACGATCCTTCTTATCTTCTGGCGCGGCTTTTTCATCCGGCTTGACGGCGTGGAGCTTTGCGTGAGCAATCTCATGAATGGCGGTCTTGACCGTCTGGATTTCGCTCATGCCTTCCTGAATGGCAATGCGGCTTTCAACCGGAGAGAAGAATCCCTTTGCACCGCCCGGAATATCCTCAAAGGATATGGGGACGGGAGATTCCTGCTTGAGCGCATCGAAGAATGCCTCGTAGTTTTCGACGGTGCCTTTCAGCTCATCGACGATGATGTCCGGAAGCTCCTTGCCGTCCGTCTGAGAGACATCGAAGACGCTTACCACCTTGAAGGCAGGACGCAGGACTTCGACCGTCTCTGTAACGGTCTTTCCGTCTGCACCGATCACCGGCTTCTGCGTTACGGGGTCAATCTTCTCACGCTCTTCCTGCGCCTTGTACGGCGCGGGTGCAAGAATCTTGATGCCCTTTTCGCCCTTCATAACCTGACGGTCAAAGTTGCGCTGCCACGAGGTATAACCGGCAACATAGGTTGCCTCCGGCTTCTGCATCGCAATGAGCAGCGTGTTGTTGAAGGAATAGTTGTAGAACTTGGACATCGTGCGGAGATATTCCTTGAACCGCTCGGATTCAAAAAGCTCCTTGATGCCCTGTTCCAGCTTGTCCGTGATTTCGCGGACTTGCTGTGCATTTTTGTTTTCAGCCATCTCAAACCTCCATTTCTTATTTGCTTTTGGGCGAAGAAAACCCCGTCTGGGATTTGCTCAGTAAACGAGCCTTTACCTCAGACGGGGTTTCTCTGCGCGTCATCCGACGATGGAAGATGTTATCCTCGTTCTCCCATTCAATCAGCCGGTAAAACAGCTCCGGGTGTTTTGTAATCATGTGCAACAGCTCTTCGTCGCTTGCGTTGGGACAGAACCAGCAGCCGTTTCTCCGGCAGTGAGTGTAGATTGGGGAAAGCAGCCCGTGTTCCTGACAGAGCTTGTAGGCGTCAACCTCGGTCATGCCGTACTTGGCAAGCAGACTGACCTTCGTTATTCCATCCAGACGAGCAAGGCGTTTTGGCTCATCCTCCGCGATGCCGACATAGCTCACAGTGTCCGGAGAAAGCGCGGTATTGTACTTTCGGACGGGCGGGATTTTGCAGTCCCGATTGACCGCGCACATTCCAGCCCACGCAAAACCGCGAACCTCGCCCTTATGAGGTCCGCGGGTGATGACATGATGGAACACGTCATCGTAGGTCTTGTCTGCATGGAGAATGGTGAACTTGACGCCCAGCTCTTTTTCACAGAAGGGCTTGAGCCGGTCATAGATGAAGTCCCGGTGTTCCGGGATTTCGCCGCTTGTGTCCTTATCAAACATGACCTCGCTGAAAACTGCCTCGTCCAGCGGCTCATTGTGCTGTGCAGCCAGCAGGAGCGTCGCTACACTGTCCTTGCCTCCGCTGCAAGAGGCAACATACTTCGGGCGGATCATCGGTCAAACTCCATCTTGAAGCTGACGTATTTGCCACCGCTGTCATCCAGACGGATCACCGCATCATAGAGCTGAGGCTTCTTTGGCGTGTAAAGCCCGGTCACGCGGCACCAGCCCTTATCCAGCAGCTCCTTTGCAATCTTCTTGGTCAGCTTCTTTTTCTTGCTGGAAAAGAACTTGTTGTCTTCCCACAGGCAGAAGGAGCATTCCTTGTTCGAGCAGTAGAAATTGCCCTTGCCGACATAGACCGGAGATCCACAACGAGGACATTTGCCGATTTCCTCCTTGCCCGTGCCGAAACGCTGGGCTTCGGCATCGGAGAGAAACGGGTAGGCTTTCACGAGATCCCCGGTCATCTGGACAATGCCGCTGAGGAAGGCGTCTGCATCCGCATTGCCGCGCTCAATCTCCATGAGCGTGTTTTCCCATTCCGCCGTCATTGCGGGAGATGTGATCTGTTCCGGCAGGACGCAGACAAGGTTGCAGCCGTCCTTCGTGGGAATGAGGGATTTACCCTTGCGCTCTGCAAAGCCGGATTTCACCAGCTTTTCAATGATACCGGCGCGGGTCGCGGGTGTGCCGAGACCTTTCTTCTCGGTGTCATCGTCGAACTGATCGTTTCCGGCAGTCTCCATCGCAGACAGGAGCGTGTCTTCCGTGTACTGCTTCGGGGGCGTTGTGAAGTGTTCCGTGATACTGGCAGAGACACCATCCAGAACATCGCCTTCGTGGACTTCGGGCAGGGACTTCATGGGATCATCCTTTTCCTTCGTCTTGAGGGATGCCTTGAACAGCTCTTCGATGGCTTTCCATCCGTTTTGAACGACGGTCTTCCCCTTGGTCTTGAACTCGTAGCCCTCGCAGGAGAGCGAGATCTGCGTTTCTGCGTAGGTGTGCTTCTCGCCGGTCGCACACAGAAGGCGCATCCCGACAAGATTGAGGATTTTCTGCTCCGACTGAGGGAGCGCGAAAACATCCTGCTTTTCAAGCTGGACGGTTGGGAGAATAGCGTGGTGATCTGTGACCTTGCTGTTGTCGGTTACGCGGGCAATGTCCGGCGTAATCGAAACGCCGGAGAAAAGCGGAAGCTGGCGGCAGACGATGGAAATGACCTGACGGGCGGTGTCCTCCATATCGTCCGTGATAAACTGGCTGTCCGTGCGCGGATAGGTCAGGAGCTTCTTTTCGTAGAGTGTTTGTACGAGATCGAGCGTCTGCTGGGCAGTGAAGCCGTAGTAGCGGTTCGCCTCGCGCTGCAAGGTGGTCAGATCATAGAGCTTCGGAGGGTTGACCGTCTTCGCTTCCTGCCTGAGAGAAGAAACGACGGCTTGCTTTTTCTCGCAAGCCGCCGCAATTCTTTTTGCTTCCTCTTCGGTTTTGACCTTTTCCAGATCGGCAGTCAGATCGCCCTTGCCGACGTGGACGTTGAAATACTTCTCCTTCTGGAACGTGGAGATTTTCCCGTCGCGCTCCACCAGCATTGCAAGGGTTGGCGTCTGGACGCGCCCGACCACCAGCTTCTTGTGATAGAGCGTGGTGAAAAGGCGGGTGCCGTTGATGCCGACAATCCAGTCCGCCTTCGAGCGGCTGAGTGCCGCTTCATAGAGACGGTCATATTCCTTGCCGTCCCGGAGATGATTGAAGCCTTCGCGGATGGCGGAGTCCTCCAACGAGCTGATCCACAGACGCTTGAAGGGCTTGACGCATCCGGCTTTGTTGTAGACCAGCCGAAAGATCAGCTCTCCCTCGCGTCCTGCATCGGTTGCACAGACAAGCTCGGTGACGCGCTTGTCCTTCATGAGAGAGGACAGCACCTTGAACTGCTGTGCTTTGTCCTTCGTGACCTCAAACATCCAGCTTTCCGGGACAATGGGCAGATCGTCATACCGCCACTTGGCATACTGCTCATCGTAGGAGCTGGCGTCTGCCAGCTCCACCAGATGACCGAAACACCACGAAACGATGTAATTGCCGCCCTCCATGTAGCCGTCCTTGCGTGACGTCGCGCCCAATACCTTTGCGATGGACTGGGCAACGCTGGGCTTTTCAGCAATGACTAAGATCAATCTTCATCACCATCCGTTTCAGCATCCTCCGCAATCTGCGGTTCATCATCCTCGTTGATGTACGGCTCTTCCTCGTAGCCTTCATCATCAAAGAAGTCCATGTCCTCATCCTTGGGCTTTCTGCCCTTGACGAACTTGATGTAGTAATAAGCTGCACCCGCAGCACCGGCAAGGGCAAAGATGACGAGGATCACGCCAATGTTGGATTTCTTTTCGGGTTTAGGGGCGGGAGCATCGGTTTCTGCATCCTTATCCGGCTCAGGTGTAGCGGGGGCTGTGCCGGTGCATTCGCTCATGTTGGTCTTGCAGACCGGGCAGTCGGTGTTGACCTGACCGGCAGCGCATTTTTCCTTGCAGTTACAGGTGGTCAGAGCAGCCGCAGTATCATCATCCAGCAGTGCAAGCAGGTCGCTCTCATCGACCATGTTGAGGAAGTATGTCTGATACTGTTCCTCGTCTTCGTTGATCGGCGCATCGTAGTCGATGACAATGAAGAAGGTGTTGCCGTTCTTCGTCTGGACAGTGATGAACTGCTTGTTGGTTGCCTTGTCATAGAGCAAGTCGCGGGTGTAGGCGTTGCCCTCATCGTCAATCGGCTCACCCTTCGGCTTTTCCGGCGCGGGTGTGGTTTCAGGCTGCTGTTCCGGCTGGGTTGTCTCAGTGACCGGAAGGTTCTGATCGGTATCATCGGCATAGGCAAACGCCGTCACCGAGAAGCAGGACAGAACCATGACGCAGACCGCAAGGACGGTCAGAAAACGAAACTTCTTACGCATTGTCGATTACCTCCGTATTTTCAGCGGGCTTGGTGCCGCCCTTCATGGAAGACAGGAACGCCATGATCTGATCCTTGTCCATCACCATAGAGCGCACGGTGTTGATGATTTCAAGGTTTTCCAGCTCTGTCTTCTTGTCATACAGCTCCTTGAGCTGACCTTCGATTTCGGATTTCTTCTTTTCAGCCTTCTCGATGTCGGAGAGGACTTTCTGATACTTGGGATTCATGCAAAACTCCTTTCTTTTAATAGGCGGGTCTTCCGAAGGCGTAGAAATGCTGCTGCCAGTAGGAAGAGTTGATGGATGTGTACTGAATGGGATCGCCGCAGTGGATCATGACCCCATCACCAACATAAATGCCGACGTGAGACACGCCGGGGGTGTCATACGTTCCGACGAAAAAGATAAGATCACCGGGCTGTGCATTCGCCTTTGAAACCGGCGTACAGACGTTGTAAAGCCCCTGTGCGCCCAGCCGCCCGGTATTTACAAGCCCGCTGTTCGTGAGAACGTAGCTGACGAAGCCGGAGCAGTCAAAGGACGTGTCGGGATTGGAGCCGCCCCACACATACGGATAGCCGAGATACTTTTCCGCCTCGGTAATCAGCGTTGCAAACCTCTCGTCGTTCAGGTATTCCGGGTTGACATCGTAGTCGGCGGGCGGATTTGTGATGTACTTGTCCACATAGGGAGAGTCACCGAACAGATCCTCGCGGTTTCCCAGCACCGACATATACGTTGCGTACATGGAGAGCTGTTCCTGAGACATGATGTAGACCGGGACATGGGAGAGATTGAAGTTTTCGAGCTTCACATTGCAGATGTAGTAGTCATACGGGACGCGGTAGGTTTCCGTGTGCGTGTTGCCGTCTGCATCCGTCCATGTGTCGGTTTCCGTGCGGTATCTGGTTTCGACGATGACCTCTTCGGTGAGGATGTACTGCTTTTCAAACAGCATTTGGAGCGTACCCTGCACCTCATCCAGCGTGAACTCGCCCTCGTGGAGAGCCGAGAGAATGGAGATCAGCACATAGGGGTCATGCTCAATATCGTCCAGATCGAAGTGGTATTCATCATAGTTGTGAGTGCTTTCGTAGGTGTCGAGATAGCTTTGCAGCTCTTGCTCCATCCGGCAATACTGTGCCTCCGCACCGAGCATCGCGTCATCCTCGCTGAGATAAGAGGAAGCGATAACCGACGAGCCGGTAGAGGTGAGCATCGAACACGAGCTGATACCGGCACCGAGCAAAACGAGAAGGGCAACTCCGACGCCGATCCAGATGAAGACCTTCTTGTTGTTCTCAAAGAACTCCTTGAGCTTGTCGGACACCTTTTCGCCGAGCTTCTTGCCGGTATTCTTCGTGGCAGTTCCGGCAGTCTGAGAACCGGCATTCCGTGCAGCGGCATATTCCTTCTTGATGTTCTGCTTCTGGTAGTGCTTGTTCATGTTCTGCTTCTTCATCTCAGGATGCTCCTGCTGATTTCTCTCATATTGGAGCTTGGCGTCAGCTACATCCGCCTTGTGTTCCAGCTTGGAAACCTTCTCATAAGGCTTGTTGACGCTGCTTTCCCGATGATGACGGAAATGCCTCGCAGCGGTCTCAGCGGCAATCTCTGTTTTATGCGCCGCCTCAACCGCCGAGTTTTCCTGCTCGACCTCATGGATTTTGCCGTGAATGCCGGAAGCAAGGGTGTCACCGACCTTGCGGACGGTTTTATCTGCCTCAAATTGCAGCTTGCCTTTGCTCTTGGGCTTTTTCAGCTCATCCTCAAAATGAAGGCGGGTTTTGCCCTTTCCGGTCTCTTCATCAAAGACACGCT
Source organism: Clostridium sp. M62/1 (assembly GCF_020736365.1). NCBI lineage: Bacteria > Bacillati > Bacillota > Clostridia > Eubacteriales > Clostridiaceae > Clostridium > Clostridium sp. M62/1. The sequence continues at coordinate 623,195 of NZ_CP085988.1, read as the reverse complement.
CTTTCTTGAGAACCTTGTGCGTGGGCAGCTTTTCACGGGCAGCATCCAGACGCTCATGTGCCTTCTCAGACTTCCTTTCGAGCTTCTGCATCCGCTTCGTGGGCGGGACGGCATCGTCCGAGAGCGGCTTTGCAGAGGCAGTCTCCGCCGCTTGAGTGAGAACGGCATCTGCATCAACGGCTTCAACCGCAGAGGTCTTGCGCAGCTTGTGGGTGACAACCGTTTCGGCAATCACCGTGCCGGTATGCGAAGAAACGCCGTGCTGCTTCAAAACAGGGGGCTTGAACGGCGTTTCCGAGGGCAGCGGTTCAGGTGCATTCTGGGGTGGATTTTCTGCCCTTTTCTCTTCTGTGACGGACGTTTCCGAGGGCGGCTGTGTGTCGTTATCCTCGGCGTGTTCCGCCTGAAACTGACGATGCTGACGGCGCATCTGCACCTTTTTCTGTTCCTCCGCAGAAAGAGCTTCGGAAAGCGCGACTGTCTCAGCGGACTTCACCAACTCTGCTTCTTCCAGCCGCTTTGACACACGCTGCTCGGTGCCAGCCGTCAGGTTTTTCTCGACCGCGCCGTCTCGCGTCATCCGCAGAACTACCTTGTCGCGGGCTTTGAGTTCCGGTTCCTTGGACATCAGATTTCACCTCCAATCCGCTTGTAGGCAAGCTCAGTGTATTCAGGGTTCAGCTCGATGCCCACGAAATGACGCCCCATCTGTGAGGCAACCATGCCGGTTGTGCCGCTTCCCATGAAGGGATCAAGCACAATGCCGCCTTCTGGACAACCGGCGAGAAGACAGGTTTCAACCAGCTTCGGAGGGTAGGCGGCGTAATGACCGCCCTTGAAGGGAACGGTGTTGATCTTCCAGACATCGCGCTTATTGCGGAGCGGATTGATGTCTGCGTCCTTGATCTCACCATGCTCACGCGGGCGGTTGATGGACTGCGGCTGAGGCTGACCGGGAACGGGCTTACCGTACTTGTTGCCGCCCTTCATGCCGCGCTTGAGGCGTTCTGCCGTTGCGGGAGCAATCGGCTCTGAGATCGCCTTGTAGTCAAAGAAATACTTCTTCGACTTGGAGAACAGGAAAATATGCTCGTAGCAGCGGGCGCAGCGGTCTTTGACGCTCTCCGGCATGGGGTTATCCTTCATCCAGATGATGTCGTTGCGCAGATACCAGCCGGTATCGCGGAGGGCAAAAGCCAGCATCCACGGAATACCGATCATGTCCTTCGGCTTGCAGCCCTCAACCTTGTTGTTGAGAGCCACAGCCTGACCGTTTCTGCCGCTGGGGTTCTTCGGATCAACGAAATCACCCTGATTGCCTTTCCCTGCGTAGGTGTCCGAGATGTTCAGCCAGAGCGTTCCATCCGGACGCAAAACGCGCCTGACTTCGGTAAACACTTCCGTCAGGCGCGAAATATATTCCTTCGGCGTTGTCTCTCTGCCGATCTGGGCATCCATGCCGTAATCGCGGAGCGCGTAATACGGAGGGGACGTCACACAGCAATGAACGCTGTCATCGGGCAGAGTTTTCAGGATTTCAAGGCAATCGCCGGTATGAATGATGTCAAGCTCTATGGGTATCAGCTCCTTCCTTTGAGAGCCGGACGGCTCAATCAGAGAAGAACTCGTCCGGCTCGTAGTCCTCATCGAGATCGTCAATCTCGTCCGCCCAACGGTCGAAGATTTCCTCGGCTTCCTTCGCCGCCTCACGATAGAGGCTCAGGCGGTTCTTCTCAAAGGCGGCAAAGGCGGGGACGAACTTGCCGAACTCGCGGATTGCCTTCACATCCTGCGTGCGCATATCTGCGACGCACTGAATGATTTCGGACATCGTGAGCAGATCGTCGATCATGGTTTCGTAGTCTTCCTTGGCGATGGTGACGGTATCGGCATCGTCCTCAGCCGCTTCCTGCTTGCGGACTCGGAACGTCTCGTGGACATCCTTCATCAGCTTGATCACACAGTCAGTGGTCTCATCGAAAATCTCCTGCATACGCTCTGCCATCTGGTCGGCGCAGTCCTCCAGTTCCTCATGAACGTGGAGGTAGGCGCGATGGTGCTTTTTCAGTTCGGTTTCCTCGTGGATGAGGGCAATGAGATCGGCGCTCATGTCGATGACCTCAAGCAGAAGGTCAATCAGCTTGGTGATGCTGCCAAACGTGGTGTTTACGGGGACACCGCTGGCTTCTGCGATGATGCTCTTGGCGTTCTCAAGATTGAAGTTCTTATTCATATTCAAAATCCTCCTTAATTCTGTACGGTTTCTTCGGGCTTGGTGGTCATGATGCGGTAGAGCTGCGTGTTCTTGGGGAAATCGTCCTTGAATGGCACGATGGTTGAGCCATAGAAGATCAGCCCCTCACCGGCGTTGGAATTGGTGATGTAGTTCTGCTGGCTGGGTGAGATGTTCAGCGACTTCGAGAGAATCTGCCGGTCTCCGGACGCCTGATTCAGAAGGTAGACAAAATCCGAGTTTTCAAAGATGTTCTCTACCTCGCGGGACGCAAGCAGATCCTTGACGTTCTGCGTAATACCGGTGGGAATGCCGCCCCATTTTCTGAAACGCTTCCAGATTTCCACGCTGTACGCGGCGGTCTGTTCCTCTTTCAGCAAAAGGTGGAACTCGTCCATGTAGTAGCGCGTTGCCTTGTGCTGGGCGCGGTTGATGGTAACTCTGTTCCACACCTGATCCTGCACGATCAGCATACCGAGCTTTTTGAGCTGCTTGCCGAGTTCGCGGATGTCATAGCAGACGAAGCGGTTGTTGACATCCACATTCGTTCTGTGATTGAAGACGTTCAGAGAGCCGTGAACATAGATTTCAAGGGCAGTTGCGATGCGCTGTGCCTCCGGCTCCTTCTGATTTCTCAGAATGTTGTAGAGGTCTTCAAGGATCGGCATTTTCTCCGGTTTTGGGTCTGCAAGAAACTCCTGATAGACCATGCGAACACTGCGGTCAATGATGGTCTTCTCAACCGGCTGCAAGCCGTCCTTGCCGCCGACAATCAGCTCACACATGGAGAGGATGAAGTCGGATTTCAGCGTCAGCGGGTTTTCCTCTTCGGAGTAGTTCGTGTTGATGTCCAGCGGATTGATGTAATCCGTGCTGACCGGCGAGATGCGGATGACCTGACCGCCGAGCTTCTGCACAAGGGGGAAATACTCGGCTTCGGGGTCGCAGACGATGATGTCATCCTCCGTGATGAGGAAGGCGTTCGTCATTTCACGCTTGGCGGAGAAGGACTTACCGGAGCCGGGTGTACCCAAGATCAGACCGTTGGGGTTCTTGAGCTGCTTGCGGTCCACCATGATCATGTTGTTGGACAGCGCATTCAGCCCGTAGTAGAGAGCTTCGCCGCCCTGAAAAAGCTCCTGCGTGGTGAACGGCACGAAAACCGCCGTGCTGGAAGTGGTCAGTCCGCGCTCAATCTCCACCTGATTGACGCCGATAGGCAGGGAGGACATCAGCCCTTCCTCCTGTTGGAAGTCGAGACGCTTGAGCGCACAGTTGTACTTCTGAGCGATGGCGGCGGTCTGGAACACCGCGTTTTCGAGCTTCTGGCGGTTGGTTGCCGTGTTCATGATGAGGATGGTCACGAGGAACAGTCTCTCGTTGCGGGTCTGGAGATCCTGCAACAGACGCTTTGCCTCACCGCCGAAGGTGGCGAGGTCGGACGGGATGATGTCCATATCGTAGCCGGAGCGGACTGCCTTTTTCTGCTCTTCGATCTTCATCTTGTCGAGGTCGGTGATCTTTGACTTGATGCTCTTGATTGCCTTCGCCTGGTCAATCGTCCGGATATGAAAATTGACCGTGATGTTGCTGTCCATCTCAAGGAAGTCGGCAAGCATACGGTCATTGAGTTCCGGCGCGAGGATTTGCAGGAAGCTCACCGCGCCGATGGTTTTGCCCATCTTGAAGCACTTGCCTTCACGGAAGTCAAAGGAAGTGGGAGCGATGAAGTCCTTGCTGGAAAGCCCCGTCCGGGCAACCATATCGAAGGAAAAGCGGAACGGCTCATTGCTGTCCATATTGAACACATCATGAAGCACTTTCAGCCGTTCGTAGCCGGACAGCGGCTCGGTTTTCACGCCGAGAGTTTTGAAGTTGTTGAGGATGTCGGTTTCAATGCGTTCGAGCTTCGGCTTTGCCGTGCGGAGGGAGTCCGCCTCAATGCCGAAGGTGATGTACTTCTTCTTGATCAGCCCGTTGTTGCCCTTGGTGAGCTGGTTTTGCAGCATACCGGAATACTCGGAGCGGATGTCGTTGAAATCGTCCTCCTGTGCCGGAATGTTGATGCGTTTGCGAAACTCATTGAGGCTTGCCTTCTGATTGATGAAGGAGAGCTGGACGAAAATCGAGCTGTCAAAGTAGTTCAGAAAGTCGCACCAGTTCTCAAAGATGGCAGTTTTGTCCTCGTTCTGCGCGAGCTGGTAGTTGATGTCCTCAAAGGCGATGGACTTCGTGTAGAGGCGGCTGTTCACCTTGCAGATACCGTCACGGCACATCTCCACATAGGGGATGGTCTGCTGTGCGGACTTGCGGACTTTCTTTGCCTTCCTGTCCTTTTTCTTCTGCATGACGATCCGCTTCTTTTCCTGAGCGGAAAGGGCATCGCCGTAAACGACGCCGTTCTTGACGGTCATCTTAGGCTTTGCCCTTGCTGTGCTGTTGTTCAAGCTGCAATTCCTCCTGTTCTTTGATTTTCTGCTGAATTTCAGCGTAGAGATTGTTAGTGCGATAGGGACGCACCTTGTCCCGGATGAACATGGACTGTACAATGTGGTACAGATACTTTTCGGCGGGCTGACCGTCCTTCTCGTAAAGCGCGAAGAAGATGAACGGGAGCATGATCACCACCATCAGCATTGCCGCCGTAGACAAGTCGAGATGCGCCTTCGCCAGAAAGAAGATCGGGACGCCGACCGCCGCAGCGATGGAAAAACAAATGAGCTGCCGCTTGGTCAGGTTGAACATGACCTTCGTTTTGACGCGGTTAAGATCCTTCGGGACCGGAACAAATGCCATTGACTGTTTCCTCCTTTCTAAGCTGCTTTTCATAACGCAGCTTCATTTGTGCGGGATATTGATCCTCCTTCGGCTGACGCTTACCCGTCCAGCGAAGCCCACCCGCTTTGCCTTGACAGATCCAGCCGGAAGCCCGAAGGCTTGCACCGTTTTCACTTTCCAGTGTGTAGGTGATGATGCGCTTATAGCCCATAGCCGCAGCAGCTCTTGCCGCCGCGCCGTAGAGAAAGCTGCAAGCGTTCTTCTCTCCGTTGGTGCATAGCCTTGTAACCTCCAATGTGAAGCCGTCATCCAGATACCGGCTGACGGGACGCCCGGCGATGATCACGCCGACCAGCTCACCGTCTGCTTCACAGCCGATGGAAAACTTGTGACCGGCAACCGGCTTGTGATGCCGGTGATGCTGCCGGACATACTCGTTGGCGTCTCGAAGGGAGATGGGTCTTAGCCGCAGCATGGTGTTTCCTCCATAGGAAGATGAGCCGTGCATTCGACCTCGTTGCCCCAAACGTCCCAGCCTTCGGGAGACTGACGGGCAAAAAGCTCTACGCGGGGAAGGTCTCCCATGAGCCGGACAATGCGCTCCCGCGCTTCATCCGGCTTTTTGGAATGCTCTTCGATATGGCTGAGGATGACCTGACGCACACCGGCGTCAACACGCTTCGGATGTCCCTTCGTAGCAAGGATGCAGATTTCGGCGTTCGCCCTTGTCCAATACCCCATGCCAGTGAAGAGATCATCGTTCTTGCGGTTTTGCTTCACCCATACAAAAGCCACGGTCTTATAAGAAAAGCCCCATGCCGCCAGCACTTCGAGTGCTTCACAGAGGCACGGGAACGTGATCCAGAGGAACAGAGCGCAGTCCTTGGCGGCAAGCTCACCGACCGGAAGTGCCTTGATGTCTTCAATACACATTGTCGGGTAGTGGCTTTCTGCCGACCGTCCCTGTCCCTTCTTGGAGTAAGTCCGATACGCCCAAGGGGGATCGGCGTAGATGATGCTGTACTTCTTCATGCTGCCGACCTCCTTAGTGCGCATGGAAGATGGATTTTGCAAGGCTTCCGGTCTTGAACAGTGAGAAGCACAGAATGACCGTGTACGCTGCCACAGAGAACAGAGCCGAGTGAATGTTGTCTGCGATAATCATGCCGTTGATCAGCACCGCATAGATGCCGACACAGACCATGATGAGGAAGCCCTGAAATGCCAGAGCGAACAAGCCTTTTAGATAGTTCGTGCCGATGCTGCCCCATTCGCGGTTGCTCATGGTTGCGATGGGAATAGGCGCAATGCTCACGGTGCAGTAAATCTCAATCATGCGCCCGTAGAGAATGACCGTAATGAGGATTGCCATGATTTTGAGGCACAGGCTGATCAGGAGCGTTTCTATCGACAGTCCGAGCAGTTCTCCGACGCCCATGTTCTCCATGCCGGTACGCATCTGCGCAATCGTCGAATCAATATCAATACTGGTGTTGCCGTGGATGACTCCTGCTGCACCGGAAACCACGTTCTGCCCGATGTCGAATACTGCCATCACGATGTCAAACGTGTGCGTCACGAGATAGATCGCCACAGCCGCCTTGAAAAACCACTTGAAGAACATCCATGTGTCCATGTCGTGAAGGTTGTTTTTCTCGGTGATCATGGAAATCAGCTCGTAGCACAAGACGAAGGTGATGATGATGCCAGCGATGGGGACTATCACGTTTTCGGATAGTCCCCGGATCATCTGGTACACGCCGCCGTTCCAGCCGGACGGTGTTTGCCCAACTTCGGCGGCAATCGTTCCTACCTTCTCGTTGACATCGGTGAACATATTGGTCAGGTTGCTCTCGATCCATCCGATCAGCATATCCTTGAGAGCCTGCTCAATCTTTTCTAAAATGCTGCCCAATATTTCACCACCCTTCGGTTAAGCTGGGCTTGCCGTGGATTAGCCGAACAAACCGGAGAGCAGAGGGATGAGGGTCGTGCCGATCAGCACCACACCGCCGCCCGCCATGAGCTGCTTGATGCCCTGAGACTTAGCGCCGGGGTTGTCGTTGCCGTAGCCTTCCATGAGGTTGACAACACCCCACACCGCAAGACCTGCGCCGAGGGCGATAACAAGCGTCTGGAGAACCGTAACTGCCTGATTGATAAATGCCATACTTGAATTTCCTCCTTAAATCGTTGGTGAATTGTGAAGAGCGAGTGCCTTTTCCGCACCCGCCCCGATGGTTACTTCTGCGCGGCTGCCAGATTAACCGAACAGACCGGAGAGCAGAGGGATGAGGGTCGTGCCGATCAGCACCACACCACCGCCAGCCATGAGCTGCTTGATTCCCTGAGACTTGGCGCCGGGGTTGTCGTTGCCGTAGCCTTCCATGAGGTTGACAACACCCCACACAGCAAGACCCGCGCCGAGCGCGATAACGAGCGTCTGAAGAACCGTGACAGCCTGATTGATGAAAGCCATAGATTTTCCTCCTTGATTTGAAAAAGATTGGTTGTGTATTTTTGAAAATGGGCATAAAAAAAGAAGCCCCGTCGCTGTTCTGCTTTGGGATGAGCCATCAGGCTTTACCCACTGCGCAGTGCAGCGACGGGGCTTTAATCCGCTTCGACCTCGCCCATATCATAGAGGTCGAATGTGTCATCGGGCTTGACTACCAGCTTGTGCTGCCGGTACTTCTCAATGTCAAAGGCGTTCCGCTTGTTATAGTCGGAGAGCTGCCGGTACTTTGGATGCTTCGTGATGTCGTATTTGTTACTGAGAAAAGGTCTCACGCCTCGAAGCTGTAAAATACACTTGGCTCCGTCCATGACGGCGATCTCGTCCTGAGACATCAGTTCCTTGCCGGTCTTCTGATAGTTCAAGCCATAGGAGTTGTTGTTGGAACGGGTTTCTGAGGTGTTGTAAAGGTCGATTGTCTCCTTGCCCAGCACCTCGCTGATTTCCTTGAGCGTCGATTTTTCTTTTCCGCCGAGGAAAAGTGTGCAGTCGCAGTTGCCCGTGATGGTGTCCGCCGCATCCTTGTAGATGGTCTTGAGCTGAGACTGGGACTGTAAGATGATTGACGCCGAGATTTCCCTGCTGCGGATGGTGGCGATGAGCTTATCAAACTTCGGGATTTGACCGATGTTCGCAAACTCGTCCAGCAGACAGCGCACATGGACGGGAAGCCGTCCGTTGTAAACGTCATCTGCCTTGTCGCAGAGAAGGTTGAAGAGCTGGGAATACATGATCGCTACAACGAAATTGAAAGTGTCATCGGTATCGGAAATGATGACAAACAGTGCCGTCTTCCGGTCTCCGATGGTGTCCAGCTCCATCTCATCGTAGCTCATCAGCTCCCGCAGCTCTGCGATGTCGAAGGGCGCAAGCCTTGCACCGCAGGAAATTAAAATCGACTTTGCAGTCTTGCCAGCCGCCAGCTTGTATTTGCGGTATTGCTTAACCGCAAAGTGGTCAGGATCGCGGGCTTCCAGCTCATCGAACATGACATCCACTGGGTTCTTGAAGGTCTCATCGTCCTCTCTGGCTTCCGAGGCATTGATCATTTCGAGCAGAGTAGTGAAGTTTTTCTCGTGGTCGGGTGCCTCGTACCAGATGTAGCCGATGAGGGCTGTGTAGTAGAGCTTTTCTGCCTTTACCCAAAAATCTTCGCCGGACTTATCGCCATCTCCCTTCGTGTTGACGATGATCGTATTGACCAGTTTGAGGATGTCCTTCTCTGAGCGGATATAACTGAACGGGTTGTAGTGCATGGATTTTCGGAAGTTGATGGTGTTCAGCGACTTGATGATGTAGCCGCCCTTTTCAAGCATTTTGCCGCACTCCACCAGCACCGTACCCTTCGGGTCAGTCACAACATAGCTGCTGTGCATCTGCATCAAATTGGGTTTGACAAAAAATCGCGTCTTGCCTGAGCCGGAACCGCCGATGACAAGGATGTTCTTGTTGCGGGCGTATTTCGGCTGCTTTGGACGGCTGTTCATGGTCAGGAACTCCGTCTGCGTCAAAATGACGTTGTTCGAGAACTCCGGGTCCATGTACGGCTTGATGTCCTCCGGCTTACCCCATCGTGCAGATCCGTATTCTTCGCCCTGCCGGAACTTCTTGCGGTTTTTGCCCTTGATGTAGACTGCCAGCTTGAGCAACACGCCAGCCGACAGACCGATGAGCAGATCAACGGGATGAAAGCTGGGCAGCGGATTTGCGAAGGCAGTGCCGAACACGGCAAAGCCGTTTGTCAACCTGTCGATGAACGCCGTGCCGGGTGCAAGTCGGAACACGGCGGCAATCTTATCCGCAAAGTAGAAGGCGAAGACATACGGTAGGTTCAGAAGAACGAGCTTCTTCACATCGGGTTTGTTCACAGCTCCACACCCCGATCCTTGGTTTTAACCTTGACCTTCTCCTTGTGCTGCGCCTTGCTCTGGGCTTTCTCCTGATCCAGCTTGTGCCGGATGGACGGCTGTTCCTTCTGCTTGACCGTCTTAGCGGAAAACTCCTTGAACGCGGCGGTCATCACATCAACGTCCCGCCCCTTGAAGAAGACAAGATAGCTGGGCGGCTCAACGGAAACGTCCTTCTTGAGCGCAAAGTCCAGACCGTATTTGCTGGCAGTCCGCTCAAAGGACTTGATATTGCCATCCGTCACTTCGATGTTGGAGATGGCGGCGTTCTGGCTCATCAGATGCTTGATGGACTGCTTGCCGCGATAGGTTTTGGGCTGCTGCATCTGCTTCTGTGCCTTCTCAATCTCCTGCACGAACTTGTCCAGCGCCTTTTTCAGCACCTCGGCTGAGATTTTGCCGCCCTTGATCATGATTGCAACAACTTTGGTGTTGACTTCATCCTGCATTGCGGCGTTTACCTCCTTTCGTTGGAATGATTATGGGGACTGCTGCCGAAGCTAAGGCGGCACAATCCGGCGATAGATGATTTTCATTTACACTGTCCTCCTTTCCGAGCATTGCTCACGATGGTATTCATTAAAGAGTGTCTTCACAAAGGCTATAATCGTAGGTCTTCGGCTTCTTTGACCCTGCCAATCTGTCCTGCCCGTAGAAATCATGGTTGACGAGGGCGGAATAGTAATTGTCTATCGTAGCCGGTGCGTTATAGAGTGCCGTCAGCATATAGGCTCTGATGTTCCGAATATCCGATGGACTTTTCCGCATTGCGTCGAAGACATAATCAATATGGCTGCTGTTCAGCTTCAAGAGACGAGATTTGACTACCTCCTTCGGCATATCTGCATTGTTGACACGGAGCGTTGGACTTGTAGAACAGATGGCATCCAGCATGACTTCGATAATTTCATTCACGCGGTCAATGTCATACCGGCTGTCCTGAGATAAAATATCTACCTCCAAGTTTTCACGAATAATTTCTTCATAACGCTCTCTTTCATCCATCGCATCCATCCCACCAGGATTGATAGATTGATATTTACTAAGTGAGTCATTTCTTTTTTTAGGGATTACTTGATTAGTATTTATTTGCGTGGGTTTTTCCGTCATCGGTTCATCCGGTGGCGGCTTAACCGTTGTCGGGTCTTCCGATGACGGTAAATCCGGTGACGGCTTTTCCTTCTGCGGCAGTGCGTAAACCGTGTATTTGTTGCGGGACATTCTCCCGCGCTCGTCTCTGGATTGAACACGAACAACATATCCTTCGTCTTCCAGCTCTTTCATAGCCGTTCTGATACCGTCAATGCCGTCTGTATTCAGCATTGCAAGTCCACGGATGGAATAGTCCCAATCGGGAGGAAGACTGAGCATCTTTGAGAGAAGACCTACTGCCTTGAGAGAAAGATTCCTGTTTCTCAGGTGGTGGTTAAGCATGGTGGTGAAGCCACCGGTATAGGTGTTGACGCTGATCTCACGATCTGCGCCGGTTTTACCTCTCATTGGACATCACCTTCTTTGTGGACTGCTTGGTAATGCAATATGGGCATTCCTCGAATACGCAGGACTGATATTTCCATAGGGGACGATGGAAACGGCAATTCCGGCATTCAGGAAGGATTCCATCGTAGCCGCTGTCATAGTGATCAAAGCCGGGAGCGTCTTTCATCAGAGCTTCAAACGCCACGGCTTTATCGGGTGCATTCATCTTGTACGACCTCCATTTTCAGATTGAAACAAGAAAAGCCCCGGTATTGTTCTGCTATGCGCAGTGCAATACCGGGGCTTCCCGATGATATTCAGTTTTATGCTGCTGCCTCCTTTCACGGTTGCGGTTGCAGCTTACCGCAGTCAAAGAGCTTTGCTCACTTTTTGCTCGTGAAAGTTGGACAAAATCAGCGAAACACCAGTGTTTTCAAGGCTTTCTGACCTTGCTCCTATTATAACCTAATCGTCAATCCTTCTGACAATTCCCGTAGCTTTCATATAAAAATTCCTCCGTTTTACATATTTTTCTACATTTATCTTTCTGTGTTACCCGTAAATGTAGTATCTGTAAAACAGAGGAATTTATACCACAGACTTTCCTGTCTGCTCTTCATTGCTGACTGTTCTTTTATGGAAATTAAAAGGATTTCTGCACAGGCTATCACCCTTTCCTGTTTTTTTTCATCCAGAACAGAAAAACAAACACCAGAGCTGCTGCTGTCCCCGTTCCCGTCCAGCCGTTTCGCGTCAGTCCGGCGGCCAGGTAGCCGATGACACAAAAACCAGCTGTACACAGCACATAAGGAAGCTGTGTGGACACATGGTTGATATGATCGCACTGGGCGCCGGCGGAAGCCAGAATCGTGGTATCTGAAATGGGAGACATGTGATCCCCGCAGACCGCTCCCGCCAGAATTGCCGATGTGGCGATGGTGAGTCCATTCAAATCCTCAGCCCCCACCACGGCGAAGGCAATGGGGATGAGAATCCCGAAGGTCCCCCAGGAGGTACCCGTGGAAAAGGAAAGGCCGGCAGCCACCAGAAAGAGGAGAGCCGGCAGCAGCGCTCCCACCAGAGGGCTTGCCCCAACCACACTGCTCACATAGCCTCCGATATTCAGATACTCCTCGCCGCAGATTCCCGACAGCGTCCAGGCCAGGCACAGGATCATGACTGCCGGTATCATAGCCCTGATGCCGGAAGCGAATGTGCCGCAGAAATCTTTAAAGGAGAGCACCCGCCTGGCCAGATAGAAGACAAAGATAAACACCAGAGTAAAAAAGGAGCCAAGTACCAGACTCAGCGCCGAGTCACACCCGGAAAAGGCCTCCACAACACCCTTGCCTTCCAGAATTCCGCCTGTGTAGAGCATAGCTCCCACACACAGAACGATCAGCACAAGAATCGGCACAGCCAGGTCTGCGACCTTTCCTCTTCCTCCGGCTTCGATTGTTTCCCCTTCCACGGTCTTTTCCCTGCCGGTTTTCAGAAATTCCTCCTCATATCGCTTCATCGCTGCAAAATCAAAGTCATTTAAAATTACAAACAGCAGGAAGATGATGGTGAGAATCGCATAGAGGTTAAACGGGATGGTGTGCAGAAACAGGGAAAAGCCGTCCACTCCGCTGTCCGCCGGAAGAGAGGAACCCACAGCCGCCGCCCAGCTTGAAATGGGAGCAATGATGCACACCGGAGCTGCCGTAGCGTCGATAATGTAGGCCAGCTTTGCCCGGCTGATCCTGTGCTTGTCCGTCACAGGGCGCATCACCGTGCCGACCGTCAGGCAGTTAAAATAGTCGTCCACAAAAATAAGGGCGCCCAGAAACATGGAGGCAAGCAGCGCTCCTCTCCTTGTCTTAATCGCACCGGACGCCCATTCCCCATAAGCCCTGGAGGCACCGGATCGGGTAATCAGCGCCACAATTATTCCCAAAAAGGAGAGAAATAAAAGAATATTAACATTTTCACCTATCTTTCCTCCCATAATCCCAGTCATGGTTTCCACTGCATGGATGGGATTTGCCCCTGAAAACAGAAAGCAGCCTGCCAGAATTCCGATCAGAAGGGAGAGATAAACCTCCTTCGTCAGCAGAGCCAGCCCGATTGCAGCCACCGGGGGAAGCAGGGAAAAAACAGTTCCGCTCATAGAATTTTCCTTTCTCTACTCAGTTTTCTGCCCTCCGGTTTTACACCTCAAACTAAGGCCGTATTCCGGCTTGGGCAAATTTCTTTTATACTCTAACGGCTGCCGGCACATCTGTCAAGCGGTTCCCTGTTTTTGTGCCCCAGTGCGATCCCCGCGGAGCGTTTTTATATAACAGGGAAGGAATTTTCCTGTTATATTTAAGAAAGAATCCTGCGAAGCAGGATTCTCCGCCTGCGGCGGGTCGCAAAAGCGGCAGTTTCCTTTCCGCCGCAGTGCGATCCCCGCGGAGCGTTTTTATATAACAGGGAACGAAGTTTCCTGTTATATAAAAGAAGGGAAGGACTTGCACCCCAGCGTGCATCTTCCTTCCCCTCTTTTTTATCTTTTGTATTTATCTTTCAGGCCGGTTCGTCTGCAAACGGTTTTACAGCCATCATCAGCAGACGCCTTCATGCTTGTCTGCCGCCTCTGCTATGCTTCCGGCTCGTTCTGTGCAAGCTCCTCTGCCGTCTGCTCGTATTTCTCGAGAATCACCTTCTGGATCATATCTCTTGTCGAAGAGTTGATCGGATGAGCGATGTCCCTGTACTCGCCGTCAGTGGCCCTGCGGCTCGGCATGGCAATGAAAAGTCCCTTCTCCCCCTCAATTACTTTGATGTCGTGGACGACAAACTCATTGTCCAGTGTGATGGACACAATCGCTCTCATCTTGCCTTCCTTTTCAATCCGTCTTACTCTCACATCTGTAATCTGCATAAATTAACCCCTCTTCCGTCCCATGTCAAGTTAAGTCTGTGCACTGTCAGCTGACCGGCTCACTATATGGTAAAGCGCTCGTTTTTCTCAATCACAATCTTTACATTATCCGGCGCCCCGATATGCGTAGTGTTTGCACGAATGGTATCGCGGCTTTCTACGATACAGTTTTCAATAACTGTGTTATCACCGATATACACATCATTCAGAATAATCGAATTCTTAATCACACAGTTGTTTCCGATATAGACCTTTTTAAAGAGGACGGAGTTTTCAACGGTTCCGTTCAGAATACAGCCGCTGGAAACAAGACTGTTCTTTACCTCCGCTCCCGGATTGTACTTGGCAGGCGGAAGATCGTCTACCTTGGAATAAATTTCAGGATACTCACGGAAGAAGTAATGCCTTACCTCCGGCTTTAAGAAATCCATATTCGTCTTGTAATAGGAATCTACAGAAGCAATATTGCTCCAGTAAGAATCCAGCTTGTATGCGTAAATTCTCTTTAAATTCTTATAGCGCACCAGAATATCCGTCACGAAATCATATCTGTCTTCAGCAGCGCAGCGCTCCAGAAGTTCAATGAGCTGGCGTCTTCTGATTACATAGATGCCGCAGGAAATCGTGTTGGAGGTGGCAAGCATCGGCTTCTCCTCAAAGTCAATGATCCGTCCCTCCTCGTTTGTCTTGACAAGTCCGAATCGGGTGGTATCCTCTTCCGGCCCTACATCCTTGCACACAATGGTGATGTCGGCCTTCTTTTCAATATGATACTCCAGAACCTTGTGGTAATCCAGCTTGTAAATACAGTCTCCTCCTGCAATCACCACATATGGCTCATGGCTCTTTTTAAGAAAATCCAGATTCTGGTAGAGGGCGTCAGCCGTTCCCCTGTACCAGTCGCTGTGCTCTGCCGTGATTGTGGGGGTGAACACATACATGCCTCCCTGTTTTCTTCCGAAATCCCACCACTTGGAAGAACTTAAATGCTCATTCAGGGAACGGGAATTGTACTGGGTAAGCACAGCCACACTCTGGATATGGGAGTTGCTCATATTGCTGAGTACAAAGTCAACGCTTCGGAAGCTTCCTGCCACCGGCATGGCAGCGATTGCCCTCTTGTTGGATAGTTCTTTCATTCTCTTGCTGTTTCCGCCTGCTAAAACAATACCGATCGCTCTCATTGTACTCCACCTGCCTTTATGATATAGTCTCCGCTTTCCAGTAATCCGCCATGATAATCTGAGCTCTCTGTCTCACCTGAGATAGCAGTGTTCCTTCCCACCTTCACGCCGTCGGGAATGATGGAATGTTCACCGATGGTCACAAGGTCAAACTGATATACTTTCGGATCATATTTGCTGGGAGCATAATCGCCTACGCCGATCTGTGCATTCTGGCCGATCACCACATCTTCGGCAACTATAGCCTTGTCCACAACCGTGCCTGCGCCAATCACACTTCCCTTCATTATGATGGAATCCCTCACCACTGCCCCTTCGCCGATGGTGACGCCTGCTCCTACTACGGAGTTAGTCACTTCGCCGTAAATCTCAGAGCCCTCTCCTATGATGCTTCTCTCAATCCTGGCATCGGAGGATATATACTGGGGCGGAATAATATCGCTCTTTGTGTAGATTCTCCAGTACTCCTCATACAGATTAAACTCGGGAATAATATCTATCAGCTCCATATTTGCTTCCCAGTAGGAGCCGAGAGTTCCCACATCCTTCCAGTAACCGTTGTACTCATAGGCGAATATTCTCTTTCCGGACGAGAAGCAGTAAGGGATGACATGTTTTCCGAAGTCGCAGCCTGGTTCCTCTGAGAGCTTAATAAGAGCGTCACGAAGTACAGGCCAGCTGAAAATATAAATTCCCATGGACGCCAGATTGCTTCTCGGGTTAGCAGGTTTCTCTTCAAATTCCGTAATGCGGTTTTTATCATCTGTGATCAGGATTCCGAAACGGCTTGCCTCTTCAATCGGTACAGGCATAGCTGCGATCGTGACATCCGCATTGTTTGCCTTGTGATATTCCAGCATCACTTCGTAGTCCATCTTATAAATATGATCGCCGGAAAGGATCAGCACATAGTCCGGATTATACGTTTCCATATATTCCAGATTCTGATAAATAGCGTTGGCCGTTCCTGTATACCAGTCGCTTCCCTTGCTCCTCTCATACGGCGGAAGGACGGTAACCCCTCCAACATTGCGGTCCAGATCCCACGGAATACCAATTCCGATGTGGGCGTTCAGACGCAGCGGCTGATACTGAGTAAGAACTCCCACCGTGTCAACTCCCGAATTAATACAGTTGCTGAGCGGGAAGTCAATAATCCTGTACTTTCCGCCAAAGGAAACCGCCGGCTTTGCCACTTTCTGTGTCAGAACGCCCAGGCGGCTGCCCTGCCCACCTGCTAAAAGCATAGCAATCATTTCTTTTTTGATCACGTTATCACCCCTTGATGTATATTTGCTTGTGTGCTTTATTCTGTATCATGTATTATAGCACAATAATTGGAAAAAGTGAACAAATTACCAAATGATTTTCTATATTTTTTGTACATATTCCGACATTTTGTCTGTCATATCACCATAAAATGTCAAATTCCACTGTATATTGTGCTTTCCGTCCCCTGTATATACAACCAGCAGTTTAAAAATCCCTTTCTTCCCCTTGAATCCACAGGAAAAATACAGTATAATGGCTTCATTGAAAATTTGTCTGAAAATCTCAGACAGAGTCTGGTTCTATTTCTGAAACACAAATCGGTTCGGAAGGCCTCCGCAGAAAAACTGCGTCATCGGCGCCGTTTCTGTTCTGGGGAGCGGTCGGCTTTAACGGCATCCGGGCCGTTTATTAAACACAAAAGGAGCACTGTTATGGATTTAATTACCGTTAGAGAGATTTACAGGGACAGGGAAAAATTCCTTGGAAAAGAAATCCGGATCGGCGGATGGGTGAGAAGCGTCCGCGATTCCAAAACCTTTGGCTTTATCGTAGTCAGCGACGGAAGCTACTTTGAAACGCTTCAGGTCGTTTACCATGACAATATGGAAAATTTCAGCGAGATCAGCAAGCTGAATGTAGGAGCGGCTATACTCGTAAAGGGAACTCTCGTCGCCACACCGGAGGCCAAGCAGCCCTTTGAGATCCAGGCCACAGAGGTTTTAGTGGAGGGAGCATCCTCCCCTGACTACCCGCTTCAGAAGAAACGCCACAGCCTTGAGTATCTGAGAACCATCTCCCATCTGCGTCCGAGGACGAACACCTTCCAGGCTGTGTTCCGCGTGCGTTCCCTGATCGCCTACGCCATCCACCAGTATTTCCAGGAGAGGGACTTTGTCTATGTCCACACGCCTCTGATTACGGGAAGCGACTGCGAGGGCGCAGGAGAGATGTTCCAGGTGACAACCATGGATCTGGCCAATGTTCCCAAAGCTTCCGACGGTTCTGTAGACTTCTCCCAGGACTTCTTTGGAAAGCCCACAAACCTGACGGTCAGCGGCCAGCTGAACGCGGAGACCTACGCCATGGCCTTCCGGAATGTCTACACCTTCGGCCCCACCTTCCGCGCTGAGAACTCCAACACCACCCGCCATGCGGCTGAATTCTGGATGATCGAGCCGGAGATGGCATTCGCCGATCTGAACGACAATATGGCTCTTGCAGAGAGCATGTTAAAATATGTGATCCGCTACGTGCTGGAGCACGCACCGGAGGAGATGAACTTCTTCAACCAGTTTATTGACAAGGGACTGCTCGACCGGCTGAACCACGTATTAAACTCCGAGTTCGGCCATGTGACCTACACAGAGGCCGTGAAGCTTCTGGAGGAGCACAACGACGAGTTTGATTACAAGGTATTCTGGGGCTGCGACCTGCAGACAGAGCATGAGCGCTACCTGACAGAGCAGATCTTCAAGCGCCCTGTATTTGTTACAGATTATCCGAAGGAGATCAAGGCCTTCTATATGAAGATGAATGAGGACGGAAAGACTGTAGCCGCCATGGACTGCCTGGTACCTGGAATCGGAGAGATCATCGGAGGAAGCCAGAGAGAGGACGACTATGAGAAGCTCCTTGCCCGCATGGATGAGCTGGGTCTTAAGAAGGAGGACTACGGCTTCTATCTGGATCTGAGGAAATACGGTTCTGTGCGCCACTCCGGCTTCGGACTGGGCTTTGAGCGCTGCGTTATGTACCTGACCGGAATGGGCAACATCCGCGACGTAATCCCATTCCCGAGAACCGTCAACAACTGTGAGCTGTAAGGGCATCACCGGATAACCGAAGAGCTGCAGCTCACAGACAGCAGCCGTTTAAGTTCCGGCATAAAAGAATATCAGTGTGCAGAGAGGGTATCTCAAAAGATGGCTGTGTGCCTTCCTCGAGATACCCTTTTATCTTTATCTGTTGCCGCTGTCTGGCTGGAATTTGACGGCTGTATTTCAGCGGATGCTGTCTGTGGGCTGACGCTTATTTTTAACTGTTTTATCTTGCCGCCCGCGTTCTGGCAAGCCTTCCTTTGGCGGATGTTTCCTCCTCTCTGGAAGGAAAGCTGCACAGGCGGTCTAAAAGGGGGACTGATATCTTGAAATTTATCCATACGGGGGATATTCACTGGGGAATGGCTCCTGACAGTGACAAGCCCTGGAGCAGGGAGCGGGCCAGGGATATCCGCGAAACCTTTGCCGCCATTATCGGCAAGGCCAGAGAGCTGTCTGTGGATTTTCTCTTTATCGCAGGCGATCTGTTTCACCGGCAGCCGCTCTTAAAGGACTTGAAGGAGGTGAATTATCTCTTCTCCACCATTCCCGACGTGCGGGTGGTTTTGATTGCTGGAAATCATGACCGGGTGAGAAAAAACTCTGCTGTCCTGAGCTTTACCTGGGCGTCCAATGTGACATTTCTGGCAGACGAGGAGTTCTCCTCCGTCTATTTTGAGGAGCTGCACACAGAGGTCACAGGCTTTTCCTACTGGAGCGCAGAGATTGCCGAAGCAAGGCTGAACGATTTATCAGCGCCTGACGACGGTCTGATCCACATTCTTCTCGGCCACGGAGGGGATGTGAAGCATGTCCCTGTGGACCGGGAGGCTCTGCTTCGGGCAGGCTTTTCCTATGTGGCCCTGGGCCATATCCACAAACCTGAAATTTCCCAGAGCCTCCGCCTTGCCTGGTGCGGCTCTCCCGAGCCTCTTGACAAGACGGAAACAGGGCGGCACGGAATCATCTATGGAGAGATCAGCGAGACAAGCCTTCGGGTAACCAACCTGGAATTTATCCCCATGGCTAAGATTCAGTATATTCCCCTGATGGTAAATGTGACCCCAGGCACCACCAACACGGAGCTGTTTCTGCGCATGTCCCAGGAGATAGAAAAACGGGGCACAGAACATATTTACCGGTTCCGCATCCGCGGCATGAGAGATCCCGACATCTCCTTTGATCTGGAGTCTCTGATGATGCGCTACCGGATTGCGGATATCCTAGACGAGTCGGAGCCGCAGTACGATTTCAGCGCCCTTTTTGCGGAGCATCCCAGCGATATGATCGGTTTTTATATCCAGGCGCTGCAGAAGCCGGACATGAGCCCTGTAGAGAAAAAAGCCCTCTACTACGGCATCCACGCCCTGCTTCTGACTACAGACGAAAGGAGCTAGGGGAATCAGACCATGCGTTTTCTCGATTTATACATAAAGGGATTTGGAAAATTTCACGATACCTTCCTCTCCTTCGAGGACGGCCTTAACATCGTCTACGGAAAAAACGAGGCCGGGAAGTCCACCATTCACACCTTTATCCGCGGAATGCTCTTCGGCATCGAGCGTCAGAGGGGAAGGGCCGCCAAAAATGACCTCTACAGCAAATATGAGCCGTGGGAGAACAGCTCCACCTACGAGGGGCAGCTGCGCCTTGAGTCTGACGGCGTTGTATACCGCTTTGAGAGGAGCTTTCAGAAAAACAAAAAGGGCTTTATCGTGATCAATGAGACAGCCGGCAGGGAGGTGGAGCCCACGAAGGCCTTCATGGACGAGCTCCTCTGCGGTCTCAGTGAAACAGCCTACAACAACACCATCAGCATCGGCCAGTTAAAGAGCGCAACCGAGGACGGCATGATCTCGGAGCTGAAAAACTACATTGCCAACATGAACACCTCCGGAAATATGGCTCTGAATATCACCAGGGCCACAGCCTACTTAAAAAACCAGAAGCGGCAGTTTGAGAGCCAGCTCATGCCGGAGGCCGCCAGAACCTATACCTCTCTTCTGGGGGAAATCAAAAATCTGGAAAGGGAAATTTCTTCCCCTGAGTATGAAAACCAGCTCCGGTCTTTCACCCGGGAACGCTCTGAGCTCAAAGCAGCCATTGAAAAGAAGCAGGCAGAGCGGGATGAACTTCTCCACCGCATTGAAAAGGGCCGAAAGGCCCTGGCTGAATTTGAGTTTACGGACGCCCAGTCTGTCTCCTCCTATCTGGATCATGCCGAGGACATTTACAGACAGTACAGGGAGGCCGCTGCCGGAGCGGAGAAAAAATCTCTCCGGATTCTGGGGGGACTCTTTGCAGGGGCCGGCTTTCTTCTGCTTCTGGCTGCTGCCTACTTCTTTTACTGGGGCTTTGTGCCGGACAATACGCTCCTTCCCTGGATGCCCCAGGAGATCGACGCCCTGCTGTCCGCCTCCGCCGTGTCCTGCGCAGCGGCTGTGTCCTTCTTTGCAGCCGTTATCCTGCGCCTGAAGATCCGGCAGTCAAAAAAGACGGCCTCCCTGTGCGCCTCCACCCTGACAGAAATTTTCCGGAGGCATCTGGGAGACCAAACGGTGGGTGAGAACGCCATGGAGGCTCTCCGTGCCAGAATGGAGGAGTTTGTAAGGCTGTGCCATATGCTCTCCCGCTCAGAGGAGGCTGTGAGACAGCAGAGGGATATGGTAGAGCAGCTGCAGGTTCGACAGAATGAATGCTCAGAGACCATTGAACGCCAGCAGAGGATCCAGTGGGAGCTGGAAAAGAAGCTGGAACACCTGGCGGAGCTTAAGGATCAGGCCGCTGCCCTGCGCCAGATTATCGCTGAAAATGACAGAATCAGGGAAGAGATCGCAGCCATTGAGATGGCTCAGGATACTATGAAGGAGCTGTCCATGTCCATCCGCGACTCCTTCGGACTCTATCTCAACAAGGCGGCCTCTGAACTCATAAGCGGGATTACAGGAGGGCTATACAGCAGCATGAGCATCGACGAGAACCTGAACGCCTTCCTCAACACGAAAAGGAAGCTGATCCCTCTCGAACAGGTGAGCAGCGGAACGGCTGACCAGATTTACCTGGCTCTCAGGCTGGCGGCTGCCAAGTTTATCCAGAACGGGCGGGATGCCATGCCCCTGATCTTTGATGACAGCTTCGTCCTCTACGACGACGACCGGCTTAAAACGGCCTTAAAGTGGCTTACAAAAGCCTACAGCGGCCAGATTATCGTGTTTACCTGCCATAAGAGAGAGCTGGCAATCCTCGATCAGGAGGGAATTGCCCACCACGTAGTTCGGATATAAAAAAGTGTGCGCCAAGGCGCACACTCGCGCCGAGCGCGGTTGCCTTCAGGCAACATCTACCTTGCGTGCGAGTGCGAAGCAGGATTCTCCGCCTGCGGCGGGTCGCAGAAGCGGCATTTTCCTTACCAACCCAGTGCGATCCCCGCGAAGCGTTTTTATATAACAGGGAACGAAGTTTCCTGTTATGAAATGCCCTGCCAGATATTCTTCTTTTCTGGCAGGGCATTTTTTGCATATTTCTGTATCACTTCGCACATCCCTATGAATTCACAGCTCTCTGCGGCGTCTGGCCGCCTCTCTGAGCTATCTGCGCTCCCCCCGGGGCACCTCCTCATGCTCCTTAAACATATAGGCTCCGGATCTGTAATTTCCCATCTCCTCATATACATTTGAGAAGCCCTCGCCCACCGGAATCGTGTGGCTGACTCCGCTGCGGTAGGCCAGCTTTAGAAATACAGGCGTTACAATAGTGGTGATAATGACCACCAGCACCACAGGTCCCAAAAATGTGCTTCCCAGCAGGCCCAGAGCCTCACCCTTGCTGGCCACAATCAGGGCAACCTCGCCTCGGGAAATCATTCCGACTCCAATTCTGACACATTCCTCATTGGTGTAGCCGCAGAGCCTGGCGCCGATTCCGCAGCCGATCACCTTTGTCAGAATGGCAACCAGCACAAGGCTGGCAGAGAAGAGAATCACTGTGGAGTTCATAGACGGCAGCGATACCTTCAGCCCGATGCTGGCAAAAAAGATGGGAGAAAGGTAGGCATAGGACAGCACGTCAAACTTGGAGGCCAGGAATTTCGTTCTCTGCGTACTGGAAATGACAACTCCTGCGATAAAGGCGCCTGTGATATCTGCCACTCCGAAAAAGGTTTCCGCAGCGTAGGACATAAGCAGACAGAATACAAAGGCAATCAGAACATGGCGGTGGAGGCCCCGCTCTGCATGCATTATCCAGTTTACATAAAATTTATGAAACAGAACTCCCACTACCAGGGCAAAGACGAAAAAGCCGGCTATTTTTAGCAGAATCACACTGAGATGGACGCTGGAATCTGCCACACTCGTAATGATGGTAAGGGCGATAATGCCCAGCACGTCGTCGATGATCGCAGCTCCCAGAATGGCATTTCCCGAGCGGGTTTTGAGCTTTCCCAGCTCCTTCAGAGTTTCCACGGTAATGCTCACAGAGGTCGCCGTCAGTATGACTCCGATAAACATATTCTGTAAAAAAAGGCTTCCGCCCGCATCCGATTCAATCATACCGGGACGGTTAAAAAGCATGGCGACGGCATATCCGCCTAACAGAGGCACAATCACTCCGATCAGGGCAATAATAAACGACGCACGCCCGCTTTTTTTTAGCTCATCCAGATCCGTTTCCATACCGGCGCAGAACATAAGGACAATGACTCCTATCTCCGCTGTCTTTTTCACGAAATCCGTTTCCTGAACCAGACCGAGCATGGCCGGCCCGAGAATGAGCCCTGCCAGCAGGGCTCCCACTACCTGCGGCATCTGAAATTTTCTTGTCGCAAGTCCTAACAGTTTTGTGCTGAGCAGAATGGCTGCTATATCACACAGGTATTGGTATTCCCCCATCTTCACACACCCCTTTTATATATTTTGTCTAAAAATACCCCTTTTTCCTCCAGATTTTAGTACGTATTTATGAATTTTCTATGAACACTGGCAGACCTTTGTATTAAAATTATGCTAAGATCTGAATCTTTGACTCTTAAGGAGCAGTTGTCATTCCCCCGTCACCACCCACTTGATGCAGCCGTCCTGTTTTTCCTCAAATATCTCATACCCTTCTAAGATATCGTCCAACCTTCCTCTATGAGTAATGAGAAAGTCTGTTTTCAGCTTACCTTCCTTTAAAAGCTCCAGAAGCCGCGGACAGCGGCAGGCGTCCACTCCCCCTGTCTTAAAGATCAGATTCTTTCCATACATCCGGGTCAGCGGCAGTACCGGATCGGTCTCGTACATTGCCACCAGAGCCACGATGGCGTTGGGGCGGGCCAGCTGCCAGGCCAGTTCAAAGGACTGTTCATTTCCGGCCGCCTCAATGACAGAGTCGGCTCCTCTCCCCTCTGTCAGACGTTTCACAGCCTCCGCTGCAGCTCTTCCCGTCTCCTCCAGATACACGTGGGCCAGCTCATTTTCCCTGGCCACACGGAGCCTGTATGTATTGGGATCAATGAGAATCACCTGGCCGGCCCCCATCAGCCGGGCGGACTGGGCGGCGCACATTCCCACAGGGCCTGCGCCGATCACTGCCGTCGTATCCCCCGGCTTAATCTCGCACAGCTCTGCCCCCCAGTAGCCGCTGGACAGGATATCCCCCGTAAAGAGCGCCTGCTCCTCAGTCAGCCCATCGGGAATCCGGTAAAGACTCGTGTCGGCCAGGGGAACCCGGACGTATTCTGCCTGGCACCCGTCTATGGTGCAGCCCAGAAGCCAGCCCCCATGGAGGCAGTTGTTGACATATCCGCGCCGGCAGTACCAGCACTCCCCGCAGATGGTTTCGCAGTTGGCTGCAACCCTGTCTCCTGTTTTCAGCCCCTTCACTCCTGTTCCTGTTTCTACAATCTCTCCGGCAAACTCATGTCCCAGGATCACCCCTTCCCTGGCTCTCGGGACTGCTCCGTTTCGGATATGGAGATCGCTGGTGCAGATGGTGGAGCGCGTCACCTTCACAATCGCATCCCCGGGCTCTTGAATCGTCGGTATCGGCCGTCTCGTAAGGCACAGCTTGCCCGGTCCTTTAAATACAAGTGCTTTCATCATGTTGTTTTCCATATAGGCTTCCCCCTTCCATATTCTCCTGCCTGACGAGTTTTCCTGCACGGGAAATCAGGCGGTCTTTCCTGTGCGGCAGCTGCAAAAAGGAGGCAGCCCTTCAAAAGCGGCAGCCTCCTTCCCGTTCTCTGTCTGATCTTTTCTGATCGTTTCTGATTTTTTCTGTTCTATTCTGATCGTTTCTGTTCTCTGCTGATGCTGTTATGGGTGTTTTAAACAGTCCGGCCCGGAGAATCCCCTGGCTCAGCTCCCGCGCATCACCCGGCTATTCTCTGATGCCTGCCTTGTATTTGCTGATCAGCCGGTTGATCCTCCCTGTGGGGTTTAAAAGCTCGCTTAAGGAGGCATCGTGGTTCAGGTTGTCGATGATCAGCGCAATATATTTGCTCATATCCACATCGATGTAGTAGGGCCTGGACAGCAGATCTGCTGACTGATAAACCAGGTTTGTGGTCAGCACACGGTCAATCAGGCCATTCTCATAGTATTCGTCAAATTTCTGAAGGCCGTTTGTGAAAAGTCCGAAGGTAGCGCACACAAATACCTTTCTCGCCTTCCTTCTCTTTAACTCCTTGGCCACATCCAGCATACTCTCGCCGGAGGAGATCATGTCATCCACAATGATCACATCCTTGCCCTCCACGCTGCTTCCCAGGAACTCGTGGGCGACAATCGGGTTTCTTCCGTTCACGATCTTGGTGTAGTCGCGGCGCTTGTAGAACATGCCCATATCCAGTCCCAGGACGTTTGCGAAATAGACGGCACGGCGCATTCCGCCCTCGTCGGGGCTGATGACCATCATATGCTCGTTGTCAATCTCAAGCTCCTTCTCATTCTTTAAGAGGTACTTGATAAACTGGTAAATCGGCTGTACGGTTTCAAATCCCTTTAAGGGGATCGCATTCTGAACCCTCGGATCGTGGGCATCGAAGGTGATAATATTCTCCACTCCCATTTTCACCAGCTCCTGAAGGGCCAGGGCACAGTCTAAGGATTCTCGGCCGGTGCGCTTGTGCTGGCGGCTCTCATAGAGGAACGGCATAATGACGTTGATTCTTCTGGCCTTTCCGCCCACAGCGGCGATCACGCGCTTTAAGTCCTGGAAATGGTCGTCCGGCGACATGTGATTCACCTTTCCGCTCAGGGAATAGGTAAGGCTGTGATTGCACACATCCACCATCAGATAGAGATCATCTCCGCGGACAGATTCATTCAAGGTTCCCTTGCCCTCGCCGGAGCCAAAGCGCGGCGTGCCTGCGTCGATCATGTAGGAATCCTTCTGGTAGCCGGCGAATGCGATTGTGGTCTTATGCTCGCTCTCCCTCTCTCTTCTCCAGTCAACCAGATACCGGTCAACCTTCTCGCCCAGGGTCCTGCAGCTCTTAAGCGGAATTAACCCCAGAGGCCCTACGGGGATCGTTTCAATGATTTTCTCTTCGTACAGCATGTTTTTCCTCCAAACCTGTCATCACTCTCTGCGGCAGGGCCGCAGCTGCTGTCTGACAGTCAATAAGATTATGAAATAAATGTAAAAAGAACGTAAATCCTTATTCTTTATATCATTATTACGCGTATCAAGTCAACCCTGGAGTGCATCAAAATCGCGAAGCCACCAGTTCTTCTCTTTCAGCTTATCCTGGCTCCCACGACCCCTACTGTCTTCTGGCCTGCATGAGCTTTTTTCTGATTCGTATATCCTCCCCGTAAAGAGGGATCACCGTGTACTGGCTCACAATCCTCGACATGACCCGATCTGTGAACTCATCGCGCATCTCATTGACCGGAAGATTGGTGGAAATGATGGTTCCCTTTCTGCGGTTCAGCCGCTCATTGATGCAGTAGAAGAGCTGGGAGGTGGTGAAGGTGTTTACCAGCTCCGTTCCCAGATCGTCGATGATCAGGAGATCGCAGTCCAGCAGATAGCGGGAGCGATCTCTGTCCTCCTCTGTGGAATCGTAGTCAAACCTTTCCTTTGAAAAGATCTCATACATTTCCACAGCCGGCAGATAGACGACGGAATAGCTCTGATCGAGAAGCTCCTTCGCAATGCAGTTGCTGAGAAAGGTTTTTCCAAGCCCTGTCTTTCCCGTAAACAGAAGGTTGTCCTTGTGCTCTCCAAAGTGCTCCACATAGGAACGGCACAGGGCCACCACCTGGCGCATGTACTCCCTGGCTGTCTTGTTGCTGCGCTCGTCCACCTTGGTGTCGTCAAAGTATTCGTAGGAAAAGGTGTCGAAATTCTCTCTGCTCAGGATTTCCCTGATATTGGACTGATCGTACAGAAGGCTGATCTCCCGCTTCTTGAAACAGTGGCATTTTTTCCCGTCCCTGTAGCCTGTGTCACGGCAGTCCGGGCAGTCATAGTGAAGCTCCAGGTAATCGGCAGGATAGCCGTAGGCGGACAGCAGAACCTCTCTCTCCTCGCACAGATCTGCAATACGCCTTTTAAGCCCCTTAGCCGACCTGTCATCTCCTGCCAGAAGCTGTCTCGCACTCTTGACGGCAGAGGCGGTGATCTCCTCATTGATCTCTTTTACGGCAGGAATTTTTTCATAAACCTCCTCCCGGCGCTTATCCAGCTCCCTCTTCTGTCGAAGCTGTGCCTGGTTGTAAATACGCATGATGGAATCGTACTGGGAATTGCTCAGTGCCATGGTTTCCTCCTGTATTCTGTCAATCGTTCTCTGAGCTGCCCTTGCTGCAGAGTATTTCTATTTGTCCGGGAATCCCCGGGACGCCCCGGGATTCTCTCCGCCCCGGGCCTCCTGTCGGACGCTCTGAGGCTCCCCGGGGCTGTCTGAGGCTCCTGTATTGATCATATTCCAGATCATTTCATCATAATCATAGCCGTGCTCCTCCAGGTTGTGGAAGCGGTTGGAGCTCTTTCTGGCGCCCTGGCGTCTGGAGCCGGACGTCCCTGTCTGTCTTGCGGAAGCTGCCGCTCCCCTGGCTCCTGCCTGCAGGGAAGCGGACTGGCCTGACTCTCTGGCCCTTCTCGCCTCCTCCTTTCTCATCCGCGTCACTTCCTCCACATCTCTCATGGTGCGCACTCCTGCCCGGTTCCACTCAGTCAGAATGCTGTCCGTATACTGGAAGCTGGGCTTATGAATGGCCGCCATCGTCCGGTTGCAGGCTTCCACCACAATCTCCCTGGTAAAGCCGTAGGTTCCAAACCACTTGTCCATCAGATCAATCTCGCCGTTGGCCGGGTTTCGCCCAGACAGGCCGAAGGCCTTCATCACGGCAAAAATATCCTTCTTATAGCCCATGGACTGGGATTTGGCCTCCTCCGCCGTCTTAAAGCCCCTCTCATGCCAGCTCAGTCCCACCTTCTCTATGTAGCGGATGCTGGTATGTCCATTCTGGGCGCAGGACTCTATCAGATACTCCAGAAGCTCCGTGGGCATATGGAGGTTCCCGTAGAGGTTGGCCAGCACATCGCAGTCTGTGGGGGTAAAAGTCCTGTTCAGGTACTTCTGGGCGATATACAGAAGCTGGGAGAATTCCTCATCCCCTGACAGCCTGCAGAGAATATCTCCCGTTCCGGGGCTGCCTCCCTCCATGGAGCCGGCTCCCTGGCAAGGCTTTGTCTGACCGGAAGCAGAGACGCCCTGTCCAGAGGAAAGGGAGAACCCGCCTAAAGGAGCCGGGGACTGCCGGGCGGAAACAGACGGGCGGGCGGGCGCCGGCCTGTCTGTAAGCGCAAGGACTCCCACCCTCTCCCAGTAGACGAGGGCGCGGCGCACGTCTGCCTCCGTGTGATTCAGGGCATCCGCAATCTCGGAGACATCGTCTGCACTGCCTCCGTGTCTGAGAATATAGAGGTATACCTTCACATACTCGCCGTTAGCCTCTGCCATGTATCTGTCTATAAATTCATTGGGGATGACCGTCACCTCATGGGCCAGACGGTTCTGTATGAACTGTCCCATCTGCTTCACCTTTCTGTCTGCCGTTTTTCCTGTCTTTCGCCTCCGGAACCGCCAGCCCATCTGCAGGCTGACGGCTTCGGGGACTTATCCACTGGAATCATCATAACACAGGTTCTGTCAAAAGGAAACACTTCCACTTATCCCCAGAATATCATGTGGATATTGTGGATAATGTGGACAAATTTATTTTTCTTCTGCGCTGATCCTGTCTGTTCCTGTCGAAACTATTGAATTTTCAATGTTTTTCATACAATAGAAACTTTTATTATGTAAATCAAACAATCCACAGTGCTCCTTTACATAAAATGTTGAAAACTTTGTGGATAATGTGGATAACTACTCTGCAAGCAGCGCTTCTCCCACATTTACAATGTCTCCGGCCCCCATAGTTATCAACAAATCGCCGTGTATACAGCTTTTTTTGAGAAATTCTTCAATTTCCTCAAAGGTATGAAAATACCAGACTTTTTTACCCAGCCTCTCAATTTTTTCTGCTATGTCGCGGGAGCTGATGCCCAGTGTATCCGTTTCCCGAGCCGCATAGATATCGGCCAGAACGATACAGTCTGCCATGGAAAGCGCCTCTGCAAACTCGTCGAGAAATGCTTTTGTCCTCGTATAGGTGTGAGGCTGGAACACGCACCAGATCCGGTTGTGGGGATAATTCTGAGCTGTCTTAAGGCTCGCCCGAATCTCCTGGGGATGGTGGGCGTAGTCGTCTATGATCGTCACCCCATTCAGGACTCCCTTTTTCTCGAAGCGGCGCTTGGTTCCCGTAAAGCTCAGAAGTCCCCGCTTCACCGCTTCCAGGGAGAGCCCCGCCTCAAGGGCTGCGGCTGCGGCTGCGAGGGCATTGTATACATTGTGCTCGCCGCTGACTCCAAGGCTCAGGGTATCCCGCTTTTCCCCTCTTATATAGAAGTCAAAGGTCGGCCTGGCAAGGGAGTCGTAGGAAATCTCCCCTGCGCTGTAGTCAAACCCTCTGTCTGTTCCGAAGGTAATCACCCTGCCCTCTGTGTTTTTCACAATCTCCTGCCAGTCTTCAATCTCCCCGTTTATGACAACGGCTCCCTGCTTTGGAGTTTTCTTTGCAAAGCGTGTGAAGGAGCTGCGGATATCTGCCAGATCCTTGAAGAAATCCATGTGATCCTCCTCGATATTCAGGATCACCTCAATAGTCGGGAAAAATTCCAGAAAGCTGTTTGTATATTCACAGGCCTCTGTGATGAAAAATTCCGGTCCGCCGACGCGGATGTTTCCTCCTATGGACGGAAGGATCCCTCCCACAGATATGGTAGGGTCTGCCTCGGCAACCAGAAAGATCTCCGAGAGCATGGAGGTTGTGGTGGTCTTTCCGTGAGTTCCCGACACGGCGATAGCCTCCCTGTAATTTCGCATCATCTCCCCCAGAAGGACGGCTCTGGAAAGCATGGGAAGCCCCGCCTCCCTCGCAGCCGCAAACTCCGGATTGTCGGGATGGATAGCTGCCGTGTACACCACGGCGTCAATCTTCTTTCCTGTCTGCTCTGCCTGTCTGATGTTTTCTGCCCGCTGTCCGATATAGATCACGGCCCCTCTGCTTCTCAGATGCTCCGTGAGCTCGCTCTCTTTGGAGTCAGAGCCTGTGACGGTAAATCCCTCATCCATCAGAATCTCCGCCAGGCCGCTCATGCTGATGCCTCCGATTCCCATAAAATAAATGTGCTGCGGTTTATTAAAATCAATCTGATACATGTTTCTTTCCACCTTTTACCTGATTTTTCCTTTCCATGGAATCAGGCGTCTCTAAAAGCCGCCTGCCTTCCCCTGCCTTCCCGTCCGGCAGACTGCGCCAGATAAGCATATGCAGGATGTTTCTTTAATTTAACTTCTTTTAAAGGGAAATGTCAACAGATTTGAGCCATATTGGCGGGTTGCCCCAGGGCTGACAGTGGAAAGGAGTGCTTGTCGGGCAGAACCTCACAGAAAAAGGGAAGAGCTGTGAGATTTGGAAACATTCACAGCTCTTCCCTTTATCGTTCTTCTATGGCTATCCGCGCCTTATCTATCAGGCAGTTCTCACGCCTCCGAAAATCGTATGCCTGTATCGCTCCAGTCCGCGGATCAGGATGCTTCCCAGCACTCCCACTGCCAGAATCTCCCCGATTCCAACAGTCACCATGGCTACCGGGATCAGATCTGTACTGCCGTAGGCGTAGCGCAGAACCCACGGAACGATCACAGCGTTGGAGATAATCGGAGGCAGAAGAACCAGGAATCTGTTTCTTCTGAGGGCATAGGAGCCCACAGCTCCGATCAGTGTTGCCAGGCTTCCGAAGATCACATCCATGGTCATGGCTCCTGCCAGAAGATTGGACAGCAGGCAGCCGATAAACAGACCGGGAATCGCGGCCGGTGTGAAAAACGGAAGGACGCAGAGCGCCTCGGAGATCCGGAACTGAACCGGGCCAAAGCTGATTGGCGCAAAGATGAGGGTCAGCACAATGTAGATCGCTGCGATGGCTGCGCCCTGGGTGAGCAGGTACACGGATTTCTTGTTTGATTCTTTCATATTCTGTTTCTCCTTTAGTTTTGTTTTACGAGTGGAAGGTCTCGAACACTCGATTCATTTAACGCCGGGAATCGGCGGCAGGCCCGTAAGACCTTGGTTTTTATGGGCTTATCTGCGTGTCATAGGATACCATGGAAGAAGGGGATTGTCAAGAAACTTTACAGTGGAGCGTTGGACTGCCTCAACTGCCTCATAGCGGCTGTTCCAGGATCCGTTGGAAGGAATGAACCATCTGCAACACCGATTTCTCCTGATACGATTCCAAGATCTATACACTTCAATACGATCTTATTAAAAATTTCCCGGAATATGCCGGCCTCTTGAAAACGTCTTCTACTATTCTGGCTAAAAGTTGAATGATCCAGTACTCTATCCATAAGATCAATTCCGCAAAACCAGCGGTAAGCAAGGTTAAGAGATACTTCCTCCTCAAGTCTCCGATCTGGTTTGATCCCATAAAGATAACCAATTAGCAGCATTTTCATCAGAACAACGGGGGCAATAGATCTTCTGCCAACATGAGAATAATAGGGGACTGTCTTTTCGTACATAAAGTCAAAATTTACACAGTTTTTATCTGTCTCAGAAGATGATCCTCTGGAATTATAGAATCTATGTCTAAGATTACCATCTGGATTTGTCCACTTTGCTTTCCCATCATAAAAAATGACCTCCTGCAGTTGATATAATAAATATGTGTTTTTGTAAAACATCTGTTTACAAAAAATTGTTTTTTTCATAAATCTCTGCCCGGTAGCGGAAGGTGGAAAGCGGCATCCCGCATAGTTTCGCAGCAGTTTTTCCAGTAATTTTTCCGTTTTTCCATTGGTGATACAGGTGATGAAAGTTTTCCGGTAAAGGCGCTGGGGGTCTTCCAAAACGAATGCCCCTGGCTTTGGCGGCAGCGATTCCTTCTGCCTGACGCTGCCGTATATTGATACGCTCATTCTCTGCCACAAGGGATAGCACCTGCAGGACAATATCGCTTAAAAACGTTCCCATCAGGTCTTTGCCTCGGCGGGTATCCATAAAAAGGTTTTTCTCCGGGATAAACAGCTCTTTCAATGCAAGAATCTGCCTGTCCCCATTCTGTTCTCTGGTACTGACACGAATATAGCCATACAGATTTCCCATTGTTTTCCCTCCTCTCTCCCGACCGGGATAACAACTCCCAAATCAGGCAATTTCTCAACTCATAACCCATAACAGCGTCCTTAAGACCTGCGTAAAGAATACAGTTCTGAATAATATATAAAATAAGGGTGAAAGGCTTCCTTATCCGGCCTCTCACCCTTAATCCCTAATCCCATTCGCTTTCCATTAAAAAATCCCGAATATTCCGATGTTTAATCCCATTCCGGCTCATGTCCAGTTCATCCATTGTGACTACATATTTCGGGAAATTATCCCGAATGGAATCATATACTCCAAATTCCCGCTTTACTGTACTTTCATCTGCCAGCAGATAAGCTACCTGGATATAAAGTTTTTCACCTCTCCTGTCACAGACAAAGTCTATTTCCTTTTCTCCAACTTTCCCGACTGTTACCTTATATCCGCGGCGCAGAAGTTCCAGGTACACTATATTTTCAAGAACCAGGTTAATGTCCCGCATGTTTCCCCCGTACACAGCTTCCCGGATCCCATGGTCTGCAATATAATATTTTTCATTGGTCGCCAGAATCTGCTTTCCCTGTAAATCCTCCCGCTTCACCTGATAAAACAGATAGGAGTCACAGCAGTATTTTATATAGTTAAGTACTGTATCTGTTGATGTGGTCCGATGCTCATTTTTGAGAAATTTTGTCAGAGAAGATGCCGAAAAAACGGTTCCTATATTTGCCATTACATATGCCATTACCCGTTCCAGTAAATCCACATCCCGAACCTTGTTCCTCTTTACGATATCTTTCAGCTGAACTGAATGGAACAGATCCGTCAGGTACTGTTTCGCCGGTTCTTCTTCGTAACGGATATTGGAAAGATATGGCATACCGCCCACCAGAAGATAACTCTTAAAGCACTGCTGTACGGAAGCAGCTGGATCCATTGTATGATATAATTCAAGAAATTCTGAAAAAGAGAAGGGATAAATAACAAACTCCACATATCGTCCGCCCAGATATGTTGCAAACTCCCCTGATAAAAGTTTTGCATTGGAACCGGTAATATAAATATCACAGTTCAATGAGACTCTGAAAGAATTGATACATTTTTCCCAATCCGTCACTTCCTGTATTTCATCAAAAAACAGATAAACCTTTCCTTCTATCTGCTCTGCCCGTCTCAGAATTTCTTCATGCAGTGCCATGGCATCCAGAAGACGCATATATCTCAAATCTTCAAAATTAATAGAAATAAAATGCTCTGGCGTTACACCAGAACAAATCAGTTCCTCCTGAATCAATTCCAGCATTACCGATTTACCGGCCCGCCGGATACCAGTCATAACCTTAATCAGCTCATTTCCAATAAATGGACGAATACGTCTCATATAAGTTTCCCGTTTAATCAAAATAACTCCCCCTTCCCACGTTTCTTTCAGTATATCCCGTTTGTACTGGATGTTCAACTGTTTTTCTGCTATTTTATCGTCTATATTCGACAATTTTATATTTTATATCATTTTATAGGAAATAACTGCGAAAAATGATGAAAAATCTTGTCTGATACTTAAGCAGCTGCTTTTTTCTTTTTGAAGTTATTCTGAAACTCATGTTTTCTGACTTACGTTCAGAAGGTTTTTTTCGATTCGGCATATAGGATACAAACCGGATAGAACACTATTACTCTTAATAAAACACGGCAGTTCCTGCTTTATTAAAAAACAAAAAAGTACAGGCTGGCATTATGTCTGCTTCCCGCCTGTACTGAACTCTCTTTATTCTTTTCCTAAATCAAACGAAATCCGATCCGCCAGATAAAGCGAAACCGTTACTGTCCTCCCATCCTCCATCCTGTTTGGGCGCCGCTTACCTCTCTGCGCCCTACTCCACACTTACCCTGCTGTTGAACTTATCCAGGGCCAGGGCTGCAAAAATTCCCACCACGAAGCAGACCACATTTACTGCGCTCTGGGCCACTGTGATAAAACCGTCCACAGGGACTGTCATAATCGTCGCCGCTATGACTATTCCGATAATTCCATGGAAGGCCACAGAATAGTGTCTGTCAAACAGAGTGTTGATGGCTTTTGCGAGGGCGATCACAGTCACCAGCGCACCGATTCCTCCTGGGATGAGGATTCCCAGGTCAAAGTGTCCGATGCCGTCCACAAAGGGGGTATAGAGCCCTAAAGGCATCAGGAGGGTGGAAAAGCTCATTCCAGGAGCAATCACGCTGAGAGCCAGGCAGAAGCCGCAGAACAGATACCAGAAGAAGTTCGGGCTGATTTCCACACTGGTCATCTTAAGTCCGATGAGAAGCGCAAAGATCGCGCACATGCACACAATCATGGACACATAGGACGCTCTGCTTCTTCCCTGCTCTCCCGCCTCGCGAAACAGGGACGGAAGCATGCCTGTGATCAGACCGATGAAGAGGCACACCGACGGCGCCGGGTATTTTTCCAGGAAAAATGACAGCACATTGGCGATCCCCAGAAATCCGATGCCGCCTCCGATAAACACGGGGAGCAGCTTCGGAACGTGTGTCTTAAAGTTTGCGAAGGGGTTGGAGAGCAGCTCCATGATCGGTTTATAGATTCCGAAAATAACGCTCAGAACGCCTCCCGATATGCCCGGCAGCACTGCGCCCAGGCCTATCAAAGCCCCCTGAAGAACCCTGAACAGAGTTTTGGACAGGCTGAATTTTGAATCCTGCATTTCATTCATAGCTTTACTCCTTTATATGCGAAAGCGGCAGAACGCCTGCCGCTTTCCTCTCTGACTGGCTGATATTAGTCAAGGTCTATCATATAATGGCTTTTTCCATTCGTCAACTGGTTTCCGCCGGCAGAAGAAAAATATTGCAACATTCAGCCATGCGAAGATTAGGACAGGAAAATGCGTTGAAAGCGTGCTTTCATAAGAGTTTTCCTGTTCTAATCTTCATAAGGCGGACGCCAGACGCTTCTTGTCCGCTTAAAGCGGGCGGGGAAGCGTCTGGCATCCGCCTACAGCCCCATCAGGTATTCTCCCACCTCGTAGGCCAGCTTCAGGGCTGTGGGGAGAAGCCTGTCAGGAAAATAATTTCCGTAATTATTGACTTCAAAGCTGAAATACCCCTCATAGCCGATCTCCTTTAATGTCTCCACCGCTGTCTTCCAGTCCACAGTCCCGAAGAGGGGAAGAACATGCATCAGATCCGGATCGGTCATGCTGTGGGTATCAGAAACATGAGTGGCCTTTAAATGCTTTCCGATATAGAGAAGGGATTTTCTCTGATCCTGTTTCATAATATCTGCATGTTCAAAATCCCAGCAGATACCCATCCTCTCATCACCGAAATCTGTCACAAAGTCCACCAGCTCCTCGGGAGTCACGCCGTATTTCCGCCTTGGTGCAATGGCATAATCGCACATGTTTTCCACAGCAAAGGCCATATGGTACTGCTCCGTTTTCCTTAAAAGCTCTCTGAAATAGGCGATATTTTTTTCCTTTGAGGACTGTACCAGGGCAGGGCTGTCAAAGTCTGTTTCCGGGTGTGTCACACAGAGTCTGGAGCCCAGGGCGGCGCAGCAGTAGACAGAGCGCTCTGTCAGTTCTTCATGGCGCCTTCTCTCGCTCTCTGTCATTTCTGCGCAGAAGTTATAGGTGTAGGCATGACACTGGCCAAAGGTTACTCCCAGTTCATCCTTCTTTCTCTCAATCCCTGCCAGCCACCGCTCCCACCCGTCAGTCAGAAACGGGGAGTGGGGCAGAGACCAGTCATAGAAGCTGATGTCAAAGGTATCAAAGCCGGCCGCAAAGGCCATCTCCATCATGTCCTCCATCGGCATGATGCTCTTGTCCGGCCTTTCAAATACGATATTTGTAGATGTAGATAATTTCATATAAATACCCTTTCTGTGAGAAGTCTGATAAGCCGGTTCCAGTCATATTCCCAGGCTGCGCTTACATTCTGCGGGAGCGCTTTAAAACGCCCGCTGTTGCCGAACAGGGTCTGCCCTGTCGTATATTCCCCCTTTGTCTCCACCAGAACGCCTCCCCGGGCAGTTTTTGCCATGTCAGGGAAGGCTGTGAGAGCCACCGCCGCGCTGTCTACGAGAAGGCTTGAGGGATTTAAGCCATGCTCCAGATTAAACTGCACAGCCTGTCTCAGAAAGTCTGTCTTTTTTCCCTCTCCTGCCTCTGATAAAAGGCGGTCCATCATAGAGTCCTCCAGGCGTGAGGTTACATCAAGGCCGGCAGCCGTGATGGGGATCCCTGAGCCAAACACTGCAGAGGCCGCCTCCGGATCCTGGGCGATGTTCCACTCCGGTCTCGGGTTTAACCTTCCATGGTCGGGATTCAGTCCATATCCTCCCGAAATCGTGAAAATCCCTGCCGTCAGCCCTGCCGTTTCAGGGGCATTCTGCAGCATCAGAGCCAGGTTCGTCATGGGGGCCATAGAAATAATAAAAACCTCCCCGGGATGGGCCTTTATCATATCTCCCATCCAGCGGAAGGCCTCTGTTTTCTCCGGGCTTTTCTCCGGTTCCGAAAGCCCCGTGCAGGACAGCCCGTCCGGCCCGCAGTAGGCATCATCAAACTCCATAGGGCGTGAAAGGGGGGCTTTCGCCCCCTGCACAGCCGGAATCTCCGGCCTTTCGCACAGCTCCTGTATCTTCATAATGTTTCTGATGCTTCTGTCGGAGTCGCACACGCCATAAGCGGCTGTCATTCCAAGGACCTGAAGCTCCGGCGACGCCAGCGCAAGCATCAGCGCTATGGCGTCGTCAGCACTGGGATCCGTGTCAATGATCACCTTCTTCTGAATGGCTGATTCTGCCTTTTGTTTCTGAACGGCCTTCCCGTATTGATTTGTGTCAGTCATTCCTTTTTTCATCTAATCTGTTTTCCTGCCGTCTCTATTCCCCGTTTGCACGGTAGTAGTCATTGAAAATCTGGTTGCAGCCGTCAATAATCGCTGTCTTTGTATCCTCCACGGACGCCTCCCCGTTTCCAAACATCAGCATGGCATCCTTGATCACAGTGTCTACGCCGTCAGAGTTCGGCACAAACGGAGCAACTACATTCTCGCTGGTTCCCATGAGCACCTCGCCCGGAACGGCAAGCTGAGGAGTCTCTTCCATAGCCTTCTGGCAGCTCTCAAGCTCTGATGAGTTTTTGTTGACCGGAATGTAGCCTGCGCCGTCCAGCCACATAGCCTGAGCCTCCGGTGAGATCATATACTGCTCAAATTCCCATGCTGCATTTACGGTCTCCTCGTCTCCCCTGTTTAAGAGGAAAAGTCCTGAACCGCTGGGATAAGCTCCGCCGTCATCGGTGCTGTTTACCACCGGAATAGGAGCCACTCCCCAGTTGAAGCTGTCTCCCACCAGTTCCTTGATTGTCGGGATTCTGGAGCTGCTCATAATCGCCATGGCGTTCAGTCCCTGGGCAAACTCCTCGTTGATAGAGTCATTGGTAGGCTTGTAGGCTCCTGTGTCTACCACCTTCTGCCACTCTGTGAGGAAGGCTTCCAGGGCCTCCTCGCAGGCCATGGATTTCATTTTTCCGCTGTGTCCGCTCTCATTGTCTCCCAGGTAGGTACCCTGTCCCTGAGTTGCGATCCAGTTGCCCAGCTCAAACAGGCTGACTCTCACGTTCAGTCCGTACTGCGCATCTGTCTCATCCTTGAGAGTTCCCAGAATGGAGGCCATCTCATCGATGGTGGCCGGAACCTGGGCTCCTATCTGATCCAGATAGTCCTGATTGTAGTAGAGAAGGAGGGTGGAAACACTCCACGGCACGCCTGCAAGCCTGTCGTCGATTTCAAAGGAAGAGACTGCATTGGAAATCAGATCCTCCTTTGCCACGGAATTTCCCTCTTTGGAGAGCATATCCTCAGCCCACACAAGACGGTCATAGTCCCTTACAAGGCTTACGTGCTCTCCGTAAAGCTGAATCACATCCGGCATATTTTCCACATCGTCAGTGGACATGGCTGCCGTCAGCGCCTCTGTTCCCGGCCAGTTCTGAAATACCGGGGTTACATGGATCTTCTTTTCTTTTCCGATGGTCTCATTGAACTGATCCACCTGCTTCTGTGTGATCTCTGCATACACTCCGTCCATGGAATGCCAGAACACGACCTCCCTGGTTCCATCCTCGCTGACAGCTCCTACCGGAGAGCCTCCCTCAGAATTGCCGCCGGCTCCTGCACCGCAGCCGGTCAGGCTTAAAAGAGCAGTTCCCGCTGCGAGCGCTGCCGCCATCTTCTTTAACTTCATACTTTTATCCTCCTTATAATGGTTATATAAATTTACTCCTTTACAGCTCCGCTCATCATTCCGCTGACAATCTTCCTCTGGAAGAGCACGAACAGCAGAACCGTCGGCAGAAGCGCTATGATAACGCCTGCCATGACAGGGCCGAATACTGCTGACTCCCTGTCCTTTAACATGGTAATTCCCACCTGGATGGTGCGCATCTCATTCTGGTTGGTGACAAGCATGGGCCACACATACTGGTTCCACACACTTACAAAGGAGGAGAGGAACACAGTTACCATAATCGGTTTGCTGGCCGGAAGCAGCACCCAGAGAAAGAATCTCACATTTCCGCATCCGTCCACATAGGCCGCCTCCTTCAGAGATTTCACAAAGGACAGATAAAACTGCCTGAGCAGGAAGACGTTGGTGGCAGACACCAGAAAGATCGAGCACATACCCGCATAAGTATTGATGAGTCCCATGCGGCTGATCGTCGTAAAGTTTGACACAATCAGCACATCCGGCGGAATCATAATCGTTGCCATAGTCAGGGCAAACAGAATTTTCTTTCCCTTAAACTCAAAAAATGAGAAGGCAAAGGCCGCCATGGTGGCTGTTACCATCCTGGTCACGCTGCAGACAGAGGCCACAATAAAGGAATTGAGCATGTACCGGAGCAGCATGGTTCTGGAAAACGCCGTTCTGTAGTTCTCAAGAGTTACCTTGGGCGGAAACAGGTTCGGCGGCGATGAGAGCACGTCCTTCTGCTCCATAAAGGAAACAGAACAGGCATAGAGAATCGGAAACAGGATCAAAAGGGCGCACAGGATACAGACAGCCTGAACTGAAATATCCCACAGAGTCTTCTTTTTCATTGATAGTGCACTCCTTTCTTCTCCCATGCAAAGCCTGCCATAGTGGCTGCAAAGGCTATCAGAAATGCCACGATAGCCGCCGGATTTGCATTTGTATAATTGGCTGTTCCCGCAATCTGCTTGTAAATATACTGCATCATGGTGATCGTAGAGTTCTGAGGCCCTCCGTTTGTAAGCACGTTGGAAAGGCTCATCATCATAACGCTGAAGGAAATATCCGTGATAATCAGATAAAACATGGTGGGAGAGGTCAGCGGCAGATAGATTTTAAAAATCATCTGAAGCGGCGAAGCTCCCTCCAGGGAAGCGCTCTCTATAATATCCGGTGAAATTCCTCTGACAGCCGACAGAAGGAAGATAAAGGCATATCCCGTTGACAGCCAGATCTGGACAATGGAAATGGACAGCAGCGCAAACTTCGGATCGTTGAGCCACTGGATATCCAGTCCGAAAACACCGTTGATCAGGCCCAGGGACGGCACGTAGAGAAGCTGGAAAATCATCGCTGTCACAGAAGATGCCATCGCCATGGGAACAGCAAAGGACGCCTCGTAAAAAGCAGAGGTTTTGCGCCTCTTATTGGCTAAAAGCGCCAGCAGAAGTCCCAGAATCTTCGATGTGGGCACTGTCAGCAGCGTGAAGATCAGAGTGTTGATGATGGATTTCACAAACACCTTGTCCTCAAAAATATACGCATAATTTTCCAGTCCCACAAACCGCTTCAGATGACCGAAAGAATCTACGATAAACAGACTCTTAAATGCAGTCACAAGAAACGGATAAAATGTAAATACAGCAAACAGTATAAACGCCGGCAGAAGCCAAAGATAAGGCTCAGCCTTTTTCAATATAGGTTTTTTCACCGCATTTTCCCTCCAGAATAAAATGTCTGACCGCCTCAATGACGCCCTGAACGGTTTCGCCCCGGCAGACATAGTCTGCCCTCTTTTTCAATTCCTCTGCGGCATTTCCCACAGCGGCGCTCCATCCTGCGGCCTCAAACATGTCCAGATCATTGATATTGTCACCTACTGCCAGAATCTCCCCCGGATGAATCCCGAGGTAGTCCGCCAGCCGCCTGATGCCGCTTCCCTTGCTGCACCCCTCAGGCATGGCCTCAAAGCAGCGGTCATCGTACCGGACTACATAAATTCCATTTTCCCGCTCCTTTAAAAGCTCTCTTAACTCATCACATCTGCCCGGGCTGTCCGGATCAATGATCATGAGCTTCTGAAGCTCTATTGTCTCCCACTCATCTCCCTCCGGATGAATCACTGTTTCGTAGAGCCCCGTTTTTTCCGTCTGCCTGCGGGTGTAGTCATTCTGGCGGTAAACGCCCTCCGTGATCCCGTCGTTGAGAAAAACTGCCAGGCCCAGTCTGTCTGCCTCTTCGGCTACTGTCCGGACTGCTCTGCCGGGAAGAATCTCCTTCCAGATGAAAGCTCCTTTCTCATACCCTGCGGCCCCGTTTGAGGCAATCACAGGAAGGGTGATATCAAGGGCTTCCATATACTGTCTCATCATCCCCACCGGCCTTCCGCTGGCAAGTGTAAAGGCAATGCCTTGTTCTCTGAGAAGTCTGGAAAGCTCTTTCATGCCCTCTTCCATCACGCAGTCGTTCCCCACCAGGGTTCCGTCTACATCGCTGACAACCAGCCGTATCTTTGAACGCCTCTGTTCCATACTGCTTTCCCTCTCTTCATATATTCTGCTCCAATTATATTGAAATTTTCCCGTTGCGTCTTTCTCTCTTCCGACAAGTTTTGCCGTTTTTCCGACTTTTTTCTCCGTTCAATTTTACAAAAGCCATAAAAAAATGCTATTTATATTTACGTTTTCGAAATATAAATAGCACTTTCTGGACTTTATTATGTTTTTTCGACGTTTATTTCCCGGAATTTTTTTCTGTACTGCTTGGGAGTATATCCCGTTTCCTTCCTGAACATGCGGATAAAATGGGAAAAATTATCATAGCCTACCTCGGCGGCGACTGCGCTGACTGCAAGATCAGAGTGCTTCAGCAGGTGTTCAGCCTGCTTCATCCTCTTTTTGATGGCGTACTCCTTGACCGTCATCCCTGTTTCACTCTTAAACAATCGATTTACATAATCAGGATTCAGGTTCAGCTTTTCCGCAATCTCCCTCCGGCTGATACCGGATTTCAGATTTTCCTTGATGAGGCCTTTTATGCGTCCCGCCATCTCCTCCCCTCTGCCGCTTCCCTCCGGGAAGGACAGGCGGTTCATCAGCTCCATGCACCGTCTGATCCAGCTGCACATTCCGTCGATGGAATAGCAGGCAGTCTGATAATATTTATAGATCTCCGGATCTTCAAACAGCTGGTGTGCCTTCAGCTCCCTGTACTCCATACAGGCAAAAAACAGCTGAAGCAGATCCTGCTGAAGAATCCGGAAGCTCATCTCATCCAGCCGCTTTTTCTTTGCCTGTTCCACCAGAAACCGCCTGA
The DNA here is from genome assembly GCF_020736365.1 of Clostridium sp. M62/1. NCBI lineage: Bacteria > Bacillati > Bacillota > Clostridia > Eubacteriales > Clostridiaceae > Clostridium > Clostridium sp. M62/1. The sequence goes on along the minus strand of NZ_CP085988.1, from coordinate 581,828 downwards.
GCTTCTCCAGCAGCCGGTCGGTCTGCCCTGCAAAAATCATCTCTCCCCAGTCAGATGGCAGGATCACCCTCTCCTTCCACTGCTTCTCCCCGCTCTCGCCGCATATCTGCTCTTTTTTCACATACTGAATGCTCTCCTGGCAGAGCACATCATCCTTGCTGAACCTGAGAAGCCCGGAATACGTCTTTTCCATCTCCTCGCAGAAAATGTTTTCACTTACATAGCAGAGGATCTGTGCGCCAAGCATCTCCTGACAGCGCTCAACCAGACGGGGGCCCACTTCCCGGAACCGTTCCCCCTCCCTTTCATCCAGGAGCACAACCACCCTGGTGTAGATCACAATGACCTGGCTGGTCTGGACATTCCCCTTTACGATCCCCTTGGCCAGGTTCTGGATGGCTGCCTGGCACAGTTCCTCCCCCCAGCGCTTCTGTACCTCTTCCACATTTTTTATTGTAATAAGTACCATGCGGCAGCGCGCGTCCTCGTCCAGGCGGATGTTGCATCCCTGAGCCTTCCTGCTGATGGTTTCCGGATCGTTTCTGACCCTTCCCAGGCAGACATCCTTCCAGAACAGCTCCTTGATGGCCATGTGGTTCTCCATCCAGCAGTCCCCGTAGTCTCTTTTAAGCTCTTCCTCCTGCTTCTCCTTATACCTTTTGATCACTCCTCTGGCTGCCTCCCAGAGTTCTGCCGCCTCCACAGGCTTTAAAAGGAAATCGCCGGCCTCCAGGCGAAGGGCTTCCCTGGTCATTTTCGGGCTGCACTGACTGCTGATGAGGATTATGCCTCCTCTGTACTTCTTCTGTCTCAGCTCCCTGAGGGCCTCGACTCCTTTCTCCCCCGGCATGTCTGCATCGCAGATCAGAAGGTCGAACTCCTCTCTTTTAGTCAGAGACAGAATCTGCTCCCGGCTGTAGGCCGAGGCGATCTCCGAGATATCTTCCGTTTTTTTCCCGAGGGCTATTTTCAGAGCGCGGATTGTGGCTCTGTCGTGGCTGATAATCATTACGCGCATGGTGTCTGTTCTCCGTTTCATACCGGCTGCCGCCTGCTTTTTCTTCCGGCTTTCCATATTTCTGCCGGTCAAAGGCCTTCGCAGCCATTCCATATGATTCGGTATTATTATAACCTGAATGCCAGGGCTTGACAATCAGACAGTCAGGGTCTCCTCCTATCCCCTGCCGGCCTTCTCTACCCCTCAGCCAGCGCGATAAAGCACTCATAGGGCCTGAGCCTTTTTCCTGCCGCAGCTGCGCAAAGGCCCTTCCCGCCAGTCTGCAATTCCTCTTCCTGAGGCTTTTTGGTATCTGCCTCATAGTTTCCAAGCAGCAGCCTTGCCCCTTCTGGTATAAGCCCGGCCGGAAGCTCTGCCTCCTCCCGGAAGAAATTGCAGACCACATAGATCTCTGTCTTCCCGTTTTCCTCCAGTACCCTCCTGTAGGCCAGAATCCGAGCGTCATCCCTGAGAAGGGCTTCAAAACGGCCTCTGGAAAGAACCGGAAGCTGTTTTCTCAGCTCAATCAGCTTTCTGTAATACTGAAAAACAGAATCTGGCTTTTCCCGATCCTCTGTATTAATCTCCCGGAAATTTTTGTTGACGCTGATCCACGGAGTTCCTGATGTGAAACCTCCGTTTTTTGTGCTGTCCCACTGCATGGGTGTTCTCGCGTTGTCCCTGGATTTTTTTCTGAGGCTTTCATAGATCTGCTCTGATGTTTTTCCCTTTAGCCTCAGCTCCTGGAATACGTTCAGCGTCTCGATATCGCGGTACTGGCCAATCTCTGTAAAACCGGCATTGGTCATCCCGATCTCCTCTCCCTGGTAAATGTAGGGCGTTCCCCGCAGGCCATGAAGGGCTGTGGCCAGCATTTTAGCCGACTGTTTTCTTAAGGAGCCCTCGTCTCCCAGCCGTGAGACGATTCTCGGCTGATCGTGGTTGTCCCAGAACAGAGCGTTCCATCCCCCTCCCTGTTCCATCCCTTCCTGCCATTCAAACAGATTCTTCTTCAGATCGTGAAACCGGAAGGGCTGAACCTCCCACTTGTTGCCTGAGGGGTAGTCGATTTTCAGGTGATGGAAATCAAAGATCATGGAAAGCTCCTGCTCTTCCCGTCTGGAATAGCGGATACTGTTGGGAAGATCGCTGGACGCCATCTCCCCAACGGTGATAATATCCTCGTGGGGGCCAAAGGTCTCACGGTTCAGCTCATGGAGAAATTCATGGATTCTCGCCCCGTCTGTGTAAAACCGGTGGCCGTCCCCCTCGAGATCGTCCTCATAGATCGCAGGCTTTGAGATCAGATTAATCACATCAAAGCGGAAGCCCTTCACACCCTTCTCAATCCAGAAGTTTACCACATCATAGAGCTCCCGGCGGACATTGGGGTTTTCCCAGTTCAGATCCGCCTGGCTCACATGAAACAGGTGAAGATAATACTCGTCTGTCCGGGGCAGGTATCCCCAGGCGCTTCCCCCGAATTTAGAGGTCCAGTTGGTAGGAGGGAGTCCCTCCTTCGTTCCCTTTTTGATAATGAAAAAATCCCTGTAGTAGGGATCGCCCTGGAGCGCCCTCTGAAACCATTCATGCTTAGTGGAGCAGTGGTTGAATACCATGTCCACCATCAGGCTGATCCCCCTCTTTCCTGCCTCACTCACCAGTTCATCGAAATCGTCCATGGTTCCATACATGGGATCAATGCCCCTGTAATCCGTAATATCATACCCATTGTCATACTGCAGAGAGGGGAAAAACGGAGTCAGCCACAGATAATCCACTCCCAGCTCCTCCAGATAGTCCAGCTTTTCCGTCACGCCTCTCAGATCCCCGATCCCGTCTCCGTCTGAATCCCTGAAGGACTTCGGATAAATCTGATAGACCACCTTATCTCCTAAATTGAGTTCCATTTTCTGTTCTTCCTTTCCTGAATCCTTCCTGTCCGCTGTCTTCCACTCCGTCTAACGGGTTCCGTAATTTTTCAGCTTCGTTTTTGACAGAATTACCGTAATTCCAAAAGCCAGCACCATATCAAGCAGAATGCATACAAGATACACTAATATCTTATCTCCTCTCATGGACAGAAACGCCGGGATTCCTCCAACTCCCACACTGTTGGCAATCACGCCGAACAGTCTGGAGATCACGCCCATGATTCCGCTGGCGAGCATGGCCCCGATAAACGGATACAGGTATTTTAAATTTACACCGAACATGGCCGGCTCTGTAACTCCCAGATAGCCGGAGATGAAGGAAGGAATACCAATCTCACGGATCTTGGCATCCTTTCTGTTTACAAATACAAAGGCCGCTACTGCCGTCGCCTGGGCAATATTGCTGAGGGCTACCACAGGGAAGGTATAAATTCCTCCCATGGTAGCGACGGTCTGAAGGTCAATGGGAAGCATGGAATGGTGAAGTCCCGTGATCACTAAAAGAGGGTATAACAGACCGTAAATTCCGCTGAACAGCCAGCAGAGAGAAGAAGAAAAGCCCGCCATGATAATCCCTGCCAGTCCGTCTCCAAGCATTCTGCCAAAGGGCCCTATTACTGTATGGGCCAGAAGCACCGCCGGAACCAGGGAACAGAACGGCACCAGAATCATGGAAACTGCATCCGGAATCCTCTTCTTTAAGAAACGGTAGATAAGTGAGAATACAATTCCCACCAGGATGGCCGGGATCACCTGGGACTGGTATCCTACCATATTGATGTGGAACCATCCGAAATCCCACATTTTCACAGCCTCCCCTGCCGCTTTGGCGGCCACAAAGTCGCTGGCCGGCATCAGCTGCGGGGAAACCAGAGTAATGCCGAGCACAATTCCAAGCATCTGATCGGCATTCATCTTTCTGCACACAGACCAGGTAACGCCCACCGGGAGGAAGGTAAAGATAGCCTCGCCAATCAGCCACAGAAAGCTGTATACACCGTTCCAGAACTGGTAAACCTCTGTCACTGACTTCGTTCCGCCCTCCAGCAGCTTAATATCTCCGATAATGTTGCGGAATCCCAGAATCAGACCTCCCACGATAATCGCCGGAATCAGCGGCGCAAAAATTTCGGCCAGATTGGCAACCGCTCTCTGCAGCAGGTTCATATTCCCTTTCGCCGCATTCTTGACCTCCTGCTTATCCACACCTTCCATGTGGCTCACAGCGGAAAATTCATCAAAAAATACAGAAACCTTATTTCCGATTATAACCTGGAACTGACCTCCCTGCGTAAAGCTCCCCTTCACACTCTCAAGAGCCTCAATTCCCTTCACATCCGCTTTCTTCTCATCTGCCAGGACAAACCGCATCCTGGTAGCGCAGTGGGTGAATGACACAATATTTTCCCTGCCGCCCACCAGCTCCAACAGCCTTCTGGCATCACCTGCAAACTCTGACATTCTGCTCCTCCTTTTCCCTTTTCTCCGGCAGGATTCTGCTGTTTCAGGCAGAGGCATAAGAGCCCTGCCCTTTGCTGAATCGTATCCGTTTTTCGTTTTAACTTATACGTATATGTTTGATTATAAATTATCATATCCGTATTTCTCCGTCAAGGAAAAAGGCATAAAAAAAAGACGCCCCTGCTATTTTCGGCGTCTTTTATAATTTATCACTTCTTTCTTTGTGCGATTTCCACAAACCGGAACTGATCCGGCCTGTGCCTTGACTCTGTGTACTGGAACAGCCTGTTATCCCTGGTATACGTATAGCTTCGTACAACAACCACCAGACCGTACTGCTTCAGATCCAGATACCTCCTGTCCTGATCCGTTGCTTCCTCCACCACAATCTCCTTGGCTGCATAGCCGATTTTCAGTCCTGCCTCCCCCTCCAGGTACTCATAGACCGACTCCCGGCAGGCTCTGAGGGGAAGGTTCTTCACAATGCTTCTCTTGAAGTAGTCGTGGTCGATAATGACCCTCTCGCCCCCTATCCTGCGCACCCGCACCAGATCATAGATCTCCTTCTCCTCGTCATCCTCAAACAGGCGGAAAATCAGCTCGGGGTCGGAGAGGATTTCCAGATTCTCAACCTCTGTCTCCGTCTTTCTCTTCAGCTGTGTGTTCAGCTCCTTAAAGCTGAGAATCTCCGCAAAGGGAAAATTCCCCTCCCCTCTTTCCATCACAACGGCCACGCGTCCTCTGGATTTCCTGATATAGCCCTGATTTTCCAGCATTCCCAGGGATTTTCTGACTGTGTCCCTGGAAACCTGAAACCGGCTCTGAAGCTCTCCCTCTGACGGAAATTCCTCCCCGATGGCATACTCTCCGCTCTCGATCTGCTTTTTCAGTGTATTGTAAACCTGTACGTATTTGCTGGACATACTGTTCCCTGACCTTTCCTGTTTGGTACGTATCTTCTGTCTACAATTTAACACCAGATGATAAAAAGCTCAACTGTTTTTGCTCGGACGCCTGATTTGAGAGATACAGCTTGCGGCTATTTTTTCAGATATTCAAGATTTACCGCATGCTCCGGCATCTGGCCGTTTATGACTCTTTCTATCTCTTTCGCCAGCATCGGCAGGATTTCATCGCCGATATCTGCGGTTCCCCCTCCCACGTGAGGCGTCACCACAATCCCCGGCGTCGTGAGGAGACTATCGTCTTCCTTCAGCGGCTCGTTTTCCACAACGTCCAGTCCTGCTCCTGCCAGCTTTCCGCTGCGCACTGCCTCAGCCAGCGCCTGATCGTCTACCAGGCCGCCTCTTGCCGTGTTGACGAGAATTGCCCCGTCCTTCATCTGACTGATCTCCTCTGCGCCGATCATATGGCGGTTGCTGTCTGTAAGCGGCACATGAAGAGAAATCACATCGGAGGTCTTTAAGAGCGTCTCCAGCGGCACATAGCGAAGCCCAAGCTCCTGCTCCCGCTCTGGAGACAGGCGGAACGGGTCATAGTACTGAATCTCCGCTCCAAAGGCCTGGGCCTTCTTTGCGGTCTGACGCCCGATATTTCCGGCTCCTATAATTCCTACCAGCTTTCTGTTCAGGGTATAGGACTGATTGATATAGGTGTTTTTGCTCCAGACACCTTTTCTCAGACTGTCCATGTGATCGATGAGATGGCGTCCTACCGCCAGCATCAGCATAACGGCCAGCTCCGATACCGCCGGAGCGTTGGCGCCGGGCGTATTGGCCACCACGACACCGTTCTTTCCTGCCGCTTCAATATCCACCGAGTCAAAACCGGCTCCCCAGCGGATAATCATCTTTAACCCCTTGTTCCTCTCGATAACATCCTGCCTTGCCTTGAAGATCCTGAGAACCATAATTTCGGCATCTGTCATCTTCTGATACTCTTCCTCTGTCTCCACCTTTGTAAGTGTGCAGTCCAGATTTTCAAGCATGGTTTTCAGTCTTTCATATGTATGAGCCGGATAATTGCCGGCCAGCACAACCTTTGTCATATTTCACCGCTCCGTTTCTCTATATTCTGACTAGCATTCTGATCCTGTTTTATAACCTGCTGTCTCTGTTCTCCAGATCCTCCGCCTTCTCTAGCGAAGTTTGTCGGCTGTCTGTTCCATCAGCTCCTTAGACGGGCTCTTCTTGTCGATTTCCGATACCTCGCAGATAAGCCTGAACAGATCGACTCCCTTTTCCTCTGCCACAGCCTGGAAGGTCTTTACAAAGCTGGAGTGGCAGCCGCTGTAGCCCAGAACCACGTCAAGAGGCTTCACCGGGTTATGATAGCTGTGCTTCTCCATAGCCGGCTCCAGTCTGTTTTTGATGAAGCTTAACATGCCGTACAGATCGATTTCCTCCATCTGTCCCAGCCTTCTCATCATGGCGGCGCAGATCTCTGTCGGCAGGTTTCCTGCGCTTCTGGCCATTCCCATCAGGCCGCAGTCCAGAATATCCGCCCCGTTCTCAAAGGCGGCGATGGCGTTGGCAGCGGAAAGCCCCAGATTATTGTGGCAGTGGAAGGCTACCGGGATCGATACAGCCTCCGACAGCTTTCTCGTGTACTCGGCTACCTGCTCCGGAAGCATGGTTCCTGCTGAGTCCATGATTGTAATCTCGTCAAGACCAGCCTCCTCCAGCCGCTTTCCCTCCTCAGCCAGCTCGTCGGCTGTCAGAAGATAAGCCTTCATGGCTGAATAGTAGGCTTTCATCCCTCTCTTTTTAATGTCTGCTATTGCCTGCAGAGCGATGGATCCGTCTCCGGCATCGGCTCCCACCCTCAGGAAGGCCAGGCCGTTCTCTGCCGCCATATCTACGTATTTTTCCCTGTACCGCTTTGCGTTCAGGAACATTCCGATCTCGCTGCCCCTGTTCAGATATTTTTTCGCGATTTCCAGATACTCGCTGTCTGTCAGCGCATTGGTAAAGCCGGCCACCTCATAGGCGCCGATTCCGCCTGCGTTTCCAAACTCGATGATCGGCACTTTGCAGGAGGTAAGCCCGTCAAGCACCATATCTGTAATCTCCGCCGAAAATCCCTTGCCTACTACATTTGCCCCGTCTCTCAGGGTGCAGTCCATTAACTGAATTTTTTTCTTATTACTCATCTCTGCTCTCCTGTCATTTCCTGTAAATTTTGGCTTCGCCAATCTTTTTTTTCTTCTGTAAATATGGTATCATCCTCATATAACAAAGTCTAACAGTAATTTTTTCTTATCTTAACAAGTCAAATATTGTGATAATGGTTTTACCAGACTGCTCATGTCTGCAGAGAAAGCCAGGGGACACAGAGAAACCGGCTGCGAAAAATCAGCGCTTGGCTGGATATTCTCCGGCCAGTTCCCGGAACAGGAGGCATTATGAATCTGAAAAGTATCGAATATTTTCTGTGCGCAGTGGAGGAGATGAATATCACGCGGGCGGCCGAGCGCCTGTTTATCAGCCAGCAGGCTTTGAGCAGCCACATCAAGCGGCTGGAGGAGGAGTACGGCGTCTGTCTGTTTGAAAGGCGTCCCTCCTTCCACCTGACGCTGGAGGGGGAGCAGATGGCTTTTTACGGACGGCAGATCCTGGAGGCGGAGGCAAAAATGAAGGCAGCCTTCTCTGATATCAGCGAAAACTGCCGCGCTACTCTGAACGTGGGAATCTCCCGGCTGAGAGGAGGCGTGTTCTTTCCTCTTATCTGGAAATTCTACCACCCGGAACACCCGAATATCTCCATTGAACTGACCGACGGCAACAGCGCCAGACTCGACGAACTTCTCCAGACGGGAAAACTGGATCTGTATATCGGCATCGACACCCCTCAGAGCCCAAACTTAAACCGCATTGAGCTTGCCAGGGAAAAGGTGCAGTGCTGCTTTTCCATCCCCCTCTTAAAGAGCTTCTATCCAGATTCCTGGGAGGAAATCCTTATGGATTTTTCCGCTGAAAACGGGGCGGATCTGGAGCGGATCTCAAGGCTCCCTTTTATCACGCTTCGTCCGGGCAACCGGCTGAGAAAGGGGATTGATCAGTTTTTCTCCCGCCTTTTTAAACCGCAGTTTGCCCTGGAATGCGATGAGCAGAGCCTGGTCTACGAGATGGCAAAAAGCGGGGCCGGCGCCGGCCTCCTCTCCCCTGTGGTATTCTACGAACACCGGTACGGATCAGACGACGGAAATCCTGATTTCCATGTATTCCCCATTGTAAATAAGATCCCGGAAAACATCCTCTATCTGGTTTACCGGAAGGACTATCCGCTTCCCCAGTATGCCATGGATTTCATCCAGGACGCCTCCATGGTATTCCGAAGCTACTCCAGGACCATCGCAAAGCACTATTCCATCAAAAAAGAAAAGCAGTAGGAATCTCCCGTTTTTTTCAACAAAAAAAGGCAGAGCGGAGAGAAGCCATCCGCCGTTTTTATGTAAACGACTCTCTCCATTCTGCCTTTTATCTTTTTCTTCCTGTCTTCTGTCTTAGTCGCCGGATTTCCAGTGGAACACATAGCTCATCAGGAATGCGGCGATGGCTGCCAGAGAACACATAATGCAGACCGGCGCCTCAAGATAATCCTGAGCCCACAGCGCAAGGCTTCCATTGACAGTCACAACTGCCGCCGTCTGTACCACGATATAGCACACGCCCAGAACGACCGCCGCTGCAATGCAGAGGACAAATATAACATTCAGCAGTTTTTTCATCTCTATCACCCTCCTATCAGCGGAAGAATTCCCAATCCCACCAGCACTCCTACCAGCACAATCGGAATACAGTAGTGGAAAATCAGAGGCTTAAACATTACGCTCACATCCTCAACTCCGGCAATACTGCTGGACACGAAGATCGGGGAGGACATAGGCGGGGAAGCTCCCTCTGTGGAAGCAAAAATCAGGTAGCAGACTACTGCAGTTACCGGCGATACTCCTACGGCAACCATGGCTGAATACGCTACCGGCCCGATGCTCACAGTAGTGGAAGTCGCGTTGAGCGGTCCTGCCACCAGGGCAATGATAAAGCCGATAATCAGAAGCATAACCACTTTCGGGAAAGTGAGAGATGCCAGGATGACAGTCAGCTCATCTCCAAATCCCGTCTCTGTGAGGGCATTGCTGCCGGCCATGGCGAACAGGGAAACAGCTCCGCAGGAACAGCATGTCTTTGCGGAAGAGCTGACCAGTTCAAACCATCCTTCCTTTGTCTTCGGGAGGAACCTGCGTCCCTCAATCATACAGATTGCCATAATAAGAACCGGAACCCAGATGATAATGTTCATCGCTCCGACTGCATCCTCTCCGAAGGAAGCAACCGTCTCCAGAACTTTTCCGACCGGCCCTGTGATAATTACAAGAGGAATAGCGATTCCCAGGAACATGAAGAGGGAAGATCCTCCCTTTTTCACAGCCTTTCCCAGGCTCTCGATACGATCCTTCGGCACTGCCGGAATGTGGTACTTGGAAACATAATACCTGGTCAGAAGCAGACGGTAAACCAGAGTCCACAGTCCGCCGCACAGCAGAGCGAAGTAAAGATCTCCGGCTTTCACCGTTCCGGCCACTGCCGGGAGTCCCAGCATCAGGAACATGGATGAGGACGGCGGGATGCAGATTCCGAGTCCTGCGTTTCCTGTGTTCATTGTGGAGGCCACTTCTTTGGGCCATCCGGACTCCTTCATCCATGGGATGGTAATGGAGCCTACCGTTGCGGCGTTGGCGCTGCTGGCGCCGGAAACCATGCCGAACAGGGCGCTGGCGCAGGCTGACACGTAAGCCGGGCCTCCTCTGAACCTTCCCAAAATAGAGTTTAAAATATCCACCAGTCTGTGGATGATTCCTGTCTTCATCATGATGGATGACATAAAAGTAAACAGAATAATCGCTGCCATGACATCCTGTGTAACTGCATCCTTCAGGCTCGTCACAAAAGTCTGCGGTACGGTTCCGACTCCGTTAAAGGCACAGACAATCACCAGACCTATCAGCATAGCTTCCGCTATGCTTCTCTTTAAAAGCAGGTACCAGATCATGACAAATATGATATACACCAGAAAAGCTGTAATTCCGATTCCTATCACGTTTTCTATCCCTCCCCTTTTGTATTTTTTCCAAATGCTCTGTTCTTTGGACAGCTTAATCATATCATTGTGCTATCCCAATATCCAACAGTATATTTTTCAGTTTTTCACAATGTTTATGTTGTGTTTTATCCCATTTCTCTGCAAGGTGGGAGGGAAGATTTCATCTCTTTGCGTTTCTGTACACCGGCATGCCTGCGATACTGCAAAGAGGGCTCCGAGCCTTTTACGGCTCGGAGCCCTCTTAGTCTAAGATAATAACATAAAAATATCTGCTGTTTATACCCTTTCGTGCATTAATCCTCTGACTCTTTCTTCTCCCTGAAGACATAGTGGTACAGAAAACACAGCAGCCCGCTCACGGATGCTGCCGGAAAGATTACGCCGGTCACCCTCTCGAAAGCAATCATCATCTCAGGCTGCCCCAATACCAGGCAGAGGAACTGGCCAGCCACATAGATGCAGCCTCCCAGGAAAAAAATTAAAAATCCAATTAAAATAAGGTTCTGATACAGCTTCTTCATCATTTTCCATCAACCTCCTTAATGTGGTACCGGCAGGATTCCGAGACATACCAGCGCAGCAATGGCTGTAATTGGAATGACAAACCATGTGATAAGCGGCATAAATATCTTCGGCGGATCACATTCCGTCAGCCCACAGGCCACAAACAGAGCACCTGACGCAGGCGGTGATGCCCCTTCTGTAGAAGCCACTACCAGAATTGCCGTTGCGGCCGCCAGAGGATTGATTCCCACAGATACAAGAATTGCATGGGAGATCACACCTATGGAGGTGAGCGTCGCTGTGGAGGAGAGCGGACCCGCTACCACGGCAATCAAAATCAGGATAATGACAACCGTTGCAATTTTAGACAGGCTCAGTGTATTGAGAAGAGCCACAATATCATCGGAGAGACCCAGATTGCTGATAATGTTGCTGGCAGCAAATACAAACAGCAGAAGTCCTCCTGTGCTGGAAAAGTGCGGAATCAGTTCCTCCACAAACTGCGTTCTGGAGTGGAATTTCTTTTTGATGTCCTTCCAGCCAAGTCCCAGGATCACCACAATCATAAGGATCGGAATCCACACGAGAATGTTAACACTCTCAATAGCCGCAGCCCACACCTCTGAGCGTCCTGAGATGAACTCGGAGAGAGGTCCCATGTTGAGCGCTACCGGAATAATAGCTCCCAGAAATAAAAGCAGATTCTTTCCTGAGCTTCTGAGCACAGACCCCCAGCTTTCGTTGGAAGCGGATTCCGGCAGCACAATTCCGTTTTTCCTGATCACATAGTGAATATAGAGTACTCTCCAGATTACCTGGTAAATTCCCGTGATAAACAGGGCAATGTAAAGCTGTCCCTCAGAAACAGCGCCTGCCACTGTGGGAAATGCCAGAACAATGAACAGGGATGAACTGGGCGGAAAGCCTGCTCCGAGTCCTCCGTTGGCTGCAATCAGCGTGGCTGCCTGCTCTTTTTTCCAGCCAGTGCTTAAAAGCCACTGAGCCGTAAAGGCTCCCGAGGTCGCTGCATTCGGCGTATTTCCTCCTGAGAGCATTCCCAGGAATGCGGAAATAGCTGTGTTGACATATGCCGGACCTCCCTTCATTCTTCTGAACAGGCGGTTGAATATCTTCAGCATCCCCTCCAGAACACCGGTGTTCTGGAGCAGGAATGACATAAAAACAAACGCCAGGGATGCAAAAAGCACCTCATAGCTCAGCGCATACTTAATTCCTCCGAGCAGAAGCTCAGGTGCCTGTCTGCCGCCAAACAGAGCAACGACAATCATTCCGATAAAAGCAATTTCCCCGATGTTGCGCTTAACAAAAACGCTCCAGACGAGAATCAGTAAAATAAAAACCAGCATCGCTGCAAGACCTTGGCCCATTGCGATTCATCTCCTTCCCCTCTGTATCTCTTTCCTGATTTTTCTGTCAGTATTTTATCTCCGCCTGAGGCTGGCGAATTTCCCTCTGTCTATTCCTCCTCATAAGCTCTGTCGATAATCTCTACCTGCTTTTTCACCAGAGTGTCCTCTACCCACTGTCTCTTGGAGGTTCCGTTCTTTGCAGCTTCCACCTTTCCTGCATCCAGCGCCGCATACTTCTTTGCCGCCTCCAGGATCTCCGGCGCATCCTTCCTCGGAATCACGATCACTCCGTCCCTGTCCCCCAGGATAATGTCTCCCGGCATCACAGCGATATTCCCTATAGAAATCGGCACGTTCACCTCTCCCGGTCCCTCCTTGTACGGGCCTCCCGGTGTGGAGCCGGTAGCGTACAGCGGCATCTCCATCTGAGACAGCTCCTCTATATCACGAATTGGGCCGTCCAGCACAATTCCTGCAATCTTTCTTGTATAAGCCCCGTAAACTGCCATGATCTCTCCCATAAGAGAATGGGTTCTGTCCCCATCGTTGGACACAATGATGACATCCCCCTCTCCTGCCATGTCCAGGGCCTTGTGGAGCATCAGGTTGTCTCCCGGACGGGCCTTCACAGTCAGCGCCGCTCCTGCCATTGCCTGCTTCGGGCTGCTGATCAGGCGGATCTCACTGCTCAGCGCACAGGATCTCCCCATAGTATCGGCCACGTTTGCCGCCGGAAGATTCCTGAATTCTTCTACTAACTCCCTTGCCGGAAGGTTTCTCTTTAAAAATACTCTGTTTCCTACGCTCATCCTGTCTCTCTCCTTTTCTAATTTTTCTCGTTTCTCTTTCTGCTCTATTCTCCCGCTTTGTCTGTCTGTTCTGCCTGCCCCTTCCCGGCCCAGCCTTCCTGCTTCACCATATCTCTCATCGGCGGCACCACAAACTCCGGCTTCCGGCCTGACAGATAATCATCAATTCCCTGGGCACAGATCAGCGACGCTCTGGCAGATGCCTCCTTCGTCGCTGCTCCGATATGGGGCGCTGTCACTACATTGTCCATCTCAAGCAGCGGATTATCCTTATCGATTGGCTCCTGCTTCAGGACATCCAGCGCCGCACCTGCGATCTCTTTTTCGTTCAGCGCCCGGATCAGCGCCTCCTCATCCACCACGCTTCCTCTCGATGTGTTGATCAGGAACGCGGTCGGCTTCATCAGGCGGAATTCCTTCTCTCCCACGCTGTTCACTGTCTCCGGGGTGGCCGGCACATGGAGGGATACGTAATCTGCCTTCTCAAACACCTCCTCGCGGCTCTCTGCCACCTCTATGTAGTCCGGCAGCTCCTTTGCGTAAGGATCAAAGGCAATTACCTTCATATCAAATCCGAGGGCCGCCTTCTTTGCCACAAGGCCTCCGATATTTCCCACTCCGATGAGTCCCAGGGTCTTTCCGTTTAATTCATGCTTCTCCACGTTAAACTTCGCGAACCGGTAGTCGTCCCTGTACAGCTTCTGAACCAGCTTGAAGTTTCTGGAACAGTGGAGTATATAGAACACGGCCAGCTCTGCCACGGACTGGCTGTTGGCCTTCGGCGCATAGAGGACTAAAATTCCCTTTTTTCTCGCCGCCTCCAGATCCACTCCGTCGAAGCCTGCCCCGTGGCGGGCAATGACCTTCAGCCTGTCGGCTGCCTCAAGGATCCGGTCTGTAATCTTGGCAGTTCTCACAATCATGGCATCGCAGCCCCTGATATCCCGGATAATGTCCTCCTCCTCAAACCCGGAGCCGTCCACCAGCTCATATCCCCTCTCAAGAAGGTACTGTCTTCCTGACTCTAAAATCGGCTGCGGAAGTAAAATCCTAAAACTCATATCTCCGATTCCTCCTTTTGTTTTTTTCTTCTCTGACAGAAAAGTTATCTGCAGAATGCCTTTTCCCCAGCTGCACTTACTGTCCCCCCATAAGACTGCCTCTCCAGAAATTATCCGGTTTCAGATAACGTTTCCTTCTATCTATTGAGCAATACCCATGCCAACTTTTCTCAAAAACAGCCATTTTTCTTTCAATTTCTGTTTCGCTCCCCTTCCGGTGCCCCAGCATCTCCTCTTTCACGGAGTTCTCTTGCCGCCCGGCTTTTTCTCCCACTGCCTGTATTTAAACGGACATGGGACAATATGTGCTGTATTTCTGAGTTTTTTCCTGATGAAGTCCTTCTCTTATTATCCCTTTCTATTTCATTTGATTTTATTTTTTCACTTTACAAACCGAGACAGTTTATCTATACTTAAATCAATATTTTATTTCATATATGAAATATTTATTTCAAAATAATATTGCAGTAATGAAACATTATCAAATCTGTTCAGAGATTCCTCTAATGTTTTTATTGTTCAGATAACACTGGTTTTAAAAAGCTGAAGAATATTGCAAAGATTGCTGTGACAGGGAGAATTGCCATGAACCATACCTTAACAACCATAAACCATCCGTCGGACATTGTCATTTTCGCGGCCTCAGAAACCTTTGCTGAGGCCGCAAGGAAAATTATCGCTGAGAGACACCTGGAAAGCCACATTTCCGTAACAGAAGCCACAGGCGAACAGACCCTGAGCTGTGCACTGGAATATGCCCGGGCCGGAAGCCGTATTTTTATCTGCCGGGGTCGCAATACCAGCCTGATCGAGCACCATGTATCCGTGCCTGTCATCAATGTCCCCTATCTCTACGAGGAAATCTACAGCTCTTTTGAGGCAGCGGGAGCTCCTCCCGAGCAGGTGGCTATGGTAGGCTTTGACAAAGCCCATGACATTATGCGAACCTTCCGGCGCATCTCCGGCCTGGACGTACAGCTCATTGAACCCAAATCGCCAGACACGATCATGGATGAGCTTAAAACAGCTTTGCGGCCCGGCACGGAGGCTCTGATCGGCGGCTTTTCTGTCAAGAGAGCCATTGAGGCAATCCGGGAGCTGGGACTACGCCATATCCCCCTCATGGTAGAGCCATCCAATATCTCTCTCGCCATTGACAGCGCTCTGAGCATTCTTTCTTCTATGGAGAGAAAGGATGAATATCTGACCACCATATCCACTACCATCAACAGAATTTCCAATGCAGTGCTGAGCTTTGACACCTCCGGCAGTCTTTTGTTCTCCAATGAAACGGCAGAGCGGATGCTGCCGACTCTCAGGGAATGTCTGTTTTCAGGTGAAGCGGAGAGTTTTCTTCATATTGGCCGCCGACCCATTGAGGGAAAGGCCAATCTCCACAAAAAACAGCAGATTCTCCGCCTGGGCGGAAAAATTTATGTGGCCGAATACCTGCCGGTGATTGTGAGCAGAAGGCTGAAAAGCATTGTAGTCATCGTCTCCAGTGAAAACAGCATCCAGTCTGCCGAAAAGCGACTGCGTCTGAGCAAAAGCGAGAGGGGATACACAGCGAAAAGTCATTTTGAAGATATCATCGGGGAGAGCCGTGTTCTGAAAGACACCATCCATCTGGCCAGAAAATATGCCCGCTCCCAGAGTTCTGTTCTCATCACCGGGGAAACGGGCACCGGAAAGGAACTGTTTGCCCAGAGCATTCACAATGAAAGCTCCCGGGCGGACGAGCCCTTTGTGGCCATCAACTGCGCAGCTCTTCCCCAGTCTCTTCTGGAAAGTGAACTGTTCGGCTATGTGAAGGGCGCCTTCACAGGTGCCAACAAAGAGGGAAAAATGGGAATTTTCGAGATGGCTCACAGAGGGACTGTTTTTCTGGATGAAATCGGAGAGATGGATTTGAACGTACAGGCAAAGCTCCTGCGCGTTCTTCAGGAGAGAGAGGTCTGCCGCCTGGGCGATGACCGGATCATTCCGGTGGACATCCGCATTATCAGCGCCACCAATAAAAATCTGTATGAGCTTGTGGAACAGAAGCTGTTCCGGGAGGATCTCCTGTACCGACTCAACGTGCTTGAGCTGAACCTTCCTCCCCTCAGGAGCCGCACAGGCGACGTCCCCCTCCTTGTAAATGCTTACATGAAGCGGCAGAACCGTCCCGTCACCTTTCTCCCCGACGCCATGGAGCTGCTCTCACGGGAACCCTGCCCCGGCAATGTGCGCCAGCTTTTTAACCTGCTGGAACGGATCGTCACACTGTCCGACGGCAGGGAAATCTCGGCTTCATGGCTTAAAAACATCTTCTCCTTCTCCGGGAAGACCGAACCGCTTCCAGGCCTTCTGGAAGATACAGTGGGAAACTGCGAACAGACAGAAATTGAACACGCTCTGAGAAAAAATCATGGGAACCGTGCAAAGACGGCAAAAGATCTGGGTATCAGCACAGCAACCCTCTGGCGGAAAATGAAAAAATATGGCCTGTTTTCCCAATAGTCCCACCCATCCGAAATTAAATGATATAGGATTTACCATTCAAAAGCACCGTGCACGTTCATCTGCAGACAGCATAAAGTTCTGGCGCACGGTGCTTTTTGCAGTTTCCCTGTTCGGAAACCTTCTGTCCTCCTGCTCCCTCTTCTTTTGTTCGGCCTGCCACCCGTCTCTCACTTTCAGATATTTACCACAATTTTATCTGATAAATTTCATATTTTTCTATGCAGAAGCGTGTAATTTTATCGCTATGAAGTGTGAAACTATGGAAAATTACACATATTTTTCCAATCTTTATCCTTTTCATTGTTCCTTATTTATAGTAAAATATTTTTACGCGACTTTTTACAGTATTGATTTTATCAATACCAGACAAACAATATGGAGGGAACAAATATGACAACAATTCTTCTTGGAATGGGCCTGCTTCTCCTGACTCTTGCCGGCTTTTCTCTGTTCAGCATGAAGGCTCCAAAGGGTTCCGTGGCCATGTCGGGGCTGGCGAACGCTGCAGTGGCCACCTTCCTTGTTGAAGCAGTACACAGGTATATTTCCGGTGACCTTCTGGGAATTGCCTTTCTCGGCGAAATCGGCTCCGTAGCCGGAGGCCTGGGAGGCGTCGCTTCCGCTATTCTGATTCCCATCGGGATGGGTGCCAATCCCCTGTTTGCTGTAGTTGCAGGTGTGGCGGTAGGCGGTTACGGAATCCTCCCCGGATTTATGGTCGGATACCTGACCGGATTTCTGGCCCCTCTTATCGAAAAGTACCTGCCAGCAGGCCTTGACACCATTCTGGGCGCTCTGGTTCTGGCTCCCATTGCCCGAACTATTGCCTTTTTCACGGATCCGGTTGTCAATGCAGCCATGGGCTATATTGGAAACACAATCACAGCGGCAACGGAACAGTCACCGATTCTGATGGGCTTTCTGTTAGGCGGTATTATCAAGATGATCTGTACCTCTCCGTTGAGCTCCATGGCCCTCACTGCCATGCTGGGACTGACAGGCCTTCCCATGGGTATTGCAGCCATTGCCTGCTTCGGCGGATCCTTCACCAATGGTCTTATCTTTGCCCGCCTTCATCTGGGCAATAAGAGCAACATCGCAGCCGTTATGCTGGAGCCTCTGACACAGGCCCACATTATTACAAGGCATCCCATCCCTATTTACGGCTCCAATTTCTTCGGCGGCGGACTGGCCGGAATAGCCGCTGCCATGCTGGGCATTATAAACAATGCGCCCGGAACTGCATCGCCGATTCCGGGACTTCTGGCTCCATTTGCTTTCAATCCTCCCGGAAAGGTGGCAACTGCGCTGGTGCTGGCTGCTGCAGGCGGCTCTCTCGCCGGATTTGTGGGAAGCATCGTATTTAAGCGCTTTGACGAGCAGAAAAACTCTGCCAAGACGGCATAGCCTGACAGCTTCCGCCCTGATTTCGTGAAAAGCTGCTCAAAAAAAGAATGACAGCATAAAAAAAGTGCTCTGAAAGTACGGGAGAAACAGCACGGCAATCCTTGCCGCTGTGGCTCACATTCTCTCAGAGCACTTCTTATGAGATGAATTCTCTATGCCTGCGATTTTTACCTATTTATTGTCCTGTGACATTTCTTCTATGTGTATTTTCTTTCCACCCTCTATCAGCCGTTTGATCTCCGGGTAGCCTAATGTTTCAGTACCCGCCATAGCCACAAACGAAAATCCGTCTCCGGCAATGACCATGGAGTCTTCTGACGCAATCACAGTATTGACATTTTCATAATTATAGGAGGTTGTATACTCTTCTGTCCTGACCTTAAACCCTTTCTTAAAGAATACAAGCTCTTTTTCCAGACCATCGGCTTTGCCCTTCAGCATCTTCCACTCACGGCCAGCAGCCTTTCTGAGTGATTTCTCGCTTCTCGCCTGTCTGTTTTTCATACGGTAATGGGCTGCGCAGACACCGGCCAAAACTGCCTCAACAGCGGCATAGGCCGCAAACGGAAGGGCTCCATCCTTCAGAGAGATATTAATAAAGGTAAAGCCTGCGCTCACACACAGAAATATCAGAAGATACATGCTGAAGGGATACTTCTCACGCCCGCTTTTCAGCCGGTTCCACTCTGCGGCCTGATACAGACGGTAAATTCCCTCTTCACTCTCAAGAACTCTGGCTCTAGGAGCACCCTCCTCAAGCTCCAGGGAAGTTCCCTCCTCAATTTTTTTTCGAATGAATGCCTCAAATTTTTCCGGCTTTCCTTCCAGAAAATTTTTCTTTTCCAGGATCATCTGTTTTCCGGTGCTCATATTGAGGATGAAGCGATCCCCCTCGCATTCTATGTTCCTGATTCTTTTATAGGATATATCCAGTCTGGAATCCTCTGATTCTGTGAACATGCTTCCCTCTCCAAACCAGATATACTGGCGAAGAGCCTGCCGCACCTCTGGATTCTGCGCATTTTTTCTCGATGATATCCAGGCAGACAGAAATAAAATTCCTCTGGATACTGCATAGAGCAAAACCACAACCGCGATCCACAGGACAAGGGTCACTGCACCTGCAAGATTTAAATACACTGAAATCTCCCTGGATACAAACAGGGAAATAGCAGCCCACACGGCAATTTCCACCCATCCAGTAGGTCTGAAGGCCCCTCTGGCTGCCATATCCCTTGCAACATCCGATGCCTTCCCCGATATAAACCCGTCTTCCGGATCGTGAAAGACATAAAAATACCCTTTTGCCATTTTTTTGAATTCCTCCCTTACTTTTCACATTTTTACTCGCGATCATTATACCATCTCCTCTGGATATGTATCTCTTCGAGAGACGCGCACTCGCCGCAAGGGTTTTGGCACCCCCTCCGTTCCCCAGCGGATCGTCATAATGACCGTTTTTCGGTCATTATACCACAGATTTCTCATTTAGGACAGGTGGAACAGGTGTGAGGGCAAAAGGCTTTGCGCGGGAAGTAAATGGATGATATACTATTACGAGATATAAACGGCCAGATCTATCGGGCAAAATATAACTGAGATGACTTTCTGCTATTAATAATTGAATTTATCACAGGAAAGGAACAGGTGCTTGACTATGAAACCATATGAACAGTACAGAAACAGAGGGCGCCGCGGCGGCAATGACGGCGGCGGCAGAGACAGGGAGGGCGCAGGAGAGCGCATCTTCACTCCGGACAGACCCAGGGTTTTAAAGGGTTCTGAGGAGCTCAGAACCCTCCTTCTCTCCATTGACAGGAGAAGCTATCCGGCCTACAAATCCCTTGCGGGGATCTACCGTTTTCCAGGCTTTCAGCTCTCCATCGACCACGTACAGGGCGATCCCTTTGCCTCCCCTTCCCATCTGAGCGTGTTTGTGCCCCATAAAACAGCGGGATTTGAAGCGTCTCTCTATGAGACAGATATGAGAAAGACAGCCCTGGAAGACTATCTCATCCGCCAGTTCGGCAGGGAGGCGGCCAGGTTCAATTTCCAGGCAAAGGGCTCCGGAAAGAGCGGGCTGATCTCTGTGACCCGCTGCGGCCAGGAAATTCTCTCCCGGACTGCCTGTGAGATACGGGAGGACGGCATCTGGCTTCGCTTCCACGCAGGCTTTCCTGCCAACGGCCGCACCATCAATGCCAGGGAGCTTGAAAAGATCCTCTTTGACTTTATTCCCGCCTGCGTAAAGAGGGCGCTGATGGCAGCCTCCCTGCCGGCCGATGAAATCAGAAGGAGGGCTGAGCTTGCCGACGATCAGGAGTATATCCGGGCTGAGCTGGAAAAGAGAGGGCTTGCCGCCTTCGTGGCTGATGGCTCCATCCTCCCAAGACAGAGCGGCGTCTCCGATCTTCCCTTAAGGGAGAGCGTTTCCTTCCAGTCCCCGGAGAGCCTTCGCGTCACCCTCTCTCTTCCCCACAGAGGGGAATTGTCCGGCATGGGCATTCCCAAAGGGATTACACTGATTGCAGGAGGCGGCTACCACGGAAAATCCACGCTTTTAAAGGCGCTGGAGATGGGCGTTTACAACCATATCGCAGGGGACGGCAGGGAATATGTGATCACCGACTCTACCGCCTTAAAGCTGAGGGCAGAGGATGGGCGCTATATTGAGGACACAGACATCTCCCTGTTTATCAATGACCTGCCCAATGGAAAGGATACCACCCACTTCACCACAGAAGATGCCAGCGGCTCCACCTCCCAGGCGGCCGGAATCGTGGAGGGCATTTTCTCCGGCTGCCATGCCTTTCTCATCGACGAGGATACCTCTGCCGCCAACTTCATGGTGCGGGACGAGCTGATGCAGAGCGTCATCCACAGAAAAAAAGAGCCGATCACCCCGTTCATTGAGCGGGCGAGACAGCTTTTTGACGAGCTGGGCATCTCCACCATCCTGGTGGCAGGAAGCTCCGGCGCCTTCTTCCACATTGCGGACACTGTGATCCAGATGGACAGCTACCGTCCTGTGGACATCACAGAGAAGGTGCGTGAAACCCTGAAGGCCTTCCCGTCTCCGGTGAAATCCTCTGAGGCTGCGCCTGCCTTCCGGATGCCGGATGCTTCCCGCCCCTACCGGGTAAACGGCAAGCGGATTGCCGATGGGAAGGTCAAGTTCTTCGACAGGGATTCCTTCTCCATCGACAAAAATACAGTAAACCTTCACTATGTAGAGCAGATTGCCGATTCTGAGCAGACTGCAGCTCTCGCCTATATCCTGCGCTATTCCTGCTGTGAACTTGCCGACGGCCGGAAAAATATTTCGGAAATCATGGAAGAGCTGGAACGCATGTGGGATTCTGAGGGCTTCTCCTCCTTCTTAAAAAAGAGCAAGGGAGGAGGCTATACGGCTTCCGGCTTCGCAAGGCCAAGAGCCCAGGAGGTCTACGCCTGCCTGGCCAGGTACAGGAAGCACCAGGCTTAGGCCCTGTCAGGTCAGATAAAACAGCCGGGCCGCAAAAAACGGTCCGGCATCCGAAAAAAACAGAAGGGGGAGGACGCAGATCAGAGGGCGTCCTCCTCTCTTGCCCTGGCTCTCCGATCGCGGATGGACTGGATGACCGGCACCAGAAAGGTCGCTATAATTCCTCCCGCAAAGCCGTTATTATAGAGATTCATTCCTCCGTACACAATGCCCACATTGAGCGCTACAGAGGAGTGGAGAAAGCCTGCCAGAAGCCCGGCCAGCCATCCAAACTCTCCTGAAATAGGCGCAAGAGTGGTAGAGAACAGGAAGGCCAGCATGGGGGAGGGTTCGCTGATACTCCAGTACTTTGTCAGTCCTGCCAGGTAGACTCCCATCATAATGGGGAAGATATTCCTGATATGCTTTCCCGTGGAGCTGAATCCCACAATGGTAAAAATACCTCCGATGGTTGGACCGTTTAAATCACCTCCGGCTATTACAACCATAAGAGTGGACAGAAAGCCGTTGACCGCCATATTAAGCACAGTGGCCGGCCCTCCATTGTCCCGCAGGTAATCTGTGCCCCCGATGCCGGAACATTTAAGGATTGCCCGGTACTCTTCCACTGCCTGGCGGCCGCCGACGTAAAACGCCCCCACTGCCATTCCGGCAAACAGAATACAGAGAATTGCAAAAAAGGTCATGGTATTTCCCGTATACCAGATAAGCCTGCTCTCCACCGTGATTCCGAATGATTTAAGGAGAGACACGATCACAGTAGCAATGATCCCTGCGGCAAATCCCACATTGTAGAGGGAATATCCCTTGTGGGAAAAATGAACATGGGTGGCCAGAGGCGGCAGTACAAACCCGATCACCATTCCCGCTCCCAGGGCCAGGAACACTCTGAAAATCAAAGGCATTTGCCCTATCTGCATAATCTGCGTGATAATGGGGGAAAGGCTGGTTCCGTAAAGTCCTATGTAAATATATTTAGACACCGGCATTTTATGGTATTTTGCATACAGCCAGATGCCGACCATAACTGCCCAGATATTTAAGAGATTCTTCCCAAACAGTGAAAAACCAAACATCAGACATGCGGAGGTGATCGTGTGTCCGTCCATCTCCATTCCGAGAAAATAGATCAGGGCAATGCTTAGAAGGGTAAGCATCCCTGCATTCAGAAACGCAGCCCCCACTCCTCCCACCACAAAATAATCGGTAATCAGAAAATCAGGTTCTCTAATCAGAGTCACAATTCCAGGCCAGATTTCATTTACCGGCTGGAGCAGAAAACCGCAGACCATAAAATAGAGGGGAATCGTTGACAGGAGAAGAAACTTCCCCCTTCTCGACAGGTGGTTCATGTGAGCCATTATCATACAACCTTTCTTTAAAAATTCGTTCAGCCTGAAATCGGCGAAGCTTTCAGATTTTTCCTTCTATAATGAGAAATCAGGAGCCGCTCTGCACAGGTTCTGACAGTTTTACAATCACAGTATCCTCATCCAGTACGATTGACCCTTCTGCAGGGTAACAGGTCATTGACTGAGAAAACGGAAGAGAGTCGAGATACCTTGACAGAACCGGCTCTGCACACGGCAGATTGAGCGCCTGCATCAGATCGTAAATCCTTCTGGAAATTCCCATGGAGCTGGCTGCATCCCACTGGTAAAAGGAACATCCAATCACATCCCCCAGCAGCTTCTCCCCTGTAAGACTTGCCTGCCTGCTTCCAAGAAAAATAAAGGTACAGTCGGAAATATCGAGTCCTGCGTCAGCAGCCATTTTCCCAGCCCTTCCATAGATCTCTCCCGTCAGAGCTGTGTCCTGCTCTGACACCTCATGTACCGTCTGAAAGAGACGGGCAGTATCACAGCCCTGACGCCAGGAAGCCGCCAGGCACATAAAAACTGCTGCCAGGGAAAGTCCCTTTCTGATACGGCTCCTTCTTCCTGCTTTCGATTTTTGCTCTTCCTTCCGCGCGCCTGCACTTTCTGAGGGCCAGAGAGCCGCTGCCAGAAAGGCCGCGGAAAACCCATAGACAAGAGGATAGACAAGCTGTGCCCGTATTGGCTGGTAATACCCTGAAACGATGGTCATAAAAAACGGTGAGATGAGAAACAGAACCGCAGCCGCCAGATAAAAGAGGAGACCCTTCTCCCTTTTCCTCCCCGCCCAGACACAGGATATGGTCAGAAACAATAGAAGAATCCACTGAAATCCCGGCCTGAACATCACATAGTAGCAGTCAAATACTCTGCGCACCTCTCCCTTCACATACCCGATGCACTGTCTGACTCCCTCTGTTTTCCAGTGCACCATATCTGCCACATAGGCTTCGCTTCCCCCTGACAGGCGGCGCACCAGAGAAGCCGTCAGAAGATACAGCACAAAACCTGACAGAAAGATAAGCGCCAGGCGGACTCCCGAGAGGAACCAGAAGCTTCTTCCCCTCCCTTTTCCCGTGTCGGACAGATAGACGGTCATAAACAGAATCACGGTCAGAGTCACCGCAACTGCCGCCATGGCCTGATACGTTCCGAAGGCCCAGACCATAAGGAGAACAGATATCAGACCCCAGAGCAGGCCTCCGCGAAAAAAAACAAGCTGCCCCGCCCCATACACAGCCGCCCCGCACAAAAACAGGGCAAATACCACCTCAAAGGACTGGAGAGTGAAATAAAACTGTTCGGCAAAGCAGGGAGCCGTCAGATACAGTGCGGGAAAAGCTGCCGAGAAAATGAGAAACCGTTTCTGTTCTGCGCTCCACTTATACACACAAAAGGAAAAAAACATGGCCGTTATCCACAGCATACACACGGTAAGCACCTTGGACACAGAGGGAACAAAGGAAGTCATTCCGAACAGATGCTTGGTAAAAACGAGTCCGAACCGGTTAATTCCCAGCCAGGAAGCCATCATGCTCTGGGGATCTGTCATCATAATCTCGCTGTCCACAGTAATATCAGCGCTTGTCAGCCATCCCCAATACACAAACAGGGCGGCTGCCCCGGAGAAAAGCGCACCCGCCCTGTTTCTTTTGATGAAGGAGCCAAACTCTGCAGTTTCCCGGCAAAGTCCCCTGAAAAACCTTAAAATGGCCGTATTTTTCCCATCAGCTCCCTGTCTGCCCATCTCCCCAGCCTTTTTTTGACCTGCCAGACTCATTCTTCCTCCTCCTTTCCGGATCATCCATCCCATTCTGCGGCTGCCTTGTCAGCCTCTTCCTCAGAAACAGATGTATTTTCACTGCTTTGTCTTCCTTTCCTGTCAGACTCATGATCCCTGTCCAGATTTTCCTCTGCTACCAGGTAGATAGGTCTCCTTTTTACCTCCAGGTAAATTTTGGCAAGATATTTCCCCACAATGCCCGCGCACAGAAGCTGGATGCCGCCCACAAAGAGGATAATGCAGGCCAGGGAGGGCCAGCCTCCCACCGGATCGCCGAACATCAGCGTCTTTCCGATTACCACCAGCACCATGAAAAAGGCCACTACACAGAAAATAAGCCCCAGGTAGGCCGCTATCGTCAGCGGAACCGTGGTAAAGGCCACAATCCCCTCTATAGAGTAGATCAAAAGCTTCCAGAAGGACCATTTCGTCTCCCCTGCCACCCGCTCCACATTCTCAAAGGGAATCCACTTGGTACGAAATCCCACCCAGCCGAAAATCCCCTTGGAAAAGCGGTTGTACTCCGTCATAGATACGATGGCATCCTTCATCTTCCTGTTCATCAGGCGGTAATCCCTGGCCCCGTCCACAATGTCAATATCAGAGATATGGCGGATCAGACGGTAAAACATCCTTGCAAAAAAAGAGCGGATGGGCGGCTCTCCTCTGCGATCCACCCTCCTGGTGGCCGCGCTGTCATACTCCCCTGACTCCAGCGCCTCTATCATCTCCGGCAGAAGCCTGGGCGGATCCTGCAGATCCGCATCCATAATGGCTGTATAATCTCCCCGGGCATGTTCAAGCCCTGCGTAGATCGCCGCTTCCTTTCCAAAATTTCTTGAAAAGGACAGGTATTTCACCCGCCTGTCTCTTTTCGCATATTCTTTTAACAGGGAAAGCGTCCCGTCCTTTGAGCCGTCATCCACGAAAATCCACTCGAATTCATACTCTGTCAGTCCCCCACACACCCTGCCGGCCTCCTCCATAAAAAGAGGAATCGCCTCCTGTTCATTATAGCAGGGAATAATAATCGAAATTCGTTTCATTTTCGTATTTCCTCTGGTTTCATTCTTTCATCACTGCCTTTTCTTTATATCATATCTCCCATCCCGTTACAAGCGGTTTCTTTCCATCCCTCCCCCAAGAGAAGAGGAGTCATTTTATAGTGACTTTCGCTGGAACTATAAAATGACTCCTCTTCTCTTACCTATTTTTTCTTTTACACGATTGAGACAAAACAGCCTAATTTTTCCCTGCAAGCTGGGACTTTATAAGGTTTCTGTAGAGGACTGCGCAAATCAGAAAAACAAGAAACACCGCCATAGCCTCCATCTCCCGCTTATTTTCCTTCCTAAGCTCCTTTAAACTGGCCGTCATTGTTCTCCCCCTCCTCTCCGATAGTTCTTTCCACTGCCCTCACCGTCCTCCTCCAGCTGTCGCAAAATACTTCAAGCTGCCTTCTTCCCTCCTCTGTAAGGCTGTAATATTTCCTGCTGGGCCCCAGAGGAGAAGGCATGAATTCGGCCCTCAGCATTCCTTTTTTCTCCAGGCGCAAAAGCAAAGGATAAATCGTCCCCTCCCTTACATCCGAAAACCCCTTTTCTCTCAGCCGCTCCACTATCTCATACCCGTATGTCCGCTCACGGCCTATGATCGAGAGGATGCAGCCCTCCATGATACCCTTCATAAGCTGCGACTGATCGTACATTCCTGCCCTCCTGTTTTTTCCCTGTAGTTCTGATTTGTATCCTGATTTTTTGTCCCTGCTCTTCTTACCCGTCTTTTGTTTCTGCCATACTCCTCTTCCAGGCTGTCTTGCATAACATAGTAGCTTAACTATATTGTATCACAAGATAGCTGGAACGGATCTTACAGTTTTCTTTCATTTCTCTTCCCGCAGCCCGTATCCCTTTCATCCCTGATATGGTAAAATCCTCATAGAACATAAAGCCAAAACAAAAGGAAAGGAAGAACGCATATGGACAGTGAAAAAGTTTACAGGATGAAATTTTCATCCATTTATCCCCTTCTGGTAAATAAAGCCGTAAAAAAAGGCCGCACCGGCGAAGAGGTCAGCCAGGTCATCAGCTGGCTCACCGGCTACAGCAGAGACGAAATTTTAAAGCTTTCTCAATCTGATATTGAATATGCAGAATTTTTCAGAAATGCACCTGCCATGAATCCCGCAAGAAACCTTATCAGGGGAACCGTCTGCGGGGTGAGGGTGGAAACCATCTCTGAACCTCTGATGCGGGAAATCCGGATTCTCGACAAACTCATCGACGAGCTGGCAAAAGGAAAGCCCATGGAAAAAATCCTGCGGTAATTTCCCGCAGATTCAGACGGAATAGAAATCCCTCCCCATCCCTCCCCCAAAGAGAAGAGGAGTCATTTTATAGTGACTTCGCTGGAACTATAAAATGACTCCTCTTCTCTCACCTATTCTCCTTAAATTTATCCGAAAACCCCGGTGGACAGGTAGCGCTCCCCTGTATCCGGCAGCAGAACCACAATCCTCTTCCCCTCATTTTCCGGCCGTCTGCCTATCTCGCAGGCAGCGGCAAGGGCGGCTCCTGATGAAATGCCGCACAGAAACCCTTCTGTCCCCGCAAGCAGTCTGGCAAACCGGAAGGCCGCCTCGTCCTCCACCCGGATTACCTCATCGTAAATCCCTGTATCGAGAATCTCCGGCACAAATCCGGCTCCAATCCCCTGAATCTTGTGGGGGCCCGGCTGACCTCCCGAGAGCACAGGAGAAGCCGCAGGCTCCACAGCCGCCACATGAATATCCGGCTTTTTCTCCCTGAGGAACCTGGCCGTTCCTGTGACTGTCCCGCCGGTTCCGGCCGCTGACACGAAAATGTCTACCTCCCCGTCTGTGTCCTCCCAGATCTCCGGTCCTGTAGTCAGATAGTGGGCCTTGGGATTGGACGGATTCTCAAACTGTCCCGCAATCCAGGCAGGCCTTCCTTCTTTCAGGAACTGCTCCCTGATCTCTTCCGCCTTTCTGATGGAGCCTGCCATCCCCTCAGCCCCCGGCGTAAGAACGATCTCGGCGCCGTAGGCCTTCAGCAGAAGCCTTCGCTCCACACTCATGCTGTCCGGTATAACAATCACTGCCCGGTAGCCGTTTACAGCGGCAAGAGCCGCCAGCCCCACTCCCGTGTTTCCGCTGGTAGGCTCAATAATCACAGACCCTTCTTTCAGAATTCCCTGTTCCTTCGCGTCCTCAAGCATCTGCCTGGCCACACGGTCCTTGGCGCTCCCTGCAGGATTAAAGCACTCCAGCTTTGCCAGAATTTCTGCTCTGACTTTCTCGCGCCCTTCCAGCCTGGCAAGCCTTACAAGGGGTGTCCTTCCCACCAGCTCCTCTATTCCTCCATAGATTCTTCCCATTTTTCATTCCTCCTGAACACTTGGCTGATCTTCATTTAACTCCAGCCACTGTACAAACTGCTTTCTCACACATCCTGCTCCTGCATCTTTTTAAGTGCATCTGCAAAGGGATTGTTCACCATCTTCTCTTCCTTTTTCTGCTGATTCAGGTATCTGGCCACATCGCGCTTCGTCACCCCTGCGCCTTCCCTCTGCCTGCGCTCCTTAAAATTCGACAGCTTCTCCTTATAGCCGCAGACACAGGAAAACATCTGGTTTTCCCCCTTGCCCCGAAGCTCCATCTTTTTATGGCATTTCGGGCATCTGGCATTGGACGTGCGGGAAATGGTTTCCCGGTAGCCGCACTCCCTGTCCTGGCAGACCAGCATCTGGCTGTTCTTTCCCTTCACAGAGAGCATCCGTTTTCCGCAGCGGGGACATTTTGTGTTGGTCAGATTATCGTGGCGGAAGGTTCCCTCTCCCCCCTTAATTTCTTCGACAATATCCTTTGTGTAGGTACGGATGTCCTCCATAAAGGCATCCCTCTTCATCTCACCCTCTGCAATTTTGGAAAGACGCATCTCCCACTGAGCCGTCAGCTCCGGCTTTCTCAGATCCTCCGGCACCAGCCTCAGAAGCTGCTTCGCCTTGGATGTGAGACAGATATCCTTTCCTTTCTTTTCCAGCATAAAGCCGGAAAAGAGCTTCTCAATAATATCAGCCCTTGTGGCAACCGTTCCCAGTCCCCCTGTTTCCCCCAGAGTCTTTGCCATGGCCCGGTCGCCGGATTCCATATATCTGACAGGGTTTTCCATAGCCGACAGAAGGGTTGCCTCATTAAAGGGAGCCGGCGGCTTCGTCTTTCCCTCCGTCAGTGAAATACCTGCCGGTCCTGTCACATCCCCCTCCCGCAAATCGGGAAGTGTCTGTGCCTTCACCCTCTCGTTCTGAGGACCTTCGCCGTCCTCGTCCCCGTCTTCCTCATCCAGGTATCCTCCGGTCCCTGAAAGGCCGGATTCGTCTGCGCTTTCATAGACCTCCCTCCAGCCGGGGGTTCTCATGACCTTTCCTCTGGCGGTAAAAATTTCTCCGCCTATCTCAGCCGTAATCACCGTTTCGTCATACTCTGCTGCCGGATACAGCACTGCCAGAAAACGCCTGACAACCAGGTCATAGATTTTCCGCTCCTCCGAGGTCATGTTCTGAAGCTGTACAAACTGCTCGGTGGGAATAATGGCATGGTGGTCCGTGACCTTCCCGTCGTTGATAAAGGACGCCTTCTTTGTCCACACATTCTTTGACAGCTTTCCCGCCAGCTTCCGGTAGGGCCCTGTCCCGCAGGCTGCGAGCCTGTCGTGTATCGTGTCGGCTACATCACTGCTCAGATACCTGGAATCCGTCCGCGGGTAGGTCAGAACCTTGTGATTTTCATAGAGCCTCTGCATAATATTGAGCGTTTCCTTGGCCGAATAGCCAAACCGCTTATTGGCGTCTCTCTGAAGCTCCGTCAGGTCGTAGAGGAGAGGGGCCATGGTCTTTTTCGGTGTCTTTTTAACCTTTGTGATCCGCACCTGCTGATCTCTCAGGCTCTTTTGAAGTCCCTCCATCCTGTCCCTGTCAAAGCTTCTCATTCCCCCGGACTTTTTGTCCTGCCAGGTCAGTATAAGGGCAGGCTTTGACGTCCTGGCTGTGAGACCCCAGTAGGCCTTTGGCCGGAAGTTTCGTATCTCCTCCTCCCTCTTTGCGATAATGGCAAGGGTCGGCGTCTGCACCCGTCCGCAGGAAAGCTGGGCGTTATATTTGCAGGTCAGAGCCCTGGTGGCGTTAAGCCCCACCAGCCAGTCAGCCTCTGCCCGGCACATGGCTGCATCTCTTAAGTGGTTGTACTCTCTTCCATCCCTCAGGCGGGAGAATCCCTCCTTTATGGCCCTGTCTGTGACGGAGGAGATCCAAAGCCTTTTCAAAGGCTTCCTGCACCCTGCCTTCATCAGGATAAAGCGGGCCACCAGCTCTCCCTCCCGCCCTGCATCTGTGGCGATGACAATATCCTTCACATCGTTTCTGAAGAGCTGGCGCTTCACCACACCGAACTGCTTTGCCGTTTTTCCGATCACTTCCAGCTTAAACGGCTCCGGCATCATGGGAAGATCCGCCATATTCCAGTCCTTATATTTTTTATCATACTCCTCCGGCGCTGCCAGCTCCACCAGATGGCCGAACGCCCAGGTAACAATATACTTATCGCCCTCCAGACAGCCGTCTGCACTTTTTCTGCAGCCAAGTACCCTGGCAATATCCTTGCCCACAGAGGGCTTTTCAGCTATTACAAGAGATTTCATCTGCTCTCTCCTCTCTCACTTTTTGCGGGACAGATACCCGTTTTGCCTGCTTCTGCGAAGGCCTGTCATTCTCCCTGCAGAAGTCCCAGTCTCTGCTCCAGCAGGCCTCTCAGCTCGTCCACCACCTGCCCCAGATTCTTTCCTTCCTCGTCCACCGTAATATCGGCATATTTCTCAAAATAGGAAATCCGCTCCTCATAGAGATCCTGAAGGGTCATCCCCTCTTTTAAGACTACGCCTCTGTCCACCACATCTCCAAGCCTTTTTAAAAGCTCCTCAAAGCTGATTTTCAGATACACCACAAGCCCGATGGACTTTAAATGCTCCATGGCCTCCTCCCCGTAAATGACGCTTCCTCCCGGCGCAATTACGCTCTTCTGAACGTCCAGAGAGGCATTTACCCTGTTCTCCACAGCCATAAAGCCGTCCATACCCTCATCGGCGATAATCTCCTTCAGAAGCCTGTTCTCCTGCTCCTGAATCACAAGATCCACATCGACAAACGCGTATCCCAGCCGTTTGGCAAGCAGCACCCCCACCGTACTCTTTCCGGCGGCCGGCATGCCGATTAGGGTCACATTTGCCCTGTCCCTGCCCTCTGCGAAACTTCCTGCCTTCCTCTCCTCTGTCATTTTTCCCATTCTGTCCTCCTGATTTTCCTATCTGCCTTCCGGGCTTTAAAACACACGGCGGTTTTTTTCGTTCTTCTTACCTTTCCCGGCTCTGGGGCCCTTCCCCGTCCTGCCGTCCCGGTTTTCCCTGACGCTCTTTTTTATCTCAGATTTCTTTCCCCCTGCCGTATTCTTTTTCGCACCGGATTTCTTTCCTGCAGCCCCGCGCTTTTCCCTGGCGGCCTGCTTTTTTTCGCCGTCCTTCTTTTTCTTTTGAACGGAATATCCGAATTTTCCTACTTTTTCCCCTAATTTAAAATATTCTCCATGGGAGTAGGCCACCAACCCTGCGCTGTTTAGATCAAACCGTCCGTTTTCATCCATATATGCCTCGTCTGCAGTCACTCCCACCACCTCTGCGAGAAACATGTCATGGCTTCCCAGGGAGAGGATCTGTGTGACGCGGCATTCCAGGTTCACAGGACTTTCGGCGATTCCCGGGCAGCTTACATACTTTGACGCCAGGGGGGTGAGCTTCATCTCCTTAAATTTGTCTACATCACGCCCGGAGCGGACGCCGCAGTAGTCTGTGGCAAACGCAAGCTCCTCTGTCACCAGATTCACCACAAATTCCCCGGACTCTTTTATAATATGATGGGAATATCTGTCCGGACGGATGGACACATACAGCATGGCAGGGGAGGAGCAGGCAGTCCCGCACCAGGCGGCCGTGATGATATTCGGCCGCTCCTCTCCTTTCTGACAGCTCACCATCACCACCGGAACCGGATACACCATGTTTCCCGGCCTCCAATATTGTTTCGCCATAGATTTTCTCCTTTTCTCATTCCACAGTATAAAAAGAATCCTGCCCCGCAGGATTCTCCGCCTGCGGCGGGCCGCGAAAGCGGCATTCTTCCTATACGCCGCAGTGCGATCCCCGCGGAGCGTTTCTACATAACGGGGAACGAAGTTTCCTGTTATGTAAAAACGGCTGCCTCAAAAGCCTCACAGCTCCTGGGCAGCCCTCTGTCTCATTTTATGCAGAAACAGCCTGAGTCTCCCGCTTTGCGCCGTCAATTCAGGCCGCTGCCGTTTCACAGCTCCTGCTGCATTTTATCTGCCCGGAGCCTACTGCTCCGTGGCGATCATCAGCGCCGGAATGAGCTGTTTCTTTCTGGACACTACGCCCGGCAGGGTCACAACCTTCGCACCCTCCTTTAAGTGGAAGGCCAGCGCCGCCAGCTGCTCCGCACCCTGGCCGTCACAGATTAACTCCGTGGACTGCTCCAGGATATTTGTCATCATAAAGAACATCATGTCCACCTTCTGCTCGTTTCTGGCCTCGCCGATATACTCTATCAGGCGTTCTTTTATCTTTCCCAGCTCCTCCACGTTCAGAGAAGTGATCTGTCCCACGCCGAAGGTCAGCTTGCCTGCCGTGAAGCGCTTAAAATCCTGGTAGAAGATCTCAGAGTCCGTCTTTCCCTTCAGCTTGCTTCCGGCCTCGAACATCTCCTTCGCCAGACTCTCCGCATCCACGCCGGCGATCTCTGCCAGTTCAAGAGCTGCCGCCTTGTCCACAGCGGTGCAGGTGGGCGAGCGGAAGAGAAGTGTATCCGAGAGAATGGCGCTGCACAGAAGTCCCGCAATTTTCCTGTCGATTTCCACCTTATTTTCATTGTACATCTGATAAATAATCGTCGCCGTACATCCCAACGGCTGGTTTCGGAAAAATACAGGGGACATGGTTTCCACGGTTCCCAGTCTGTGATGGTCGATGATCTCCATCACATTGGCGCTCTCCATCCCCTCCACTGCCTGGCTTCTCTCATTGTGATCCACCAGAATCAGGTTCTTGCCTCTGGCTCCCAGAAGATTTCTCCGGGAGATCATTCCCTTGTATTTTCCGTCCCTGTCAAGGATGGGGAAATCCCTGTGGCGCTTGTTCGTCATTACATCCCGGATATCATCGATAAAATCCTCTGTCCCAAAAGTAATCAGGTTATCCTTTGTCATAAAATAGCTGATCGGCATACTCTGGTTGATAAGTCTTGCCGCCGTATAGGTGTCATAGGGTGTCGTCAGCACCGTGCACCCTCTTTCCTGGGCCAGCTTTTTGATCGTCATGGAAACGCCTGCTCCCTCGCAGACAATGATGCAGTCTGCCTCCATCTCAATGGCGCAGAGCTGGGACTCGTAGCGGTTTCCCAGGATGACCAGATCGTGTTTCTCAATATAATACTCCATCATATCAGGGTTGGCTGCAGCCACCAGCACCTTTCCCTTGTCAAAGTAGGCCTCGGGATCTCCTACCAAAAGGGCTCCCTCCAGAGTTTCCAGTATGTTGGAATACTGGGTGCAGGCCTTGGAGAGAATGCTGCTGTCATATACATTCATGTAGGATCTGGTAATATCTCCCACTGTGATAAGCCCCTCAAGCGTATTGTCCTCCGTCACAGCCGGAATGGTCACAACCGTATTGTCCTGCATCAGATTCCAGGCTTTTTTCAGGGAAATATTTTTGTCAACTCCCTTTGTCTCACGGATCTCAATATCCTTCACCTGGGTTCTCACGTTCTCAATCAGCTCAGGCGCTTCCACGCCGAAATAGTCCAGCACGTACTGAGTCTCCGAGTTCACGTGTCCGGCTCTCGCAGGCGTATATTCCTCCCCTGTCAGGATATGCTTGAGATTTGCATAGCAGATGGCTGAACAGATAGAATCCGTGTCAGGATTTTTATGTCCTATGACAATCGTTCTTCTTTTTTTGCTGTCGCTCATACTCTTCCTCCGTCTATGTTTCATAATCTATTAACATAGCGTTCATAAATTATTCACATTTATTTTTTATACTATTTGCATAATAAACAGTAATTACAAATCATTTTTTTATTCGATTTGCACATAGATTTTTCATAATTTCCCCGGCTGTCCTGTGGACACCGGGGGCTCCTCATTTATAGGGGATCTTTCTTCTCCCCATCCTTCCCTTCTCTAATCCAGAATCAGCCTGGCGGCTCCGTAAATTCCGGCATCATTTCCCAGAGTGGCCAGAGTGAGCTTCGCCTTTTTCTCGGAGAGAGGGGTAAATTTGTCATAATATTTTTCTATCATATCTGTCAGAAAGGTTCCGGCCTTTGAAACGCCTCCGCCGATGACGAACACCTCCGGATCTACCGTCATAGCCAGGATCGAAAGCATCCAGCCCAGATAGTAGGACACTGTCTCCATAACCTCACAGGCCATCTCATCCCCTGCCTTGGCGCAGTCCAGCACATCCTTCGCTGTGATGTCTTTGCCAAACTTTCTCATCTCTGACGGGGCGTCGCTTCGCTCCATGGCCCTTCTGGCCTCCCTGGCGATTCCCGTGGCGGAAGCTACCTGCTCCACACAGCCGCGGCCGCCGCAGTTGCAGAACTCCTTCTCCTCCTCGCGAATGCGGATGTGGCCGATTTCGCCGCCTGTGCCGTGCCTTCCCGGCACGATCTTCTTATCCAGGATCACGCCGCCTCCGACTCCGGTTCCAAGCGTTATCATGACAAGATCACTGTAGCCCTTGCCTCCGCCCTGCCACATCTCTCCCAGGGCGGCCACATTGGCGTCATTTCCCGTCTTGACGGTCAGGCCGTCCAGAAGACCGCTTAATTCCTTCTGTGGATTCATATTTTTCCATCCCAGATTCACACAGACCTCCACAGAGCCGTCCGGCATCACAGGTCCTGGAAGGCCAAGCCCCGCTCCAGCCAGATCGGAGATGGAAAGCCCCTTCTCAGAAATCTTTTCTCTGATGGAAGACGCTGCGTCTGAGAGAATGTGCCGTCCATTCTCCTCCTTTCTCGTAGGAATCTCCCATTTCTCGAGAAGCGTGCCGTCCATCTCAAACATTCCCAGCTTGACGCTTGTTCCGCCCACATCAATTCCGACACATTTCTTTTCCATTTGCGTATCTCCTTTATATTCTGATCTTTTTATTCATTCCCAAATCCCTGTTCAGGGCATATTTGCTGCATTCTGCATGGTCAGCCAGGGCTGACCTCTGTCTTTTTCAAGTATACAGGAACCCTCTTTTATTTGCAAGATATGTTTCCCCAAACCTACGGCTCAGTCCTGCTGGACCGCACTGCTGCCTGAACAAAAGATCTCTGCACTGCCAGTCAGAAAACGGCAGCCCGCCAAGAAGCGCGGACTGCCGTTTTTCATCTGACTTTCTCTGTTCTATTTCTTAAGAAATCGGTTCTCTTCTCCGTATCTTGCACCCTACAGGCTTTTCACCGCATTCACCACATTCTCAACGGTGAATCCGAACTTTTCAAACAGCTCTGCTGCCGGGCCGCTGGCTCCAAAGCCCTTCATGGAGACAACGGCTCCGTCAAGGCCTGTGTACCGCTCCCAGCCGAATCCGCCGAGCGCCTCCACTGCAACCCTCTTTCTCACTGCCTTCGGAAGCACTGACTCCCTGTACTCTGCAGTCTGCTCCTCAAACAGATCCATACAAGGCATGGAAACCACGCGGATCTTCATTCCTTCCTTCTCAAGCTCAGCCTTTGCCTTTACAGCCAGTCCCACCTCGGATCCTGTGGCGATCAGGATTGCGTCCGGTGTTCCCTGGCAGTCCTCGAGGATATATCCGCCCTTTAAGGCTTCTTTGCTGCTGCCCTTCATTGGCTCCAGATTCTGTCTGGAGAGCACAAGGGCTGTAGGAGTATGCTTTGATGTAACTGCGCTGTACCAGGCAGCCTGTGTTTCCATAGCGTCGCAGGGACGGAACACATGGAAATTCGGCATGGCTCTCAGAGCTGCCAGCTGCTCGATAGGCTCATGGGTCGGGCCGTCCTCTCCCACTCCGATGCTGTCATGGGTGAACACATAGGTGAGCGGCACACCCATCAGGGAGGAAAGGCGGGCCATGGGCTTTACATAATCGCTGAACACGAAGAAGGTAGCCACGAACGGCCTTAAGCCTCCGTGAAGGGCAATTCCGTTTCCGATGGCAGCCATGGCAAGCTCACGCACGCCAAAGTGCAGGTTTCTTCCCTTTCTGTCCTCCTTGGAGAAGTCTCCCTCTCCGTTCATGTATGTCTTGTTGGACGGAGCCAGATCCGCGCTTCCGCCAAACAGGTTCGGAAGCCTGTCCTTCAATACATTGATGATCTTTCCGGAGATAGAGCGGGTAGCATCTGCCTTCTCCTGAGCTGTCCAGTAGGACTCATCGTTTAACAGCTCCTCTGCCGTGCCGTTCTGGTACTGGTTCCAGAGAGCCTCCATCTTAGGATACTCCTCGCAGTAAGCCGCAAACATCACGTTCCATGCAGCCTCTGCCTCCGCCTTTTCCTGGGACAGCTGATCGAAATGACGGTAAACCTCCTCCGGCACGAAGAAAGCCTCCTCGCAGGGCCAGTTTAAATTCTCTCTGAGGGCCTTCACATTCTCAGCGCCCAGAGGCTCTCCGTGAGCGCTGGCCTTGCCCTGCTTGGCCGGGCAGCCGTAGCCGATCTCTGTCTTGATTGTGATAAAGGAAGGATGCTCTGTATCCCTCTTTGCCGCCTCAATAGCCATGGCGATGGCGTCGATATTGTTTCCGTCCTCCACTGTGATGGTCTGGAAGCCGAAGGCGCGCATGCGCTCCTCCACATTCTCCCGGAATGCGATGTCCGTGCTTCCCTCGATGGAAATACGGTTGGAGTCATAGAGGACAATGAGCTTTGAAAGTCCCAGAGTTCCCGCCAGGGAGAAGGCCTCTGAAGAGATACCCTCCATCATGCAGCCGTCGCCGCCCAGCACATAGGTGAAGTGATCCACAACCGGATAGTTTTCCTTGTTGAACACGGCTGCCAGGTGAGCCTCAGCCATAGCCATTCCCACTGCCATGGCCATTCCCGCGCCCAGAGGGCCTGTGGTGGCCTCAACGCCTGTTGTGTGGCCGTACTCCGGATGTCCCGGTGTCCTGGAGCCCACCTGTCTGAAATTCATCAGATCCTCCTTTGTGAGATTCCCCACCCGGAACAGGTGAAGAAGAGAATAGAGAAGCATGGATCCGTGGCCGCCGGAAAGGATGAAGCGATCCCTGTTAAACCAGTCTGGGTTTGCCGGATTATAGCTTAAATGGTGTGCAAAAAGCTCATATCCGATGGGAGCGCAGCCGAGGGGAAGACCCGGATGGCCGGAGTTTGCCTTCTGAATCGCATCTGCTGATAAAATTCGGATGGCATTAATGGAAAGTGTGTCAATCTGGTTCATTCGTATAACCTCCTGAAATTTATATTAATGGTGTAGCAGTTTCTCTGTCTCATCGTACCGGCTACTTCAGATGAACGCTCCTTATGGTGTCACCGCCGGTAAAAATCAGCTCGTTTTTCATTTTTCCTGCCCTTACTGCAGAAAATGTAAAGTCAAAGGAACCGGAAAATCTGCATTTTCCGGACATATTGTAAATCTCACACGAGTTCTCATTATACAGAATTACCATATCTGCGTCAATCACAATATCCCTGTACTGGAAGTTAAAGGGCTGGCTGAATTTCAGCTTTCCCGACGCGCTGTAAACGTCGAGCCTGTAATCGTATTCGCCCTGCGCGCTGTCCACCACCACTCCCACATACCTGTCTGAATAGCAGATACTCCTTATCTCCTCCTCATAGGGGAGCTGGGCAGTCATAGCCGGGGAAGTCTCATTTTCCAGGGAAAAGAAACCGATCTGGCCATTTCCGAAGGCACAGGCGTGCGTTTCATCCAGGAACCGCACTCTGGGAATCAGACTGCTCTTCATCTCCTCAAATCCGCCTACCAGACGATCCGGATAGCTTTTTCCATACTCGGAAAAATTGTAGAATGCAATGCGGTTTCCGATGCCCGCATCCTGAAGGTAAACATTGGAAACCATCACCTGGGTTCCCTCCGGAGACAGGGACACATCCATCAGGTACCCGCTCTTTGACATGACCGTCTTAATCCCCCAGTTCAGGCTGCTTCCATCCTCCTTGAAAAAGGTGATATAGGAGGCGGTGCTGTCCTCAAGGAGAGCTGCCGTCACGCCGTGGGCAGACACGGCTGCCCGCATAATAGGAAGCGTGGTCTTGGCCTGTCCTCTGAGTCCCTCCCCGTTGCATATGTAAATATCATTTCCCTGCCTGTCCGCAATCACGGCATACATTCCGTTCACATAGCAGATAGGAGACTTCATCTCATAGCTGATCGACCAGACTACCTTTCCTTTTCCGTCGATATAGGACGCGCCGTCCTTGGTGTACTTGAGAACATTGCTCCCAAAGCTCTCGTACCCGGAAAAACCTCCCTCGCTGGCCGGAACCTGCCGCTCCCAGTCTACCTTATAGGTCTCATACCTGCGCACATAGAAGTAATAATAGAAAATTCCCGCCGCCGCAATCACAAGCACTGCTACTGCCGCGAGAAGGCGGATTCTCTTTCGCCTTGTATGTCTCTCCGCATTTCGGACAATCTCCTCCTCGCTGAGACTGCGGCCTCCTCCCCTTCCGGAAGAATCCGGCGATCCCGACGAGCTGATCATCCGTTCTCTAAGCTGTCTTTTTTTTCGTTCTCTTTCCATAGAGTCCATATTACTCATCTGCATATCTCCCGTCATGTCAATCCACACAACGCCCCAGGCCTCTTGCCCGGAAGCCGTGCCGCTGTCTGATACCATATGCGTTATGATCCATGGATTGATCTGCCCTGCCTCCCGTGGTCCTGACAGCGCCTGCTGCCTGCCTTCAGGGGTCAGGTTCTTCTGTATGTCATTTTGCTATATCACCGATTATACAACAGATTATGGGAGATATGAACTACTTTTTTCCAAAAAGACGTATTGCCGCAGCTGCTCAGCCCTGCTCTGTCCCGCCAAGCATCAGGCTGCTTTTGCTGCGCATAGTCTACTCTTCCACCGCTCCTTTCATCTCCTCCAGTACCGGCACTTCCGCCGGCAGAATCAGCTTCTGTCCTGCCATAATGTGGTTGATGTCCGACACTCCGTTCAGCGCGCAGATGTCCTTCACATAATTGATATTTCCATACAGCTTAAAACAGATCCCGTACAGGGTTTCTCCTTCTCCCACCAGATATTTTGCCCCGGGGGTCATATCTGTCACCGGCACAGAAACCTCACCGGATTCTGGGTCTGGCTGGCTGTCAGCTGTGCTGTCTTTCTGGTCCTTGGCGGCATCCCCCGTCTCTTCTCCCCCTGAGTCTGCCTCCTGATTTTCTGCCTCTGACTTTTCTTCTGGAGCTTCACTGCTCTCAGCCTTTATCTCCCCGCTCTCTGCTTTGGAAGCCTGCTCTGACCGGACTGCGCTGCTGTCCCCTCCTTCTGCCTGGCTCCCCACCGGAGCTTTTTCTGAGGAGAGCTCTCCCATTTTCTCTGTCCCCGCGCTCTCAGCTGTGTCCTCCAGATACAAAGTGCCGTCAGAGAGCTTAACTGACTGAGCTCCATTCTCAGAGTTCTGGCTCTGTGAATCCGTCTCCTCAGGGTACACATTCCCCTTTATTTCTTCCACCACCACAGGTACGCTCTCCTCTCTGTTATCCTCCCTGTCCCAGGGTCTTGCTCCCTCTGGAAGCACGGAGACAAGAGCCGTTTCCATCTCCTGCATTTTCTGGTAATTATTGAGCATTGTCACTCCGCCTGCCAGAATCACCAGGGACATGGTGCTGCACACAAGTCCCAGGTTTCTGACTGTATGCCTGTGGCTCATGGCTTCCTTCTTCCTGTCTTCCATCCTCTCCCTGAAATCCCGGATCACCCGGTCCCCTGCGCCGGATTCCACCCGCTTTACATCCTTCCTGCAGATCATGTAATCCTGCATCATCTGATTTCTGTCATAATAGATACAGTACCCCTTCAGCCTGTAGAACCCGTCGTCTGATGTTATGTAAACTGATTCATCTCCCTCGATGCCGCTGTTCAGATACATGAGCTGGTTTTTTTCGCTGAAATACTGGCCATGCTGCTTCCAGTAGTTGAGGGGGCTTAAGGCGCAGCCGGGCGCCCCGCAGAGAAACCAGCCCTGCACGGTTCTTCTGGGAAATGATTCCTCAATATTCTGGTAAGCCTTCTTCCAGGCTGCCTCCGTAAATACCACCTTTTCTCCCTCGGCTGTCACATCCTCCATCTCCAGGGCCCCATCCACGAAAATGAACGGAGTCCCATCCTCGGTTTTCTCCGTTCCCAGCAAAAGCCCCACTCTCAGATCCTGTCCTCCAGTGGGAAAAAGGCGTTTCAGATATGTGCTTACGTAGTCCTCCATGTACAGCTTGACCGTATCGTCCCGGTCTCCTATCTGCCTTATATTTTTCGGCAGCTTTGATAATGGCTCATATAAATCTCCCATTCAGGCTCACCCCGCTTCTCTGTTTTCTGCAGCAGAGCTTGTCCCCCTGCAGCATATTTCTCAGCCGCCGTCTGTCTGTAAGAAAACGGCGGCCCTCTTCCATCTGGGAAATCATATCACAGAGCCTGTAAAAAACTTGTCAAACGAGGGCAGCATTATCCCATAATTTTTCGACAATTCCTATGCTTCTGCTGATGCAGTCGGCCATCCGCATGACCACGGAAAGCCTGACGCTCTGAAGCATCAGCGGATCATAGCTGCTGCAGCTGCCCACAATTCCGGTGATAAAAATATCCCCCACTGCCTGAAGCTCCTTGCTGACGCCGAGTCCCGGCTTCAGGGCCCCCTTTCCCAGTGTCAGATACCCTATATGCTCCCTGTTTCCTACCGACGCGTCCACCGCCACCACAAGGCAGTCATGATAGCAGCTCTGTATCACCCTTACATAGTCCTCCAGATTCATGGCGTGGACCGGCCGTTCCAGAGTTCCGAACACGGACGCGCCGGACACCTCCATTTTCCTGAGCTTATATCCGATTAACGGCCCCAGGCTGTCCCCGGTGGACCGATCGGTGCCAATGCAGAGAAACACAACCCCTCTTTTTCCCTGGCGCAGCTTCTCCTCCTCTATCATCTGATGAAGCCTGGCCGCAAAGGCCTCCGCCTCGAAATTCCTGTCTGAGTTAAAATAGTAGATATCCCGGCTGTCCTTTGTTGCCATCCATTCCAAAATCTTCATATCACAACCGCCCGTCATTAAAATTAAATTCTGAATTAATTCTATTATAAACAGGGTGTCCCAAAAATATGCAGAAAGGAAAAACCTGAAAGGCCTTCTTTTTGCCTTTCAGGTTTTTCCTTTCCTCTGCTTCCTATTACCTGATGTGAAACTATTCCTTCTTTCCGCGCCCTCTGTAAACCTCTATGGCCTCGCTGATATTTGACGCCTCGCCGGCCTCTATGATCGTTTTTAAGGCCTCAATTCTCTCCGCACTCAGAAATTCCTTTCCCAGGTACGTTTCATAGGTGTTTGTCATATAGATTCGCTTCTCCTGAAGAATCGTCTGAATGTATTTCAGGTGGCTGGAAGCCTCCTCGTGCCTGGCCTCCATAGCCTCCAGCTTTTCTCTGCTGTTCTGGGCGATCTCATCGGAAATAATCATCCTGGTCACATTCTCGAAGGTATTTAGCGCATCCTTCTTCTTTTTCAGCATGTCGTCCACATCCTGCTCAAGCTGAGAAATCTCGTCATCATACTTTTCCAGGTTGTAGACAGACTCATTCTTGTCCCTCTTTATGGAGGAGGTGATCATACGTATCTTTCTGTAGTTGGACTGCATGACATTCCGAATCTGCCGTCCCTCTCTGAGGGCCTTCTGGTGACGCCCTCTTGTCATATTTCCCACCACTGTATAAAGCCCGCCAAATACCAGCACGCAGGCAAAGTAAATCAGAATCAGATAAACCGTTTTCTGAACCGGAGCTGCAGAATAAATCCCATAGGGGATCAGAAGAAAACAGACAATCAGCGTGGCCAGAAGAATAAGCGATTCTTTCAACCCTCTTGGAAAATAGAGGGCATAATAAAATCCACTCTGGCAGAAAGCAGGTACATGCTCCTTCTGAAACAGGGTTTTCATCCTCACCTTAAGCTCCCGGTTGTGCAGGTGAAGCTCGGAGGTTTCCTCCTCAATCCGATCCTTTATCCCCTGGTTTTTTGCCTTTTCCCTTCTTGCTCTTGTCTTCTTTAACCGATCCTGTGTGATGGAAATTTCATTGTCATAGCTCTTGCTGATCTCATCCCTGCGGCGCTTTACAGTCTGGTTGATATTGTCTGTGACTGCCTTTTTCTCTGCCTCCAGAGTCCGCAGAAGCCTGCTCTCCTCCTCTCTGGCCTGCGCCTCAGACTGCTCCAGCTCTGAAAGCTCTGCGGCAATCTGCTTCGCATCTGTCAGAAATTCTCTGAAGTCCGTTATTGTCTGTGCCATTTTGTTCCTCCCAGACAGCCATTGTTTCTCTGCACTGTCTTTTCCTCCTGAAGCCTTTGAATGTTCTGTATAAGATTATATCAGAAAGCCGTTCTCCGGCATAGCCCCTCTGCTCTCCTTTTTACTCCTCAATCACCTGTATTTCCAGATAATCAAACTCAATGGACTCTACAAAATTGTCCTTTGAAAATCTCGTCCTGTCATGGCGCCTGAAGTCCTCAATATTTGCATCCAGCCAGATCGGCTGTCCCAGATCGAATTCATAGCAGACCTTCTCAATGGCGTCAAACACCATGGCTGTTCTGGACATGGAGTAGTCTGCGTTCTCAATCACCGTGTCCCTCTGCATCCTGTTGTCCTTCCAAATTTTCGCCCAAAGCCGGAACATACCCTCTCTCCTCTCCTGTCTTTTTCCTGTCCCGTTTATTGTCGCACGGAGCCGCCTGTTTCGCAAGGTGTTTTTTCACTGTTGAAATATGAATCTTTCTAAGGTATGATTAATCAAAAACTGCAAAAGCTGAAAGGAACACTGATTATGTCAAATGATTACAGAAGCAAATTCGTGACGCCGGAGACAGCGGCGAAGGCTGTCCGCTCCGGTGACTGGGTTGATTACGGATTTGGCGCCGGCTTTCCGGAGCTGATGGATCGGGCCCTGGCGGCCAGAAAGGAGGAGCTGAAGGATGTCAAAGTCCGGGGAGGTCTTGTGATACGCCCCAGAATTGAGGTTGTGGAAAGCGACCCAGAGCAGTCTGCCTTTACATACTACAGCTGGCATATCGGCGACTACGAGAGAAAACTGCAGAGCCGCGGACTGTGTCAGTTCATCCCTATGATTCTGCGCTCCCTGCCTGAGCTGTACCGCAGACACATCCGCGTGGATGTGGCCTTTGTTCCCGTTTCCCGCCCTGATGACAGCGGCTACTGCGGCCTGGGCATCTCCAACTATGCCTGGAGAACGATTTTTGAACATGCCCGGACAGTTATCTTTGAGATCAACGAGCATCTCCCCAGGCTCCAGGGAGTAAACGGCTCCCACAGAGTCCATCTGTCCGAAGCAGACTACATCGTGGAGGGCGAGCATGAACCGCTTCCTGTCCGCACCTACAGGGAGCCCTCTGACACGGACATCGCCATCGCCCG
The DNA here is from genome assembly GCF_020736365.1 of Clostridium sp. M62/1. Classification (NCBI taxonomy): domain Bacteria; kingdom Bacillati; phylum Bacillota; class Clostridia; order Eubacteriales; family Clostridiaceae; genus Clostridium; species Clostridium sp. M62/1. The sequence goes on along the minus strand of NZ_CP085988.1, from coordinate 538,274 downwards.
CCATGTAGTGGAGGAGATCCCGGACGGAGCCGTTCTCTCTCTCGGAGTCGGCGGGGTTCCGTTTACAGTTGCAAACCTTCTGGCAGAGTCTGACAGACGGGATCTGGGCTGCCATACAGGGACCATCAGCGATGCTTTTCTGGCCCTCTACCGGGCAGGAAAGCTCACCAACCGGAAAAAGGAAATTGACACCGGCTTTTCCACCTGGAATCTGGCCATGGGTTCTCAGGAGCTCTACCGCTGGCTGGACGAGGAGCCTCAGCTTTTCTGCCCTGCTGATGTGGATTATGTCCACTCACCGGAGCGGATCAGCCGGATGAAACATGTGATCAGCATCAACGGAGGTGTGGAGCTGGATCTGATGGGTCAGGAAAATGCCGAATCCGCCGGCAGCAGACAGCTCTCCGGCACAGGCGGCCAGCTGGATTTCCTGGAGGGCGCCTTCCGCTCAGAGGGCGGAAAAGGATTTATCTGCCTGGCCTCCACCCACCGCAAAAAGGACGGCACTTTAAAATCCAACATTGTCCCCTTCATCCCGGGCCAGAGCACGGTTTCCGCACCCCGAACCATGATCCAGTACGTTGCCACAGAGTTCGGCGTTGCAAAGCTCTCAGGCCTGTCTCTCCGGGAGAGAGCTAAAGCCATGATCTCAATTGCGCACCCGGACTTCAGGGAGGAACTCTCCAGATACGCGGCAGAAACCTTTAAATAGGGGTTCTATACTGAATGTTGGGGTGTGTTACAGATATTCTGAAAGCCCGGACAGAACAGCCTGCAGGCTGACTGTGGGCATGAAATAAAAGAAGGCGCTGTCCAGTCTGAATCAGGCTGGACAGCGTCTTCTTTTATTTATGCGGGAGCGTTAAAAGGAATATGAATCTGCTCCCGTAAAGTCCTAGAGTCTCTTTAAAAGCTCCTCTCTGGCTTCCTCATATCCCGGTTTTCCTAAGAGAGCAAACATGTTTTTCTTGTAGCTCTCAACGCCCGGCTGGTTGAACGGGTTCACGCCCAACAGATATCCGCTCACTCCGCAGGCAAACTCAAAGAAATAGAACAGCTCGCCTAAGCAAAACTCATTCTGCTCAGGGATATTTACAAGCAGATTCGGCACGTTTCCGTCTGTGTGGGCCAGAATTGTTCCGTTCATAGCGCTCTTGTTTACAAAATCCACGCTCTTTCCGGCCAGATAATTCATGCCGTCTGTGTCTACCTCTTCCCTGTCAAGCAGAACCTCTGCAGGAGATTCCTCCACATTCAGCACGGTTTCGAACATAATTCTGGAGCCGTCCTGAATAAACTGTCCCATGGAGTGAAGATCCGTTGTCAGATCAACGGCTGCCGGGAAAATGCCTCTCTGATCCTTGCCCTCGCTCTCTCCGTAGAGCTGCTTCCACCACTCTGATACATAGTGCAGGCTCGGCTCGTAGTTGGCAACGATCTCCACCTGTTTTCCCTTCCTGTGGAGAATATTTCTGATCGCCGCGTACAGGAGAGCCCCGTTCTCCTCGTACGGCGCCTCAAGGGCCTTTTTTCTTCCTGAAGCAGCGCCCTCCATCAGCTTGTCAATGTCAGCTCCGCTGACTGCAATCGGGAGAAGTCCCACTGCCGTGAGCACGGAAAAACGGCCGCCTACATCGTCCGGAACCACAAAGGACTCATAGCCCTCCTCGTTGGCCAGGTTCTTGAGAGCTCCCTTGGCCCTGTCTGTGGTTGCGTAGATTCTTCTTCCAGCCTCCTCTTTTCCGTACTTATCGATCAGCATCTTTTTGAATACGCGGAATGCGATAGCCGGCTCAGTGGTTGTGCCTGATTTAGAGATAATGTTGACGGAGAAATCCTTTCCCTCCAGCACATCCTGCAGATCCTTAATATACTTGCTGCTGATGCTGTTTCCTACAAAGTAGATTTCCGGTGTCTTTCTCTTTCCCTTGGGAAGCACATTGTAAAAGCTGTGGTTTAAAAATTCAATGGCAGCCCTTGCGCCCAGATAGGAGCCGCCGATTCCCACAACCAGAAGCACATCGGAGTCACTCTGAATTTTCTCAGCTGCCTTTTTGATCCTTGCAAATTCTTCTTTATCGTAGTCAACCGGCAGATCAATCCAGCCTAAAAAGTCATTTCCCGCACCTGTCCTGTTTACAAGCACATCTTTTGCGCACATAACTGCGCTCTTCATGTTTTCCAGCTCCTCGGCTCTCACAAAGGAAGCTGCTTTGGAATAGTCAAATGTCACTTCTCTGCCCATTTGTTCTCTCTCCTTTTCTTATGTGTCGGACTCTGATCATGGGAATGCCGTGTCCGTCCTTTAGCCGGCCGGCAGCCCAGTTCCTGACGCCTATGCGTTTAACGCTATTATAGCAATCTGTTATAAATTTATCAACATCCTTCTTCCGTTTGCATACACACCCTTTTTCGCCCTGTCTTCCTTTTCACCTGCCGCCTGTCTGCCCCATGCTTTTGTCTCTCCCAGCCGGGACCGCCGTTTTTTAATCTGCGGAAAAGTATTGCCTTATGAGCTCTCCCAGCACCTTCATCTCTTCCGGAGCCAGCTCCTTGGTCCAATCCTCCTCCTTCTTTGTCTTTTCCCTGCTGGCCGCAATCTGTTCCAGACTGTGTTTTAAATAGTCAATATCCCTCACAGCCCCCAGACGGCCTGCCTGCTCCTTTCTGGAAGCGTCTGCCGGCGCCTCTCCCCTCTCTGAAACGCCTCCCTCCATTCCTCCAATAGCTGATGACTGCGCTGTGTCAAAGGCTGAGAGTGTGTCCTCCCCTGCCGAAGCTGCACTCTTTTTCGCCTTTACCATCTTCTCTGCCTTCAGCCTTTTAAGTCCGGCTGGCTTGTCCACGTGCTTGTCACTAAATCCAGAACGCCTGTCCTGCTGTACCTGTCCTCTTGTCTGGGCAGAAGTTTTTACCGCATCCCGAATCAGCCCGTCCCTCAGCTCATTCTCCCGGATTATGAGTTCTCTGTCGTCTCCCCGGTCTGTCCCAATCTCTCTCACCGGAAGCCTTCTCACATTGTCCTGAAGTCGCTCATCCCTTCCGCCGTTTTCCCTGGCAGCGCGGACAAACACGGAATTATCCGTATATTCCAGAAGGGCATTGGCAAGGCGCTGCTGCTTCAGCCCAATATTAAAGCTGCTCTCCAGAAAAGCCAGAAAAAGCCCCAGAAAAGCCCCTGCCGACGCATAAAGCACAATGTAATAGGAATCCAGCCTGTACCAGTAGGAGGCAAAGGAGGCTGCCCCTCCTGCCATAATTCCCAGAATTGCCATCTGGAGAGAAACATTATTCCAGCTCTGAAGAGAAACCTTCATAAACCGAAACCCGTACATCTGACGTTCCAGATAAGCCTGGGTGTTCACAATGGTCTGGTTCAGCCGGCAGGCGTTCTCCAGCTTCTGCTTCAGTATTTTCAGGTTTTTGTTCTTCGTGGCCGCCATATTATCCGTTTCACGGATCAGTCTTTTGTAGAGGCTGCGCGTGACGAGCTTGCTTAAGACACCTATGATGCCGATAGCCGCCAGCGCATACAATGCTTTTCCTGTTTGTAAAATTTCCAGCATAAAAAGCTCCCCTTTCTTCTCCAGATTTTTCCAGATGGCTTTTATTATAGCCGCCTGTCCTGTCTTTGAAAAGAGAGAAGGGCTTAGAATCGATCGTCAAATTCCCCCATAAAATAAAGCTTTTCGGGGATTTGCACACCGCTGCAGGCCATCCGGACCGGACATCCTGCGAATCTGGAAATATTGCGTCACATTTTGCTTGAACCGCCTCCTCAATCTCTGTGCCGCAGACACTCTTCCTGCTCTGTCTCCTATCCTTTTAGCAGGAAATCCTCTTTGCCATTTCCAGAATCAGGTTTACGGAATGGCGGATAGCCTGAGCCTCAAACTCCGCGTAATCCATCCCCGCGCTGTCATCTGCCTTATCGGAAATTGCACGGATTACCAGATAAGGAATACCGTTCAGGTATGCTGCCTGGGCAATGGCAGCGCCCTCCATCTCCGTGCAGCTCGCCTCAAATTCCTGGGCCAGCCATTTCTTCTTATCTCTGTCGGAAATAAACTGATCACCGCTGACTACGCGCCCCAAAAAGGCCTGAATATCCGGGTTTACTTTCTCATTGCAGGCAAGAGCCAGACTGCTCAGTTTCTCGTCCGCCTTAAAGGAAAAGGTATCCACCCTTGGAATCTGTCCCTTTCTGTATCCAAACCCGCTGGCATCCATATCATGCTGCACCGTGTCTGTGGAGATAACAATGTCACCGATATTAATTTCATTCTTCAGTGAGCCTGCAATCCCCGTATTGATCACTGCATCTACATGGAATCTGTCTGCCAGAATCTGTGTGCACATGCCTGCGTTTACCTTACCGATGCCGGAACGCACAACCACTGCATCTTTTCCTGCCAGCTTTCCAACATAAAAATCCATACCGGCCACAGTTATAACCTCAGCCTCTTCCATCTCCTCCTTAATCTTTGCAACTTCTTCATCCATTGCCCCAATAATACCAAGCATTTGTCTGCCTCCTTTTGTCCTGCATTTTCCACCCTCTGTGGGCTGTATTTGTCTTATTCTTCAGATTTTTTCACTCATAGCCAACACCGTACGGCCATATGGATAACCTAAAACATCTGTTTCGTCTGTTCTTTTCTCTCCTGCAAAGAGCGAATATAGGGCTCCGGAAAGAACGCGTCAGACTGCTGCTTCCCCTTATTATAGAGGATCTCCCTTTTCTTGACAATTCTTTTTAAAGGAGGGTATAATCCACTGTGAAAAGAAAATCTGCAGACCTTAAAAGCCTTTTCCCGCAGAGTCTGTTTCAGAACTGCTGCAGTCTTTTTATATCTGTTTACAGAAAAGCTCTTTTCAATCAGCAAAGAAAAGGGTTCCATTTATTATATCAGAGAGGAGATTTTATCATGATTTATGCTACGAATGGCGTCTGTTCACGTGAAATTGAATTTGATATTATAGACAATAAGCTGACAAATGTGCGCTTTATCGGCGGCTGTTCAGGAAATACACAGGGAGTTGCCCGCCTTGTGGAGGGAATGGATATTGACGAGGTGATTTCCAGACTTAACGGAATCCGCTGCGGCTTCCGCCCTACCTCCTGTCCCGATCAGCTTGCCAATGCCTTAAAGCAATACAAGGCCAAACTGTAGATCAGAAGAGCCTTCCCTGAGTACCCATTCTTCACTATGTGTACATTAGTACCCTTCTGTTTTGCTGGTATTCTTTTCACCCGTTTTCAGTTTTAAGAAGGAGCTGCCGCAATGAAATATCTGAAGGACAGATGTTATTCTCCGCCTGATGTCCGTTTTCACGTTTCCATGTACGGATGATTATTGCGGCAGTCCCTCTCTGCAGGCACTATCTGCACCGTTATGTATTTAACCACAGGCTCTCGGACTTTCCCCTGCTTCCGAAAGCCATTTCTTTTCAAACGATTCTTTTCATATAGCGGATTCCCTTTTCCCATTAGCCGTTTTCTTATCCGCCTGCTTTGTCTGATACAAGCGTCAGGTCAATTTAGAACATACATAGGAAAAGCATAGCAGACGCTGCTGTAACGGCTGCCACAGATGCCCTTATCAGGATAACGAGCTGCTGAAGTGAACAGACTTCTCCCTCACCTGCTGACATGGAAGTCTCTAAATTCTGCCCTGATTCTGCTTCCTCCCTGTCCCCTCTCTCAGGCTCAATCTTTCTCTCCTCGATATCCTTTAAAAGTCTTTCAAAGCTGTATTTTCCGGACAGAGGGAGATCTTCCTCAGATATCTCTTTTTCTGCGTCCTCCAATTCTTTCAGAAGCTGCTCTTCGTCCCATCCGCAGGCACATTTCAGGCGCTTGTCCAATTCTTGATCTGTTTCATTTTCATTCTGATTTGTACCCACCTCACACCTCCTTCAAACCTTATCAAAGTGTTTCTGGGGTTGACTTTTTCTATTTAGCGTTTACTATAATAATATGCTGAAGAAATGAAGATCTGTCGTTTCTTACTGTAATTTATATGGAGGCAAGATTATATGAAAAAAATCGTTTTGACCGGCGGCGGAACTGCCGGCCATGTTACCCCGAACCTGGCTCTGCTCCCTTCCCTCCGCGCAGAGGGGTTTGAAATCCGCTATATCGGTTCCTATAACGGTATTGAGCGCAGACTCATCGAGGATGCCAAAATTCCCTATGACGGTATATCCTCTGGTAAATTACGCCGCTATTTTGATCTGAAAAACTTTTCTGACCCCCTCAGAGTTCTAAAGGGTTATTCTCAGGCCAGAAAACTGATTAAAAAATACAGACCGGACATTGTATTTTCAAAGGGCGGTTTTGTCGCTGTCCCCGTTGTTCTGGCTGCAAAACACTATAAAGTTCCTGTTATCATCCATGAGTCTGATATGACCCCGGGACTGGCAAATAAAATCTGTATCCCAGCCGCAAAAAAAGTCTGCTGCAATTTTCCCGAAACACTCAGCTTCCTTCCCAAGGAGAAGGCTGTGCTTACCGGTTCCCCTATCAGGAAAGAGCTGCTCACCGGTGACCGCCTTGCAGGACTTCAGTATGCGGGTCTTTCTGCTAACCGCCCCGTCATTCTGGTCATCGGCGGAAGTCTGGGCTCTGTCACCGTAAATCATGCAGTCCGCAGTATTCTGCCCCGGCTTTTATCCCAGTTTCAGGTGATACATATATGCGGAAAAGGTAATCTCGACGAAAGCCTGACAGGATTATCCGGATATGTTCAGTATGAATACGTCGATAAACCTCTGCGCCATCTGTTCGCTGCCTCGGATCTGGTTATATCCAGGGCAGGTGCAAACTCTATCTGCGAAATTCTGGCTCTGAGAAAACCTAACATTCTGATTCCTCTTTCTGCCGCTGCCAGCCGCGGAGATCAGATTCTGAATGCAAAATCTTTTGCCAAACAGGGCTTCAGCGCTGTTTTGGAAGAGGAGGTTCTGACACCTGATACACTCTTCCAGGCAGTTTCCGAAACCTATAAAAATCGTCAGTCCTTTATCAATGCGATGGAGACAAGCACATTAAACAATGCTGTAGAAACCATTATGGATCTGATTCATGACTGCATGAATTAGATTGAATGTCAAAGATCGCCTTATTCTCAAGGAGCCTTTTCAGCTCCTGCCTGGCCCGGAAGATGCGGGAACGGCATACCGTTTCCGCAATTCCCAGGATCTGACTCGTATCTTTGATTGTTCTGCCCTCCAGAACATAAAGAATGAGAACGTCACGCCAGTCCTTTTTCATCCCGTCCATCAGATCCCTGATTTGCCTGTAAATGTCATTTTCCATCACATAATGAAGCGTATCCTTATCCAGAAGCTTTTCAAGCGCTGATACTATTTCAATATGCTCGTAAGTGCCGAATGAGCTGCATCGTTTATTTTTTCTGCAATAGTCAATCCATCTGCACCTGAGTATCATGGTAAGAAGAACACGCTTCTGCCTGTCACCAAATTCCAGAGAATATCTGGCATAATATTCCAGAAATGTCTCGTGAACCATATCCTCAATATAATCACAGTCCACGCCAATCTTCACAGCATACTTCTTCAACGGTATCAGATAGTTTTCATATAGAGCCCGCAACAGTTCAGCATCCCTCTGTTGCATACGTTCTCCTATGCGTCCATCTCAGACTTGAGCATGCCGCTTATCTTCGTCAGCTCCTCCTGCTCCATCTTTCCAGGTTTCCAGGCTACCATTTCCGGCCCATTCTCATATCTTGGAATCACATGGACATGGAAATGAAAGACGGTCTGACCTGCGGCCTCTCCATTGTTCTGAACAACATTAAATCCGGCGCATCCCAGCGTCTTCATCATCGCCTTTCCAAGTCTTCCGGCAAGCGGAAGAATTTTTGCTGCAACTGCATCATCCAGCTCACACAGATCCCTGTAATGCTGCTTAGGAAGAATCAGGGAATGGCCCCTTGAGGCAGGACCGAGATCCAGTATCACCCTGAAATCACCATCCTCATAAACCGTAGCGGACGGAATCTCTCCATTCGCTATCTTGCAAAAAATACACTCTTTCTCTACCATTGGAACCACTCCTTTTCTGACTTACTTAATAATGTCTGTATATTTTTTCCTGGAAACCCAAACATAAAATGGTATTCCCAGCAAAATTCCAACTAACAGGCCTCCCACATGAGCCGCATTGTCCACACCGGAACTGGTAAATCCCAGGTACAGTGTAAAAAAAGCCATCACTGCAAGCTGTCCGCTGCTCAAATCTCCCAGCCTTCCTCTATTCATGAAAACAATCCACATCAGTCCGCCCACAACGCCAAAAATAGCGCCCGACGCACCTGCTGACATGGTATACCAATCACCCATCTTCAGATCAAATATCAGGGAAACAATATTAGCCCCTAATCCACAGAGCAGGTAAAATAAAAGATACCTGACCCCTCCCAAAATCTGCTCCAGCCTGTCACCCAATATGAACAGGACAAGCATATTATTCAGAAGATGCCTGATACTAAAATGCAGAAATACAGAGGTAATTAAACGGTAATATTCTCCATTTTCTACCACAAGAACAGGAATTACGGCTCCATTTTCATAAATCCATTCCTTGTCTGTCAGAAAGCTAAAAACATCCGGGAGGAGAAAAATAATGATATTAATTATGATAATAGCTCCATTTACCCGTGATATTCTTTCAAACCTATTCATCTATTAAAACATCCCTTTAAATTTCCTGATTACAGCCGCCATCCGTTCCATTAAAATTTTTATTCTCAACTTTAAACCTCAGCATCATTCAACATCAGCAGAGGCACGCCCGCCCCTTTCGTGTTTTTGACGCCTCCGGCGGAATCTAGCGCCCGGATTTCAGCAGTACATGCTGAAACCGGCATGCGCAGGTATAATGCCCGCCCTGCGGTCATTATACCATATATTTACTGTCAATTCCATGATTATTCCCCTAAAACAATAGAAAAATACTGAAAAATTATTCTCTCTGTCGTGTAACAGAACATTGCTGAAGATGGTTCAGCTCTCCCTAAATCGGTAACTGAGCCCTGCTATCTGGACGGTATCCCCCTCTTTTACGCTTACCGTTTCATTTGCTTCCATCTTGTATCCATTTACTGTAGTTCCATTGGTAGAATTCATATCTGTAAAAATGTAAACTTTTTCTTTTTTGTCAACTCTGAGGTGAAGGCGGCTGACTGTGGGATAATTGAGCACATAGTCATTCATCTCCTCATGTTTACCTATCAGAAAGGGAACATAGGGAATTTCAATATCCTCTCTGTCTTTAGAAGAGCTTTCGAGACATGCTCTGTGGCCTTCGTATGCAGATGCCAAATCATTTAATAGCTGTGTATCTTTCTCACACTGTTTTTCCTTCTGTCCAGAGCTCTCTATATCCGGAGAGCCTTCGTCAAAAGACTGAAACAGAATTTTCCACTCGTCCTGCTCCCTCTGTCTCTCTTTTCCGCCGCTTTTGAACTCCTTTTTCCCTTCTGGCTCTGTTTCTTTTAGGCTCCTGCTTCGTATGGACCTTTTTTCTCTCCCGCACGCCTCTGGACATTCTTCCCTGCCGCTCTCCCGTGAGCCCCAGTCAGGTTTTTTCTCCCTTTCCTGTTCCATAAAAAACAAATCAGACGGCTTCTGAGAAAGGGAAGGGTTTGTGCTTGTCTCTTCTGCTGCTGTCTCCGATTGTTTAAAATGAACAGATAAAACTCTCCCAACCAGATACAGCAGGGATACAATCACAAGTGGCAAAACCCCATAGTTTTTTAGCCCCGACATTCCTTTAAACAGGTAGATGAGTCCTTCCAGGAAAAGGATACCGAGAACCAGCCTAATGGGATGAAAAAATTCATTCTCTCGTTTTTTTACCTCACTGCTTTCGTTTCTTTCGGAAATCTGGTCAAACATAGGCTCCCTGTTCTTTTTCCATATCTTTCCCTGATGCTCTCTCCCGGTATCTGTACTTTTCCCCTGGCACTCTGCCCCGTCACGATTCCCGCTCTCACCATCCCCTTCTCTTTGAATATCTCTGAAAGACCTGCAGGAGCTGTCTCTGTTTCCTCGATCCATTCGTTCCCGGTTTTCAGGTGCATCCCATTTGTCCCAGGCTTCTTTCCTATCTTCTTTCGCTGAAGCCCCGGCCATCTCCCATCTGTTTTTTCCTCTCTCAACTCCTGACAGATATTTCAGAAGATCTTCCATCCCATAATTTTCTTTGAGGCTCTCATGGTAGAGCCCATAGGCCAGGACAACACTCCTGTGATCCTGATGGTTAACCTTCTCAAGAATATATTGGAGCAGTTGTGTAAAAGCATCCGGAAAGCTCTGGCTGTATCCCGGAAGCAGGCAGAAAAATACCGCGAAATCCTCCGGTTCTACGTAAATATAGTCTGGCTCCAGAAGAATCTGCTCTTCTTTCAGAAGATATTCCTCTGTACGGCGCAGCATTCCAGCTGCAGAGAGCAGGATGGCCCGAATTTCGTCATAGGATATAAGTCTTCCTTCCAGAAGCCTTGACAGAGGCTGCTTTGAAGTTATCTCATAGCAGTATACATCCCCTTCCTCCGTATGCTTCTGGCGGAATTTTAAGAGCCCCTCAATATTGTTTTCTGAAAGCATTTTTCCCACATAGCTGTCTGCCTGAAGCTCAGGATCACTTAAAATCATGTAATTGTGGTTCATTTCTCTTCGGTAGCTTACCCTCAACTGCTCCACATTTCCACCTCCCGCTCTGCACGCAGACAGAATCGTTTTCTGCTTTTTGCAGTTATTTTATTTTTCCCTCTCTTTATTATTTCGCTCTTTTTTCATTGGCATAAGAATCAGCATTTTCCTCCGTTTCGCTGACAATCTCCCTCACAGGAAAAATCATGCTACGGAACTGATTCGCAACCGTCGCAGAGTAAACACCCCTTATATACCGATCGCTCTCACGATTCTCAGAAACTTCTGAGGTTCAAATCGTTTAATACTCACTGTTCCTTCCTCCTGACCCTGTATATTTGTAAAGACTCCTGTCAAATTTTCTCCCTTTTTTTCTATACTGATAGAACTTCCCCCTAAGCGGTAATAAGAGCGGAGGGCCCTGTTTGCCCACTCCTCACACTCTCTTATGGAGCTTTCTCTATCTATACCTGTCTGTGCCATCTCTGCTGCATCCATAAGAATCAGCATACCGGCTGTCCTTTCATGCACCCGAAAGCCCTCTCCCAGAATAGCAGCACAGGTAAACAGTACCACCGCCATCACTATAGAAGCCTCCACTGTAACGGATGCCTGAAGTCCTGTTCTCCTCTTTCCTTCTGTTCCCTGTCTCTTTATCTTCTTCATCCCATTTCTCCTGTTCTGCGTTTCTTCATCCCAGAGATTCTCCTGTTTCCCATAAGGAAAAATCTCAAATCACAGCCATAAAAGCGAAAAGTCCCTTTTTTCTCATTTATACGAGCCCGGATGGAATAAATATTTGCAGGATCACTGCTGCCGGAATAAGAAACGGCAGAAAGGGAAGTCTTATATCCTTTACTTTTTTTCCAGCGCAGAATCCCCAGATGAGCATTCCAAGTCCCCATGCGCTGCAAAACAAAAGACCGCAGAACAGCAGCGCCAGGCACTTCCAGAATCCTAAATACAATCCTGAAACGAGAAAGAACAATCCGTCTCCCTTTCCAACCGCGCCTTTGGTACAATATGATATGATCAAAAGACCTGTCCCTGGAAGAAGTGAAGCCGCCTGACCGAACAGCTTTCTAAACACCTGTTCTCCCTCTTTCCATCCCCCTGTCCCGAGATCTCCTGCCGCCCATATAACTCCTGCCGCTGCAGCGACCACAAAAAAGATCAGCGGTATTTCCTTTTCTTTTAAATCTTTCCATGCGCATGCGCACAGAAAAACAGCAAATACTGCCTTCATGTCTTATTTCCTCCACAGTAGGAGCAGGCTCCCAGATGTTCTGCCTGGCTCAGGGGAACTTCTCTCACATAGCTTACCACAGACGGGCAGTCCGTCCGGCTGTGATAATGGGAGCCGTTTGGCATAATATAAACGGTATCTCCCGCGCCGCAGGCTTTTCCACACACGCTGCACGAGTAATATTTCCCTCCCGACTGATTTCTCAGGTTTTCTATACTTTCATAGGAGACAGCACGAAACTCATTAGTCAGATAATGGCATTTTCTCGAGAGATGATAGCGCCCCATGGAAGAGCCGATATATACCATCACTTCCTCTGCTTTTTCTGTTTCCTTCCCGCGGTTTCTGTCACCCTCACTGCCAATCCATGCTCTTCTGGCTGTCCTGGACGACGCCTGTATTCTGCTGATATGAAAGACAGAAAATGGAATTTTTAAATCGTATTCTGCCGCAAGGATGATATTTTCCCCGTCTTCCATCAGGGATGCCTCTGTGATCCTCAGATTTTCAATTCTTCCTTTTCCTGCAATCCCCTCTATTTTTTCTCTTAAATACGCTCTGACAGCCATTCCGGCTAAAAGGCCGGAAAGCTCTTTTTCCCAGTTTTCACTCTCCTCTAAAACCGTGTCATCTCCCTGATCCAGCCTGTAGAGAATATAGGCATACTGACTCATCTCTCTGGCTGTCACTTCAAGAACAGTCTGAACCTTCTGCCTGGTTCTCAGCATTTCCATTGGCATCATCATACACACTGAAAAAAGTACAAACAGGGTAAGTCCCAGAGCGGCTTCTACTGTAAGGCTCCCTGATACAGTTTTTCTTCTCTTTCCCATCTTAAATGTCATTCTCCATACCCCCTCCTGCTCTCTGCACGCCCGGATTTCTGCAATCACTGCAGTCAGACTGTTTAAATGAAAATTATCTGTATCTGAACCATTGTACCTGGAGAGGTCTTACAAACATTCAAAGAGGGAGGGGGTATGGAGAATAACCTCTAACTGCTTGCTCCTAATATTTTTTTGCTGCTCTCTTTCTGACTGTGGAAACTGTACCCTTAGCTGTACACTCTGCCTCCACACTGACTGCACATCGATTCATTCTGAAACTCTCCTGGGTACCTGACAGATTATACTGGATGAGATCCATCATGCGTTCATTTCTCTGAATTCTGTCCTGAATCAGCAGAAATCCTTTTAGATAATCTCCATAATCAGGACCGTCTTTTCCACCGCCTTCTGAAATTTTTTCCTTTTTATCCACAAAATTGAAAATCTCATCCAGATTCAGCCTCCAGTCTTCTTTTCCCTTAATCAGCGGAACTCCTTCCCCCTGAAGCAGCGCTCTCACATCCTCCACTGACTCAGCAAATGCCCATACTCCCATAATAAAAAATGCCGCTATATCTGCAATGGGTGTCACACCGGCAGCCCCTGTCAGCGCCAAGGCCAAAAGTCTTGCCTCTTCCCGTTTTTCACTGTCACCTAAAATATGAATCAAGTTCATTCCCTCTCTGACCGCCAGAAGTTTTTTGACTGTCTGGCTCAAATTCTCCCTATCCTTCCTTTTTCCGTTAATGATATATTCCTGTTCATAGAAAAGCTGTCTTTTCTGTTCTCCTTCCTGCTGCTCGTTTTCATATCTCGGAAAATGGACCTCCACATATTTATTTATGAGAGCTCTGTCAATAAGCCCTTTGGCACTTACAGAATCAAGTCCCATTTTATATCCGTCTTTTCCTCCTGAGGGCAGTTCTCCCATTTTCATTTCTCTTTCAGATATCTCTGCTCCTTTCGGAAGCACAAAGTCAAGCAGATCCATTTTTGCCATATTGTTTATTTTTTGGAGGATTCCCAGTCTCTGTCTGTCCTCAATTCCTGCCTGGTAACCTGGGGTGGGAATGCGGCATCGATTCAGGCTGCTGCGCACATTCTTCCAGAGTTTCTCCTCATCCAGCTCGTCGTCCTCGTCATCCCCTTCCCATGAATCAATGTACTCCTTAACTTCCACAGCTCTCTCTATGGACTCCTCCACAATCTCCCTGTTTTTCTGTGTCTCTTCCGCAATCCGCTCTACTTCCAGTCTCCTCTCCCCTTCTGCATCTGTATAAGAGCGATAGGAATCCATCTGGCCTTTCAGGGCCTCCCACGCTGTCTCGCCTATCTCTTCCCGCTTCTGCTCTGCCTTCCGTTCTGATTCATCCAGCTCTTTTTTGAAAAGTTCCGCTGTCAGCTCATATTTTTCCATCAGAGCAGGGATCCGCTCCATCTCCCCGGCCATTTTTTCTGCTGTCTTTATAAAAGCAGTCCCCCGGCACTCGCCAAGCTCGTCTCTGCACTCATCTAACATCTCCTGCTGCCTCCCAAGGGAATTTTGAATCTCCTCCAAGATCTCCTCCAGCCGAAATGCCTGTTCTGAGTGAATCTGGTAGCTTTCCTTTACGGCATGAATCCCATCAGACGCTCGCATCACCTCTGAAAACTCTGTCAGCGATGCCTCATCTCCCAGATCTGTGAAAATACCGAATTTCATATAATCGAGAATTTCCTCCTCCAGCGGACTTCCTCCGTCCTCTGTCACCAGTACCTCGTCTTTGATCTGCGTATTCTCATTTCTCAGCCCATAGACCGAATCACATTCCAGATATTGATTCAGATACTCAGAAAATTCATCTGCCAGGGCTTCTTTCCCCTCTGTTTCAAGAAGCAGCAGATGGTACCTCTCCCAGGCTTCTCTGTGATATTTGCTCATAAGAGAATCGAGAGAGGAGTTCATGGCAGTCTGAAGATACCAGCCGGAACCTGCCAGACGGGCAGAATGGAGAAGTGCGCACATAATCGATATCATGCAGAGCAGAATCATGCTCAAAAACACTGTGACGCTTCCATTCAGAGCTCTGGGGCTTTGTTTTCCGACACCCTTATCCGATCTGTTTTCCTTCCTCTCTCCCATAATTCTCATACTGAATCTGGAATCTCCCTCCTGCCTAATCACTTATACACTTCTTTTGACTGACTGTTGATTTCTTTAAAAATTGTCTCCAGAAGCTTATTAATCTGCTCTTTAAAAATGATCACCAAACCGATCAGAACCACCATAAAATACACCCCTCTCTCGGAAATGCTTGATTTTATTGGCTCTAACAGAATGTAAGCACCGTTCATTGTGTTTATTTTCAGTTTTTACTAAAATAGCAGGCCCCTTTTATTGGAGCCTGCTTTATTATCGATTAAGAAACCTTTTTCAATTATTACGCAGAATTTCTAATTCTTTTTTTAATGACCTGTTTTCTTCCTGCAATTCCTGATTTTGTATTTCTAACTGTTTAATAGTCTTTTTTTGTAAACTGAGCATCTTCTTCAACGTGGTTATCTTTCCTGACATTACTTGATCTACAATAACCTGTTTGGGATTATAACATGCCCCTTGTTGTAGTAATGCTTTATTCACAGCATCTCGTACTTCAGAATTGCTGTAAAAAAATCCTTTAGATAACCCTGTATATTTCGCTAAAGCAGCAATTGTGACTTTTTCTTTTCTCTCAAGCATTTCATCAATAGTTCTTTTTGCAAAAGCGATTTTTTCTTGGCTTTTCTCTCGATTAATAGATACCATTTTATCATACTTCATAGCCATTATCCCTCAATATTTCTCTCAATTTAGAATTTGTATAACTAAAATCTCAACTTTCCTTATTTTATGCGACTTGGCGGTATGCCTTGCCACTCTATATGTATCCTTTTCCCTTGTTTTTGCCCTTATGAGGTATCTACAAGGGAAAGTTTTTCTTATTCGATTTTATTCTCCAACCACCTTATCAAGTAGTCGGGCTGAGTTTCGCTTACCTTCTCGGTTAGCGTGTGCATAGACATTCATAGTGGTACTTACATCCGAGTGTCCAAGTAATTCCTGTACATCCTTTGGTGCTGCTCCATTTGAGAGCAGGTTTGTGGTATAAGTGTGTCGCAGGGTGTGGAAGTGGAAATTATCATCAAGCTCCGACAATCGTTTCCTTGCTGTCCTTAAAGCTGTCTCAACCGTTGCAGGGGCTTCGTATGCTCCGTCCGGTCTGATACATACAAGGTCAATCTCGTTGTAATCAAGCGGAATGTCCTCTGTGCCATCCAAATGATAAAGCTCATAGTAGATACGATTCTTTTCCTTAACTTCCCTGTAGTAGTTCCTCTGATAGAGTTCTCCGTAACTGAATACCTGCTTTCTCTGTTCCTTTTTCGCTTTCTTTAAGATGTCAGCGAGCGTATCACAGAAATCCACGATACGGACTTTCTTTCGCTTTGTCGGACCAATCTCGGTCTTGTGCCTTGCTCCGTTGTAACGGACACTTCTTCGTACTGTCAGATACTGTTCCTCAAAGTTAATGTCACTCCAAGACAGTCCGCATACCTCTCCAAGTCTAAGACCTGTGTAGTACGCTATCTGTACCGGCAGGACAGCAGGCTTGTTTCTTTCTTCCAGATACTCCATAAGCGTTTGATACTGCTCTGGTGTAATCGGGTTGATAACCTCTGCATCCTCATCATTATCAGAAAACAAATCCACATCTTCCTCGGCTTTCCTACGCATTACCACATACTGCATTGGATTGAATGTGATGTACTGCTTTGGAAAGACTGCAAATCGGAAGGACTGTTGCAGGACTGCGTGGAAAGAACGGATATAGTCGATGGTGTAACCCTTTGACTTAAAATTTCCTTCCTCACCGCCAAATGCAAGTAAATCCATAAACTTCTGCAAATGCTCCGAAGTGACTGTCTTTAGTTTTCTGTTTCCGATTGGGTGTTGTTTAATCCTGTTTACTGCCTGTAAATAGTTACCGACTGTACCGTTGCTAAGTGAACCCGTTTTCAAATCTTCCTCTGCCCATACATCTAGCATCTGTCCGAGTGTGAGGTTGTCCGCTTTGGCTAGAAATTTCTTTGCGTCATAATCCTCCATAGCCTTGCGTAACATTTTCTCTGTCTCTGATTTGCTCTCCGTACCTGCAAATTCTTTCTGAACCAAGTTACCACTTGCATCCTCCACATAAAAGCGGTAGTACCATTTCTTGCCTTTCTTCCTTACAGAACCTTTTGCCATAATCGTTTCTCCTTTCGATATCGGCAATCGGAACTGGTGAAATGCTTCTTGCGTGTAAGTATATCATAGCTCCGTCTGCCTATCTATACCGAATCGGGATCTTTTTCTGATAAAAGATTGGCTAGTCGATTTTTCGCTGTCTCAGGATTCTTAGAATACAGTCTTACAATATCGCCCATATCGTTCAATGCGTTGACGGTGTGGGTGATTTCTCTAAGGAACATAATCTCATTGTATTCCTTATTGGATTCAAACCCCATTGTCTGGGCGAGCATTTTGTTATCTGTATTTCCTTTGAAATTCTTACAAGCGAACTGGAACGAATCCACGAACAGCTCGTATTCCCGTAACATCAGTAGTAGCAGGTCTTTGGAAAAATCACTTTCGGACTGTTCCATATCATAAGGGAGCTTATTCAGAATGGAAGTCATCACATCACGAATCTGTAATTCTCTTTTATCCGTAATGTCTGTTTCGTATTCGTCCGTCTCACCTTTCAGCCATTCCACAGATACATGAAGTGCATCTGCCAGACCTTCTAAGGTCATTTTCTTGGTGTTATCAATCGTTCCTGCTTCGTATCTCTGAATGGTTGAGGCTGTCACGCCCATTTTTTCAGCGACATAAGGCTGGTTCAATCCTAACTCCTGTCTACGGCTTTTTGCTCTGCTACCGATTGTCTTTCGCAATTCTTTATCTTTTAACATACTTGCGAACCTCCTTTTTCGGTATGTCATTACTATACCACATAACACGATATATTGCAATACGCAATTCTATAAAAGATGATAGAATTTCGTAAGGCTTGACATAGCGTTATAAAAGATATATACTTTAATCAGAATTGCGTAACGCAAGTTTTAAAAAAGGCTAATCCTTTCTTCAAAAAGGAACATCCTCTGATATACAAGACTTGTAATCCTACGCAGGAATGAGGTGATCGAATGACAGAATTAAAGTTTGCTCTCTCCATTGAAGAAGCTGCCGACTATACAGGTATCGGAAGAAACACTCTTAGAAATCTTGTGGAATGGGAAAAGCTGCCTATCCTTAGAGTGGGAAGAAAAATCTTAATCCGCAGGGAACGATTAGACGAGTTTCTGATTCTCAATGAGGGGAAGGATTTACGAGACAGACACGCAGTAAAAGCGGTCAAGGGAACAATGAAAAATGAATAAGGGACAGTCCTAAGACCATCCCTCTGGTATGTATCTGACTAAAAGCCATGATATACCTACACGCAAATAGATTATATCACGGACAAGTCCTCAGATACAACCAGAACTTTTGGAAAATGAGGACAAGATGGATGTGAATGGGTGCAATCGTCCACCCAGTTATAGCTTGTTGGTAGGACAAGTCCACCCAAGATGCAAAAGGTGTTATGAATAGTCCACCCAAGCCAGAAAATGAAGTGGGTGCAACCATCCACCCAAGTGAAGCCGACTGGTAGGACAAGTCCACCCAACTTACAAAAAGTGCTGTGAGAAGTCATACCAAGTGTAGCTATGAAAAAAGCTGTCCGACCTATGACAAAAAGTGTACGCTACTATGATTTTGAGTGTCCAATCTATGGGGTACATTTTCAAAGAGTTAATAGTAAAAAGCTCTATTAAAATCAAAATGTAATAAAACAATGCACTATTAAAAATGAAATTTAATAGGAACTTTTACTACCACTTCCTTGCCAGACACAGTTTAAAAGTAAGCGAAGTAACACAATGCTATTGTCAGGGCAAAAATGCTAACGAATCGTGCTATTGTTTTTTCGATTTTAATAGCAGACTTCTACTGTTTCTACGGTTTTTGCTAAAAAGTCTGAATAATAGAACAATGCTATTGTTAAGGCAAAAGTGCTAACGGATTCGTCTATTGTTTCGCTGATTTTCATAGCAATCTTCTAGCATTTCTGTTAAGAAAAGGGAGTGCCGGATACGGCACATAAAAAGTGTGCCATTAAAGGCACAAAATTAGGTGCTGAGGGAACAGTTACAGCTAAAAGTGAACTTCATAAGCAAGCCCTCGGCGTTTGAGAGCGAAATACACCCATCGCACAAAACTTCGTTTTGTACTCTGTGTATTTCGCTCTGCGAGGCTTAGCCGCCACAAGGCGGATGTGTTCGCAAGACGAGTGCCTATGCACTCGCTCACAGGGAAAGTTTACTACTCACATCTCATCTATCTTATCTGTCCTCTTTTCCAAAATCAAAACTGGGAAAGGAGGAAATCGCTATGCCAAGAAATTCATTTGTGCAGATGTCAAAGCTCCATAATGTTCGTGGAAGAATCTATTATATCTCCAGTGACAAAAAACAGGAAAATCTCTATGCGGTATATGAAACCACAGACCGAAAATTTTGGACAGAACTTGCCAAGTGCAATCAGGCAGAATTTAAGAAAAGCGGTACAGAGGGAAAATGTATCGAAGCAAGAGAATTTATCATTGCCCTGCCGGAATCCTTTGTGGATTATCCGCCAGACGGACTATTAAAATATATGACGGATAAATTCAAAAGTCGGTATGGTGTTGATTGTATTGCAGCACTCCATCATAACAAACGAAAGACGAATTATCATATCCATCTTATCTTTGCAGAACGAAATTATCTTGACGAACCGATAGAAAAGATTGCCACCAGAAATATGTTCTATGATGAGAAAGGTAATCATGTTCGTACCAAGAAAGAAATCCTAGACGAGAATGGAACTATCCGTAAAAGGTGTAAGGTGATCAAGAAAGGTGAGGTCTACGAAAGACAGATGTTTACCATCAAGGACGCTCGCTTTAAGCAGGAACATTTCTTAGATGAGGTCAAGGTATTTTATACCGATGTCATCAACGGACTTGTCAAAGATGAGAAAGAAAAGCTGTCTGCATTCAAGCGTGGGGATGTCTATCTTGCCACTAAGAAAATCGGTAAGAACAATCCAAAGGCAGATAAGATTACACTCAATAATAAGGTCATACAGGACTGGAATCGTACTGTGGATCACGCTTTGGTATCGGGGATGGAGCGAAAGGAAATCTTAAAGGTAAAGCAGGAACAGATTTCAACTCCGATTAAGGAATCCATTCACAAGTATGGCAATCATCCGGAGCTTTTGTTTATGATTATCTTTCGGGCAATCGAGCTGTTAAAAGAACTCATAAAGTTGCTGATACAGAAACAGGAACAACAGAAAGCCAGAATCTCCGACCTTATGGAGCGAAGAAATGAAAAACAAGAGAAACAACCAGCTCCATCCGTTACACAGACAGACAATCAGACAATTCCTGCTGTGACCCAACCATTCAAAGCACCTGCTACTACTACCGCAGAAAAGACCGTTATTCCGCCAAGACCAAGAATGTCTGAGCTGGCACACGATTATGAGATGCGACTTGAAGAGATTATGGAGAAACTTAAACGACAAAACAGAGCCATTCATACGCAGGAAGTGAAAAAAGACCTTATTGACGAGGATTTGAAGAACTGTACAGGATTATTCCAAGGAAAGAAACGAAAGGAATTGCAGGCACAGTCTAACAAATACGCAGAAACGATTAAGATTATGAAGCAGGGATTATCCCATATCGTGCAGGATTACAAATATCCAACGGTAGATGCGTTCCTGCAAGTCTATAAACAAGGCAAGTCCGAGTATGAATCCTATGTCAAAGCAAACAAGGAATGGAACTCCAAGTATGGAGAAAACTCAATCCATCGAAAGCTGGCAGAAAAACAGGCAGAAGTTCAGAAACGGGAACAGGACAGAGATTTTAACTATCGTTCGCCATCAGACAGAGGAGCTAGATAATCTAATTAAATTCAAAAAAGATAAAGACCATCAAATTCTTTATCTTTTTTGAATATTTATGAAAAGTCATCCTGCTATTTAAAGTGTCTCATTAGATTTTTAATTGTTTCGACTATCATAAGAATGATTACGCAGAAAAAGGAATAAAACAATGTGGTATTCATCTTCGTGTTTCCAATTTTATAAAACAGCAGAAATCCAATGCTAACAATTATCACAGAAATAAGTTTATGTATCCATTTTTGTTTGGTGGTTAAACATATTTTATGGTTACTTATAGGTGCAAATAATATACACATAAGGACAAGTATCAAATATCCTAGTACAGTTGGCTTTAAATAGATTATAGCCCACTTATCAAGACAACCGAGAAAAAAGCTGCCTAAGATACATGTTAACTGCGTTGGAGCATGGGCACCTCCGGTATAATGTCGTAACAATGAAAAGGTAATTACCCAAATTAGGGTATAGCCGAGTGTATGTGATAAAACTCCCCATACGAACAATAACACTATGGTTATAAAAGTATTCAAAAAACATTCTAAGCCATATATGTATATTTCTAATTGATCCGCAGAAACATCCTCCCCGGATAGTTCTGCTAACTTATTAGCAATAGATGTAGCCCACTTCGTAATCATTCAAAATCCCCGCTTGTATCAAATCTTGTTGTATATTTGGCAAAAGCACTTATCACGTCTTTGGAATAAGAACGTGCGATTTGTGTAGTTAGATGATTTGACAATTCAATCGTTCCTGATGTAATACGATAGATATGTGCCATATTTACAATATAAGAACGATGGGTTCGGATAAATTCACTTGGCAAATGGACAATAATCTTATTTAGGGTAGACATTTGTTCATAGCATTTGCCGTCTACGGTCAATATATCCACATAATGTAATCTGCTCGAAAATGTCAATATATCTGCATAGGGAATACTTACAATTTCCTGCTTGTTTCGGTATATGTAGGTATTATTAGATAACCCCTTCGCGATTTCATCCAAACACAGAAAAAGAGTATTTTCCTTGACGGGTTTTAGCAAGTAGTTTAAAGCTCTGACTTCATATCCTCGGAATACATATTCTCTAAAAGCTGTTAAAAATACAATAATACCTTGATAACCAGATTCACGAAGGCGTTTAGCAACCTCAATTCCATTCATTTGCCCCATTTGTATGTCAAGGAAAAATGCTGAAGCCTGTATAGTTGTGCCTTCAGAATTTTTTGAAAAATATTCTTCGCCCGATTCGTATTCGTCAATTTCAATATCCCAATCATATTGCTGCCCGTATTTTCTTATTCCATTTTTCAGCCGTTCTGATTCGATCACAGAATCTTCAAGTATGGTTATTTTCATTTTCATAGTAGTTTGTTATTCTCCTTATCCGGTATCATAATATGTACGGAAAAAATTTTGTTATCAGATGTAATCTGCAATACGCCATCTGCCTTTTCTACAAGCTCTTTTACTCGTCTTATCCCAAGTCCATGTTCTTTTCCTTGTTTAACACTCAAAATGTCTCCATCAATGCTACCTTTTATCACACCATCATAATTATTTTCAATGTGAATCAGTATCATATTCTGGTAAGGTTTAATATAAAAATAAATGTATGGATGCTCGGTTGGATCAGAGATTATAAGTCTTTCTCCTGCTTCAATGGAATTATTCCATATATTTCCAAGTATGGATGAAAGCTCAACAGAATCAAGCGGAAAATTTTCAGGAGCCATAATAGAATATTCTGTCTTAATTCCGTGTTTTTCAGCATAATCAAGTTTTGCGGTAAGTATGCAGTCAATAGCAATATTTCCCGTTGCTATGGCACTTTGCGTAGTTGCAAGAGTGTTATGGTATTGCTCTGTATATGCTATAAGTTCATCCCATTTCTTGTCTTTTGCTAATACGTTGATTGCATCCACATAAATCTGCATATCATGTTTCATTTTTCGTAATCGTTCAGTTGTCTCAGATAAGCTATTGAACTCAGTCCTTTCCAGCTCATAAATCTTTTGTTCTTCCAGTAATCGTATGTTTTCTTCTTTTGAATAACCTAGCTGGTATATGTATAGCATCAATACTAAAAATAAAATAATAAAAAACAAGTCAACCAATGATAGCCTAGCTGAAAAGGATGAATCACCAAATTTATCAACAGATTCCAAAGTCAGCCTTAATATGTAGTGCCCGATTGCAAGTCCAGAAATTGCGATGAAAATATATGCAACTTTTTGGAACGGTGAAAGAGATATGTCTTTGTTTCCAATAGAATGAAATAACAAGACAAAAACAGCTATCATTGCCAAATATAACATGGTATATGGCTTCCGTAATGTTCCACCTAATAATAGCTCCAGAGACGCTCCTTTATAAAGAGTAACGGGAATAAAGAACGAAATCTGTTCTGCAACTAAGCAAATGATGGAATACGAAAAGCCCCAAAAGATACGGCGAATTATACTATCACGATAGAACAATACTGCATATCCAATGTCCAAAACACAAGATGACATCAAAGTGCTGTAGGATGATATTCCCATTTTATTCAGCGTGCATAACACAGCAAACTGAAATGATACGAAAAGAAACATCAAAACTGCTTGATGTTTATAATTTGCTCGAATACGCAATTTTTTATGGATAAATATTATAAACAATGCCAGTTCTAAGAAATTAACAATATATTCCCATATTGAGTCAATATATAGCATAGCTACCACTTCCTTTAATCATTCTCCGTCATATTTTATCATCAATAAAGTAGGTACACAACATAATATGCTACCGTTTGTGCATAGTGAGCTACCATTCATGCATAGAGGTATTGAAAAGTATAAAGATTTTGTTATATTCAAGGTATACTACTACATCTTAAGTATTCTGAGAATCTATAATATGGAGTGGAGATGATAAGATGTCGTACTTTAGGAATATTAACAGGATATATAATGTGTACTAGTATGTGTTGCGTTTCAATTTTCATAAAGATAACCTTTAAGAATAATTGAAGATAACCGTTGTTACATGATTGAAAAGGAGTGAAGGAGTATGCATTTTAAAAAATCTGTTTTAAAAAATCATTTATTGTATAGCATTATAACTTTAATGGCTATAGCAATGCTATTTCCTATTACGGCATTTGCACAAGCTTATGTACAAACATGGGATCTTGTTGATTCTGGCAAACATCTAGACTATGACGGAAACAGCACTTACATGAGTTATATTAACACTGGGGCTGCCACATGGAATGCATATAAATCTGGAGTAATCAGAAAAGACAGTGCTTTTGTTGTAGAAGATGTATACGTAAGCGATGTCAATGCTTCGAATGGATGGGCAGGCATGACATATTCTAGTGGTAAAATTGAACTCAATACCTATTATATGAGCGGTTATAGTAATAGTAAAAAACAGAATGTAGCGACACATGAATTGGGACATGCATTAGGGTTGGATCACAGTACTTCAACAGATGTTATGGATGCAGCAATTACGGGACATACTAGTACGCAGGCATTATCTCAAAATGATAAAGATTCATATGATGCCGCATATAATAATTATTAGGGGAGGGAGAACGCTATGAAAAAATCAAGTATCTATGGTATTTTGTCTATTGTTCTTATCGTAGGAATGTTTTTTACAGGATGTGCATCCAAAAATAATGCAAGTCAACTGAATACAAATGTATCTAACTTGCCAATCCACCAGATGCACGCATCTTTTGTATATGATACTGATAACATTCGCGAAGCTGTTGGTATCTGTGATTACGTATTTGTAGCAAAGGTTGTCAGTTGCGATGGAACCGAGTATCGAAATGTTATAACGACTGAAGATGAAAAAGGAAATCCTAAGGAGGTCGGTTCGCCTTACACTAATTATACTATTCAGGTTCTCGAAAATATAAAAGGTGAACTTATTACAGATAAACCTATTCCTATTGTTAAACAAGGCGGAATTTCAGAAAAACAAGATGCTATTTATCTGTTTGAGAATGATTCACTGCCTTCCGAAAATTCCATTTATATCTTTTTGGCATATGCACAAGAGGATGGTTCGTTACTAATTTCTGGTCCAAATTCAAATGTAATGTGTAACGATTCGAATATGTATTCTATTAATTCTGTCTCAGAGGAAAAATCAGTTACAGAATACGATGAGTTTATTACATATAAAGATGCTAATGATAATGAGATTATTCCAGTTGATCGAGAGCGTTATAAATCTATATATGAGACTGACAATAATTAATCATTATTTCTGAAATATATAGATTAAAGATGGCAGGTAGGTGCTTAACCTATCTGCCATCTTTTCGGTTTTATACCTATATGTAGAACAGTTCGTGCATGTTGGGCTACCATTCGTGCATAGAGGGATTGAAAAAATTAAATACTCTGTTATATTAAGCACATACCATGGTAAACAAATAAAGTTGTCTGTAATTGTCAGACAATTAAGGAGGGGGGGGGTGAAAACGATGGACAATAAGCAAGTAAACAAGGCACCCCAGAAAAGTGCCCGTCTCGTACTTCAGGCAGTGACTGCTATTGCTCGAAGTAATGCAAATTCATTGTGCCGTGGTTTGTTGTATGAACCAAAAGTACCAACGCAGTTAAAAAAATAAGATTGGGAGGAATTGACTATGATGTTAAAAAGTTTAAAACAGAAGATTGCAAAAGTAGGTATTGGTTTGTTTTGTGCAGGATGTGTATTTCTTTCTTCAGCAGCATATTCTCAGGCGGCATCTTACACCGCTTATGCACTTAAACTGAATAAGACTAATAACTTTACCTCTATGCATGCAAAAACAACATCCGATGATTACATCACAAATGAGGTAACAGCAATTACCAATACCTCTTACGCAAATTTCTGGGCTGTCAATAACAGCAAGAGTAAAATATCTAATAAGTATAAGCAGGGTGTTGGAACAGGATCTTGTAATTTAATCTTTACCAAGAGCGGTTATAATTCTACTAACACACAGGTCGGTATGGGAATGGAAAATTATCAATCTCAATTATCAACTGCATTTGTAAGTGGAAATGTAGATTTTAGATAACAGAAGGGATGGGCATAAACCTCTTCGTGGGTTTATGCCCTTTTGGTAAAGATTATGAAAAAAATGGTTCTTATAGAAATCAAACATTGTATTGATCGTGCAGAATATAAAGTTGTTTTTATTGCTCTAATGATTTTAAATATTGCTTCGTATATTTTATGTGTAAAAAATGATATAGGAAAAAGTTATCAATTTATTCGTTCAGCAAATGAAAATTTCGTATTACAGGGCACTGAAGCGGCATATATTCCATATATAATGTATCTGTTATTGCCTGTTTATGCAACAATTATTGCATCACTTTCCTTAATAAGAGAAGAAAAAAGCAATAGTTCAATCCTACTTATTCAAAGAATCGGGAAAAAGAAATATTTAGCAGGAAAATTATTTGGCATTCTGATTGTAACCTTTTTGACAATAACAATACCAATGCTCATAAATTTATTATTATGCCACTTGACATATCCAATACATGGATATGACAGTGCTTGGGGAGAACCTGATTACGCTATAGGTTTGGTATCATATAACGCTGACAATTTTCTTGATATGGTGAGATTGCAACATCCAACTTTATATAATCTAATATACATTTTTAATTACGGAATTTTTGGCTCGGGATTAGCTATCTTAGCTTATGCTCTTTCATATTATAACAAAATGAAAGTTCTATATTTCGCAAAGATACCTGGTGCTTTGTTTATATTCTATATTGTTTTTAATTTGATTGTTTCTGTCTTTGGGCTAAATGAATTCTCTATACAAGGTTATATTATGCCTAATGTTCATGGAAATATAATAGGAGAAATTGTTCTGATATTGCTTATTTTTGGATTAAGTATTGGCATTATACAGAGAAAAATAAAAAATTATGAAGTTATATAAGAAAAAAATTTTGAATGTTAATGTTGGAAAATGCTTACTAGTATCACTTATAACATTTGTAATTAGATATTTTTATGCTAATGTGTACTTGGGGTTTCATAATAGTCTGGTTACAATAACAGAAGGAGTACGTTCACAAATATATTTTGGGGGAATACTAATAGATCATTCGTTTGACCTTATATCTTTATCATTTTTTGCGATTTTGTTTATCCTTGAGATTTGTTATCTTACAATGGACTTATTTAATGATGCAAATGATAACATGGTAATTCTACTTCCTCGTTATGGGAAAAAACACATAATTTATAAGGATATATTAATAAAAATGATATTACGTGACTGTATTGTAGTTGTTTCCGATTATTTGTTTTTTCTTTTTGTAGAGCATACCTCTAATGGCTTAGAAGATTTCAAAGTTATTTTTATGCTATTGATAGAGATTTTTCATTTGCAAATGATTAGTTATTTGTTTTCATTTTGGAAAGATTCAATTATAGGATACATCGTTGCATTTATTGTATTTTTTATTCCAGTAATGGTGTGTGGATTTTATTTTTCAATGGGAAATGTTATATGGAAAATTTGGCATTATTCCTTGCTACATATTCCTTTATTTAATTGGCATAACAAGCTTATTATATATTATGTCGAAGAAAATTACGAATGGACTACAAGCAATATAGATTTATTGAATTTTAAGTCAAGCTGTCTCATTTCAGTTATATCATCCGCTGTTTTGGTGTGGATAGGTAAATTTCTTTGCGAAAAAAAACAAATATTGTGAGGTGAATGATATCCATGAATTTATATGTAAAATCTATTTCAA
This sequence comes from Clostridium sp. M62/1, assembly GCF_020736365.1. NCBI lineage: Bacteria > Bacillati > Bacillota > Clostridia > Eubacteriales > Clostridiaceae > Clostridium > Clostridium sp. M62/1. The sequence continues at coordinate 510,658 of NZ_CP085988.1, read as the reverse complement.
AGTCAATTAAAGGTGAAAAAGTGCTTGATGATATCAGTTATACATTTGAATCTGGTAAAATATATGGAATATATGGTAAAAATGGTTCAGGTAAAACAATGCTACTCAGAGCCATTGCAGGTTTTATAAATACAGACAAAGGATACATAAAATATAATCACAAGGCATTACATAAAGATATGGATGTTTTACCAGATTTAGGAGCTGTTATTGAAAATATTTCTTTTTGGAGTATGTATTCAGGATTTGAAAATTTGAAAATGCTTTCCAATATAAAAGGAATTGTATCAGATGAAGAAATATATGAAATAATGATATACTTTGGTCTTGATCCCAAATCAAAGAAAAAAGTAAATAAATATTCATTAGGAATGCGTCAAAAACTAGCTCTTTGTCAAGCACTGATGGAACATCCAAAAATTTTGCTTTTGGATGAGCCAACTAACGCATTGGATCAGCATAGCATTGATTTATTTCGTGAACGTATATTGGAAGAAAAAAAGAATGATACCATTACTATACTGACAAGCCATAATAAAGAAGATATTGAAATATTAGCGGATGAGAAGATATGCATGGAATTTGGTAAAATTAAGGAGTTGATGTAATGAAGAAATTTGTATTAACTATCTGTGTTGTAATCATTTGTATGGTGACAGCCTTATTCTATGGAAAGACTGGGATAAAAACAACTACAGGGGTTCATGATCCTGATATTGCTTTATCAGAAAATACAGCTATGGAAATTTTCTATACAGGAGGGCAGAAAACTTCTTACTTTAACAATGAAAGTAATTACTCATTGGATGATATGGAAAAAGATTCTTCTTTAATAGCTCGTATAACTGTAACAAATTCTCGTGAAATGAGTTTACGATCAACAAAAACAATGGTAAAAATAGAGGAAATCTATAAGGATAATTCTGCTAATCTTTCAGTAGGTGACTGTATTTACATTATAGAACCTGTATCATTTGTTAGAGGTGAAGAATTTTACACTAACGGATGGCAATATCTGAAGACCGAAGATACTTATTTAATATTTTTAAAAAATCTAGGATGTATTGATGGGTATAAATACACCAAAGAGGAAGAAAATTCATTTATGCCTGTATCGGAAATATATTCAAAGAGAAATCTAACTCATGATGAAAGTTGTGTGGTTTTTGATTCGGCGGAAACTCTCTATTCAAGTATATCTATGTTTGCATTTTTGACCTCAGAAAAAACTATAGTAGATAATTATGAGAAAATATGGAAAAACATTACAAATTCAGGTAAGTATGAATGATTTAATTATTTATGAATGAATCTCTCCTATTCTATTTCCTGTGAGAAGCGTATCAATGTTAGAAATTCATGGAGATACTGAATTAAGCAATATGGAATCATTCAATCTTAAAGAAACTAAAAATGGAGATAATAGAAATTGAATAAAAAGAAATTGGCAAAGAGTGTTGTAGGCATTGCTTTAATTGTAAGTGTAGCTATACTTATCGTTGTATGTGTTGGAAAAATAAAGCACATTCAGAATAAAAAAAATATTATTGGTACATGGAAGAATGCAAATGCAGAGGAAGTGTTTACCTTTCAAGAAAATGGAGGACTTGTTGTAAACAAAGATATGCCCGAATTGGGTATTACCTGTGGCAATGCATTATATAGCATATCTTCCTCAAATATGATTTTTGTGGAACAGAGAGATAATAGCGTGAATTTTGAGATAGAAGTAGATCAAAACGAATTAACAATCTTCTTTATGGGTCATAAATATTGGGAATTAACAAAATAGCAATTGCATATAAAGCGATACTCATGATATCCATAACCATAAAATATAGAGCCGATGAATCACTCGTTATTTCGATTGTGAGTTATCGGCTCTATTTCATTATTTATGGAAGGGCTAAAGAAATATCGTATTTTATAGAAATACTTTTGACAGATTTCTTCTCATTTTTATGTTCTTTTATCAAGTGCTATACCATTCCATATTCATCGCATTCACCCAATCTTGCATTTCTGAATCAAGATACAAACGGGCATATTCTAGTGGATTGTCAATCGCCAGTGCATCCAACATTCGTTGAGAGTTAGGAGTAGTAATCAATCCATCTTCTGCCTTGCCACAGTCAATCCGAAGTATGTAGCCATTGTAATAATTGATGTCTATGATGTTGTGATATTTATTATATTCTGCATGAACGATATTCATATTGCAAAGTCCTTTCTCTTATCTGTTTCAGTTGTAGAAGCATCTTGACCAGTTCCAGCCGATTATGTGATTTATATAATGTTATTAGCTGTTACCGGATTTTGCTTCCCTTGTTTTTGCCCTTATGAGGTGTCGTAACACAAGGGAAAAGGATATAACATAAGGGAAAGTCTAAGGGAAAGCTCACTTGCCAAAACTGTAGTAAAATCAAGGCATTGCGGATTTTATCGTAACACTTTATAATACCAGTTAGGTGTTAAAGAATTGTAGGTATCAAAATTGTAATTTTCACTCTCAAGTCTCATAATTTCTATTCGCAAATCAATCATCTTTTCTTCAATATCTTCCGGGATATGTACAACACCTGCGTGCTCTTTTAAAATATGTTCTTCTTTTTTTAATGCTTGATTTACCAATTGAGCCGCTTCTTTATTTCTGTAAAAATAGCTTCTTGAAACTCCAGCCCTTTTAGCTAAAGCTGTTACATTGATGCTCTCACCAGATTTAAGCATATTTTCAATCTCTATTCTGACTATTTCTAAATTCTGCTTTGCCTTCTGTTTCTTCATCCGAACTATTTTATCATACTTCAATTTTAGCTCCTCCTATATTTTTTTCAGTAAAGCAATTTCTTTTCGATCCAACCGTTTTTTCAATGCATCTACCTCTTTTTGAAGATCAGTACACCTTTGAGCAAGCTGCGCATTTTCAAGTTTCAGCCTCTGGTTTTCAGCTTCAGACTTTCCAAAATCTTCCCTGATAGCCTGTAGTTTGCTATCTCTTACAAACTGATTCCGTGCCGTTTGCCCTTCTCTAATTGGTGAAATTTGCTTAGTAACCTCGTCCAACTTCTGGCGTACTAACATATTTTTATAAAAGAAACCTCTGGATAAGCCCGTACAACGAGTTAGTTCCGTCACAGAAACTTGAACACCTCTGGACTTCATATCCTCTATCGCCTGTATGGCCTTTTCAACTTTCTTCTCACTCTCTGCTCTGTTCACGGCTATCATCTTGTCATATTTCATAGCCATCCCACTCCTTCACAATATCCAGCAAAATCATATCAATCCTTTCTCTGGCTGCCCGTGTTTCATCTGCCATCATTTTGTTCCCGATTTTGCGGTAATAAGACACACTTTGCAAAGTTTTATGCCCAAGGAGCCTTGCGATCATCCAGTCATCGATATGCATCTCTGTTAATTTTTTTCCATAGCAATGCCTGAACATATGGGTCCCAAAGTTTAGCAGCTCCCCGTTCTCATCCCGTATATCGTTTCTCCTAATCAGTTTCATAACCTGATTCTGAAGCATGCTATATTGAAATGGCTTTGATGGGTCATCCTTCTTTACAAAAATATATTCTGTTTTTCCATACTGCTGTTCCGTGTAGTCAATAGCTTTTATAATAAGTCGGGCCACTTCATCACTAATAGCTTTTTTGTATGTGATTGATTTTACCTGCTCAATCCTTATAAAATACCGGTTTTCTCTAATACTCAAACAGTCTGTTTTCAGCGTAAGCGTATCTGAGATCCTTGTTCCCAGCAGTTGGTGAAGAATCAGAGCTCTGGCTATTTGCTCATCCATCTGGAAGATATACTCATTCAATCGCTTTATGGTTTCATCCGAGTAGAAGCGAAACAGGTATCTCGGCGTACTTGGGAAATCATTGCTTATAAATAAACATTTAATGTCCTGTCTGTCATAATGATTACCAACATCTTCTATTACCCGCCTTAAGCTATATAAATCGGTACGATAATTTTTCCTGTCTTTTGCCTCGGTCTGGAGATAGATCAAATACTTTTCTATGATATCCCGTGTTAAATCCAGTAAGGATTGTATATCCGTGTGCCTTAAAGCCAGGTATTTGCAAAACCTCTTGGTCGCTGTCATTTCAGCAATAATGGTTCCTAATGCTTCATATTTTAAATGCATAAAAATTGCCGCTTTGACTTCCTTACGGATAACCTCTTGATTGATTGGCTTAAAACTTATAGTCTTTACATTCTTTATTGGATTTATCCGAAGGGGGAAGTCGAACTTATCCAGCCGCCAGATGTCCCTGTCCTGTTCTGAGCATTCTTCATTCTTTTGGGAATACTCCAGAATTTTTTTCATATGTTTAACCATATTTGGAGTTTCTATAGCTGTAATTCCAGAAATTTCCCGATACTTCTTACTCGTAAGAGCGTATCCTTCTTCAAGCATCCAGCTTTTTAACTGCAGAATGATTTTGTTCTCATCTTTATACCTAAGCGCCTTAATATCTTTATCAATCAGGAAGTGACAGATATTATTATAATAAAGGATTTCAGAAGCCAAGCTGCTTGGTGCAAGCCTCTTTCCTCTTTCCCAAATGAAATCCTCCAGCAGGCTCTTTACCTCTTCCGAGGGGAGTCCATCTAAATCAAAGTAACGTTCTTTTCGAATCCGCATTTTTGATTTCTGTTCTTCTGTAGCATTGATATAACAATCCAGCTCATAGATATGTATCTTATTTTCCAGTTTTCTCACCTCTCTTTTTCGGTATAATCCCAGCTGCAAGGGCGTTACCAGGCTGTCTAAAATAGTCCGTATTGGCTTGTTCTATCCTCTTTGGCATATAGTCTATATACTGCTTCGTCATATCTTCATTGTTATGACCCAAATAATCGCGTATTGTCTGAATAGATACTCCATTATCATAAAGACCGCTTGCCATAGTATGCCGGTAATCATGAGTTTTAAATTTATCTCCGGAAAGGCACACGCCATATTTCTTACAGTTTGATCTAAAGCCTTTGAGGAATGTTCCTGTCCGATATGCACCTCCATCTTGTGCTTTAAAAAGGAATTCCGTAGTTTTAATCTGATGCTTTTTTATATAAATCTTCATGATCCGATAAAGTACCAACGATATTGGAATCATCTTCTCCGCTTTCATCTTAATCTGATATACTTTGAGCCAGGCATCTTCTCCATCCCAATAATAAGCACCCCCTTTCAGAGTACAAACCTCGCTGATTCGCAATCCGGTTGCCCATAGGTTTAAGAAAATCAAACGTTGGACTTCCGGAAAATATTTCAGCTTGTTTAAAATCTCCATGTACTTATCTTCTTGAACGCTCCGGTCATGATGATAAGGATGGGCTTTTAAACTATAGTAGCCAGGATCAAAGACTTGCTTCTTAATATATCCTTTGACATTCAGATATTGGAAAAACTTATAAACATCAAATATCTGTCTGTTTACTGTCTCCGCCTTATTTCCCTCATCTATAATTAAAGTAAAGTATTCGCCTATCTGCTCATCTGTAACTCGGCATATAGATTCCATCCCATCAAAATAGATTAAGAACCTTTTTATATAGCTAAGCTGGCTTCGAATATTATTGATTGTCAGGTTACCGATACCCACTTGATACCTCATATATTCCTGCAGCAGTTCCCGATTCTTCAAATTCAACACTTCATAAAATGTAAAACGATACACAGGATTGCTTGGATTGATTCGTTCCGGTGCGAAATTGAACCGTTCCAGATACCAAACATTCGCATGCCAATGAATTTCCTGTCCACTCATAAATAATATTTTGCGGCTGTTATCCACAATCTGCATGCTGTTTTTCACATTGACAACTTTGCCTGCAACAATTGTTTCTAACCCTTGTATCTGAGCTATCTCAAGGCATTCGATATCTCCGATTTCTTTCTCTATACAAAATTCGTACAGCCACTTTAAAGGAAGCAGATACCGAACCCTACGGTCCTTGCCGTCTTTTATATTTTCCAGTGCATAACATAACACTTGAAAGACCTGCCTCTTTAGCTTTTCTGATGCATTCCGGCTAAAGTCCCACACCAATTCGCTCTTATCATGAATATACTCAAACTCTGCAGCCAGATCCTGATCTGGAATATAGGGCAGGAAAATCACTTGTTTTTCATATTTAAGCTGCATTCGGTTTCTTCCTGAAACAGTTGTCATCTCTTTTCTGATATCAAATTGTTTGATTCGATCCAGTGCTTTTAAATACTCAAAAGTTTTAGATGAAGATTTTGTTTTCTTTAATTCACTTTCATACAGTTTCCGGATACCATAATCCACTTCTCTGATATGATGTATCCCTTGGCGTATCAAAAAGTTCCTGACATTCCCTTTCAGCTTACTTTGGGCTGTATCACACTGCTCAATTTCATTTATCAGTTCTCCGTATTCATTTTGGATAAGTTCCTGCTTAAGTCTCCGTAAAGATCCTGATAATTGAAAAACCTGATTTTTTGTAAAGCGGCCTGTTTTTATCAAAAAGGATTTATAGTTACAGAAATCTTTTTCTTCTATTAGCAGAACATCATATATTCCTGCCTCTGCCAGGTAGTACTCTGCATATTCCCAGCCTATACTCGGTGCTTCATTTCCTTTTGTCAGTTGAGTGCGAAGGTAGTCCAACTTTTCTTGAAGTTCCGTATTTAATATTCTTAATGCAGGCACATAGTTCCCTCCTTAAAGCAACTTATCAACTCCATATATGGATTGATGCTGTCCATAAAATTTTTCACTGACTTCAATCAGCTCTTCATCTGAAATATTCAGATATCTCATCGTTGTCTCTATATTTCGATGTCCCAGTGCTTGGCTTATAAGTTCCAGTTTCCATCCCGCTTTTCTTCTGGCGTTTGCAAAATAGTGACGAAGCATATGAGGAGTTACCTTTATCCCTGTTTTCTTTTGCAAACGTTCCATTAAGGCATACACACCTGTATCTTGCATAGGCTTTCCCGCATAGTCCCCGGCAATGTTAATAATCAAATACTCCTGTTGAAAGATAAGGTCTTGATATTCCTCCATATAGAATTGCAAGATTTCAAATGTTGCATCACTGATTTTAACCTTCCGATACTCTGCATTTTTTGCTCTGGCCTCATTTTCATTATCTTCACGGAAGTTGACATATAATAAATGCCTCTCATAATCAATATCTGTCGCATACCTGACTCCTAAGAGTTCACCGATGCGAAACCCTGTTTCCGCTAATAATAAAAGCAGGATTTGATCGCGGCAATTGGCACATGCCTTTAATAGCCTCACAATCTTATCCTGCTCGATGGTTTTTCCTATATGCCCTTTTTCCTGTAAATACCCGTGAAAACTATTTCGATGGATGGTTCTTCTTACTCCCACAGAATTATTTACAATAATTCTCATATCTGAAAGAACCTTCAATTGCTTCACAGGCTCATCCTGTCGTCCCGCAAATCCATAAAATCGGAATACCTCTTTCAAATATGCATTACATGTTTCATTACACGGATTCTTTTTGAGATTATCCCCACTATGTAGTCCAGCTTGCAGCCATATTAAATAATCTGTAAAATGTTCCTGCTGTTTGTCATATTTCATTTCCCATATATCATCCAGTCTAAGAGAATATTCGTCCAGATAATTCAGATAATAAGAAATTGCTCCAGCACTTCTTCTGACTGTATTTGGGGATAGCCTTGATCTCTTTTTATGCATCAAGTACTTGGTGGGTAATAGTACGATATCCTGGCTTTCCACTTCACGAATAAAGTAATATTTTTCGTGGTTTTCCATCTGCGAATCTACGATATATCTTGCCACATTACCCTCTCCTTTCCTCTAACGCTATACACAGTATATTGCGTAAACGTCCATATAGCTATTCACAAAGACCACTGAAATTAGGCCCTTTCTATTCCCTTTATCCAAGCACTACCAACAAAGCCCTTCAGTCTATCTGGTAGCTTCCAGCAATACGAAATGCTATCGACAGAAGTACAATAAATCCAACTGTCAACCCCAGCAATATTCCCAGTACCCACACCATATTGTCACCTCTTCATTTCAATAATTTATTACATCCCCATCTCTGCCGTTATTACCATCTGATCTTCCTCTTGAAAGTATTCATCTGCAGTATTACGGCTTATCGCAAGAATAGATCCGGCTTCTTTTTCTCCCATCTGAATAGGTGCCAGATAACCAATTATCTTTCGACACAGTTTTTGGTCTGGACAGGTATCAAGAAAGACCATGCTGGTATTCACTACCAGGCGATCCAATACATCCGTAATAACTATTTTTTCTGCGTCATATCCCTTTTTACCAATAAAATTTGCCATATTCTCTGGTGCCAAGGAAATCAGGTATTCCTTCCTGGGACCGCCATCCAATGGATACACATAGGCATAACCCATACTTTCAGAATCCATAATGTCCTGAATCATTTTTCTACTATCTGATGTCATAGCCCTATCCCCTTTCTAACAGTATCTCAAAATATCCTGCCTTCCTGGGGCGACCATATCTCTACGTTTAGAGATTCTGCCATAGCCTGTATCTGTGCCAGCTGCATAGACGAATAGGACAAGGGATTTCTGTTTATAACCAGCATAACATTTGCTCTCCCCTTTTTTGCCACCTCTATGAAATGTCTGAATCCCGGACGATCCATAAGCGGTCTGCTTCCGCAGTCACTGGAACTTCCAATGGTTTCGAATTCCCCCTGTTCTGCATAATCATAAAGGCGTTTAAACTGCTCTTTCAGTCTGCCATGAGTATCTTCTGGTGCATCAATGGCACAGTAGATCCATGCTTGTTTTATCTTCTCCACTTAATCCCTCCCCCGTCTCTCTCCTCTATTACCATAAGCACCATCCCGTCTCAAAATTTCATTAAGCCCAAAGCTTACCGCAATGGCATGGTCGATCTCATGCATGGTGCTGACATTCAATCGCCCTATGTATTCCCGCAGTCGTGTTCTGTCTATTGTCCGTATCTGCTCCAACAAAACCATGGAATTGTTATGCAGTCCTTGCAGATCATCTTCTAAGCGAATATGCGTGGGAAGGATACGCTTCCCTTGACGGCTGGTGATCGCCGCCGCGATCACAGTAGGGCTGAATCGGTTACCCACATCATTTTGAATGATCAATACCGGGCGTACTCCTCCTTGTTCGGAGCCGACAACAGGTGTCAGATCCGCATAGTAGATATCACCTTTTCTAATACCCACATCAGAACCTCCTTTCCGGCTTCATATCACAAGGACGGCGACAGGTGGAATCGGACTGTAAAAATCTTTGCCTCCATGTATGGACACCTGCTGCCGTAGTTTCTAATATGAAAACTTACTTGTTCTTCGCTTCGCGTGGCTCCTATTCGACACTACTCCCCGGAGCCGGATGCACTTTATGCACCCTTGGGCGGTAAACACAGACCGGCCTCGGCTTAAGGCCGTCATGGGCATTTCACCCCTCCGAGGATCTCTCCGAGCCGTCCTCATTGCGTGATCCCGCTTCTTGCGGGGCTGTGACTGGACGGAAGTATCATGATAGGCTGTTCAGGTCATGGCAGGCAGCCGGCCGAGGCTGCTTTGGGATGGATAGTTGCCGCTCTGCACCTTTGATGCTTTTCTTTTAACAAGTACTCTGACTACCTGCAGGTGGTCCTCGCGTATCCTCCGCAATGCTTTCCCTTTTGGGCTTGAACAGCTAAAGTATCTGTGTTTCCGGATATGACCGTCATGAACGGTATTTTTCAAGGAGCGGATGAGGGAAATTGACCCTCTCAATTACTTCCACGTTGGCAGACCGGTTTGACAACCCACGAGAACAAATTTTTTTAAAAATTTTCCATCAGATGACGCAATCTCTTTAAAATGTTTTGTCTCCGCTTATTGACAGCATTCTGGGAACATCCTAATTCTTTTGCCAGACACCGCTCCGTCCGTTCCTCAAAATAGAGCTGAACGATCAGATATCGGTCATCCTCAGACAGGCAGAGGATCGCACTGTACAGTTGCTCGATCTCCATACGGAGGATGGCCTGTTCCTCCGGTCCGGGTCCTTCGTCCCTGAACTGTACATCCGCTTCTTTCATCCGCTCGTAGGAATCTTCCCTACTCGGAATAACGGTCACGGTCTGCTTTTCCATGTCTATCACGATCTGTTCATTTTTTAAGTCATACTCCTGATACTGCATTTTTCTTTCCGATATCTTCAACACAGCAATAATTTCATTTTTTGCTTCCGGATAAACCTTTTTAAAGTCCGGAAGCCTATATGGCTTTGCCATTGCTTGTCCTCCTTCATTCTCGAATTGCGCGAAAACGAAGGACAAGCGGCGGGCCACGGCACCGTGGTTCCTGCTGTAGGCAACAAAAAAGAACGACTATACAGTTTTCTTTCGCTGTACAGTCGTTCTTTTCCTGTTTTACATGTTCTGTTGGTTCGCTTCTGTCGCCGCAAAAATCAGCGGAAGAAGCATCAATTTTTTTGGCTGTTCACCGTTCAGCCTGTTTAGGTGAGTCGCAATAGAATGTCGCTGCTTTTGATCAGCAGCGGCGCGGAATTAATCCAACGCATAAAAATGTCCCTCCTGATATCAACGATATCCGAGGGTTCTCTTATAAGCATGGCATATGTACCCGTCAAAATACCGTTTTTTTTGACGGGCTTCCATCTGGTATCAGGATACCAAGGAATAGGGAATTTTCAGGGGTGCAAACAGAGAAATCTTAGGGAATTTTAAAGCAGCCGCAGCAAACTTGCTACGACTGCTCTTTATTCTCATCTGTTGAGAATCGATACCCGATTCCCCACACATTTTTTATATACTCGGCTCCCGAAGGTGTCAACTTTTTCCTGAGCGATTTTATATGGGCCTTTACTGTTTCATCTACATTATAAACGGAATTTTCATCCCACACCATCTGATACAGCTGCTCACGGCTCAGTACCTGACCCACATGACTTGCCAGGCAAAACAGAAGATCAAATTCCTTTCTTGTAAGCTGAAGCTCTTCTCCGTTTAATGATACCTGTCTGCCAATTGGATCAATAACAAGATTTCCACCAAAAATCAGTGTATAGCCTCTCTGGCAGTCCTTACAGCTTCTCATATAATTTTGCATCAGGCACTCGGCTCTATCCCATGAAGCGGACAGACCATCCGGCTTGTCAAGGAAGTTATCCGAAACGATCCCTAAAGCATCATGATTATGCTTATCATTGACCATTCCTGACAATATCAAAATCGGTACCTGATGACTACTATGTATCTTGGATAAAAAAGCAATGCTTTCCTTCCGTGAAAATGAGCTGTCCAAAATTACCAAAAAGAATTGTTTTTCAAGAAATAGATACAATCCTTCATTTATGGAATGAACTATAAATAGTTTGGTATTATCCGTTTCAAGCCTCTTTTGGATGTCTTTAAAAGAAAGCGGATTCTTTGTAATGATTAAAATCTTTTTCCCCATAAATCATAACCCACCTCCATCGTAAAAAAGATAGCCCTCAAAACCTATTAATGAATAAAATTGGTATATTCAGCAATTTCCTGGACAGGAACAGGTATCCTTCCTTCACTCAGTTCAATACATTTTAAAAAAAATGCCATATTATTTCCCAGTGTTCTCATCGTCTGCATTCCCTCCAGATCCTTTCGTACCTCATCTGGATTTGTCCCATGAACCATATTCCAATATTGCGAAGTTATAATTGGCATTTGCATAAGGCCAAAATATTTATTCATCTGATCCCATGTAGCCGTAGTACCGGCACGCCGTGCTGACAATACCGCAGCCGTGGGTTTCAGATAAAATCTTCTGCCTCCGCTCTGCAGATCTGAATAGAATGCCCGATCCAAAAATGAAGTGATTGCCCCTGTTGCGCCTGCGAAATATACAGGTGAACCAAATACAAATCCATCATAATCTCCAGCTATCTCAAGAAACTCATTGACTGTATCGCTGAAAACACATTTGCCGAGCTTCCTGCATTGGTGACAGGCAATACACCCTGAAATCGATTTATTGCCGATCCAGAACAGATCCGTATCAATCTCATTTTTATTAAGCGCATCTGATACCTCACAAAGAGCTGTATATGTGCAGCCTTCTTTATGTGGGCTCCCATTTACAAGCAAAATTTTCATGCCATATTCCCCTTTATTCGTCAATTTATTGTAGTTTCAATCTCGTTTTTGTAATGCCCGACTACCCATTTAAGGATATCATCCTCCTCGAAAACCACATTGCCTCCTCCATGATAATTGCTTGTAACACCATGTTCTGCAAACCATTCATCGTCCGGAGTCCGGATCTGGAGCATCTGAGAAATATCATCATCACTCCAGCCAGCCTTCCTATAAGCGTCATAAAGATGCTCGTAAGCCTCCCTCGCACGCCTTGATCCATAATATTCATCATTTTCAGCCATAAAAATATAAACTGATACAGTATTTTCTGCTATTGGGGCATACTCTCCATCCCACTGAGATGCACCATGGAGATATGCAGCATAGATATCCGGCCGCATAGAGACAGCCTGAGACATAGTTTCTCCCCCTGCGGAATAACCCGAAGCATAGACCCTGTCCGTATCCACGGAATAATGATTTATGAAATATTCCGTAAGCTCTATCGCCTGCCTTGCTGACGTCTCTCCCCAGTCCTCAAGCTGGGCGGAAACCACAATCATGTCCTCCGGAAGCTCTGTCCAACATAAAAATCCTCGCCAGTTGAGGTTATTTCCTGAGGAATCCTCACCAAACCACATCATGTCATAGCCGGGCATGGTCATCATGAGGGGATATTTCCTGCTTTCATCATAGTCCTCCGGAAGATAATAGCTGTAATGAATGATTCCTGTTTTCCCCTCAAGGATCTGTTCCGCTATCAGTCCAGTTTTGATACTGCTCTCAGTTGCTACAGGCACTTCCTCTGATACCGTCCCTTCATTTAAAGCAGCAGTGTCAATTACCTGACTTACCCCCGCCGTTTCAGCTGAAGCCTCCACTGTCTTCCCGCAACCGGAAACCAGAAGCATCAGACTCAGACAAAGTGAAATAAAACATGAGCTTTTGCTGAAAGCAATTATCTGATAGCCTCTCTTATGTTTTCGATCCAGTGCTCTGCTCATCTCATGCTCTCCTATTACACGCTCCTTGTCTTTCCCATGTTTGTAAGCATTTCCACAGTGGCAGGATCATAGTGGTCAAAAAACAGGCTCTTACCCTCGTCCAGAGCCCGGATCGCATTCATATCATCCTCTGTGAGCTTAAAATCAAAGACATCTATGTTCTGCTCCATGCGCTCCTTGTGCGTGGACTTTGGGATGGCCACCACATCCGACTGGATCAGGAAACGAAGGGCGATCTGAGCTGCGCTCTTTCCATACTTTTCACCGATCCCGACCAGTACCGGATTTGTAAAACAGCTCTTTTTGCCCTCGGCAAAGGGGCCCCAGGCCTCGTGCTGCACTCCGTACTTCTTCATATATTCATGGGCGATCTTCTGCTGTTGGAACACATGTGTCTCCACCTGGTTTACCATGGGGCTGATCTCCGCAAACTGACACAGGTCAATCAGCCTGTCAGGATAAAAGTTAGATACGCCTATGGCTCTCAACTTTCCGGCCTTATAGGCCTCCTCCATGGCACGATATGCGCCATAGTAGTCCCCGAAGGGCTGATGGATCAGCATCAGGTCAAGATAATCGGTCCTGAGATTTCTAAGGGACTTATCTATGGAAGCCTTTGCTTTCTCATAGCTGGCATTGGACATCCAGATCTTCGTGGTGAGGAAGAGTTTCTCTCTTTGCACGTTACACTTTGCTATAGCCTCTCCCACAGCCTCCTCATTGCCATAGGACTGAGCAGTGTCGATGGAACGATAACCCACCGAAACAGCCTCCAGCACGCAGCGCTCACACTCTGCATTTGAAACCTGAAAAACTCCGTATCCAATCCGCGGCATTCTCACGCCATTACTTAATGTTGTATATTCCATAATATGTGTCTTCCTTCCTGAGTAAGAGTATTGATGTCTCTCTAAAATACAAATCCTTACATATTATTAAAAATATCCTCCAGCCAGTCAGCATAGTCCCTAACCCAGCCCCCATCTGCTCCGAAGCCGTGGGGCCAGCCATTCAGTACGATACGGCCGGTAGGAATATCCATACTGCTGATAACACCGTATTGCTGTTCAAACTGGCGGTAAAACGGATCCTCCGTACCATAGACATAAAATGTGGGCGGAAGTTCTCCTTCCGACAGCCACTGTGGATCCATATTGCCGACGCTGAGCCTGCCGTAAAACGAATATATCATACCTGCTGCACTTGCATGGGCAGGGAAAGCGTCCAGTTCATCAGGCACATAATCTGCATCAAGGGAGCTTCCATTTACCATCTCATCATAATGCATCAGAAATTCTCCAGCCTGAATGCCTCCCGCAGAAAAGCCCATGACCGCTATATCATCAGGATCTATCCTGTAAATGTCTGCATTTTTTCGGATAAACCTTACTGCTCTGGCCACATCCAGAGCGCCCTCCTCCTGGCTATAGGGACTCAGCCTGTAATCCACGATAAAGGTCTGAAAGCCAAATTGTCTCAGGGCCGCTGCGGTCGGAAGAGAATCGGTGTAGTTTCCACGAAACTGATAGGCACCTCCTGCCATCAGTACTACCGCACCTCTGGGCTCCGTGCCCTCCTCTACTGGGATCGAGGTTACAAACGGCCTAAAATCCCAGTCATCAAAGTAACCCCTCATATCTTCGGTAAACCTTGTTACCGCAGGCATATTTCCCTCTTCCCATAGGTAAAATGCCTCTATCCTGTCAGCCTTTGGAACTGCATTCAGTACCGTGATCTCAGTTTCCGGTTCCGGCATCCTCCTGAGCATAGCGGTCCTTCCCATATCGCTTATGCGTCCGCTTCCATAGTTATAAGCTTCTGGGAAATCCTCAGGTGTTGCTACCGTATCCTCCGATGTACCCTCCCTAAGATCCTGTCTCTGTTCTAAGCTTATCCCTGTACTTTCATCTGTACTCTGTCCTTTTAACATTGCTTCTTCCACTGCCGAAAGGCCCTCCATCAGCTTTTCTCCTTCCGAAGCATCATTTTCCTCCTGGTATAATACCTGCTCAGTCGAGGTCTGTCGGAAGCTCCCATTTTCAGATCTACATCCTGTAAGACATGCTACTGCAACGAAGAATACGGCAATGATTGATCGTTTTCTCATGTTTTAAGGTGTTCCCTTTCAGTATTATTTTTGCTATAAGATGACAGTAGACATATCTGCCATCCTTTTTCGGTCACGATCTACAATATCTAAGCCAAAGTGCATCCCCATTTAAAGCCTTAGCTTCCTTCAGGTGTAATGCCACAGGGATTCTTTCAGGAGAAAATGCTGAGTGCTCAAAGATAGAAACCGAATCCGTACCACCATCAGCTACCGGCGCAATAACCAGGCTCAGCTCATCAATAATCCCCTCAGAAGCAAACGACCAGTTGATAATACCTCCGCCCGCCACCATCAGTTTCTCTATGTCAAATAAATTGCGCAGTTTCTGTAAAAGAAGGGGGCAGTCCAGCCGGTCTTTCCCTGCGAACACATAGGAGACCCCTTGCTTTTGCAGATAGGCGAGATATGCCGGCGACGCCTGCTCAGTCAGTGCCTCGATCACATGGGTGGCGGGGCGTCCCTTCTTCTCAATGGTGGAGGAGGAAAACGCCAGCTCTCCCACAGGATCTACGGATACAATGAAATTGCCAAGAACTTTTCCTGCGGGGTTTACCCAGTCCTTTGGGGACGGTAAAGTATCACCGACAGAAAGCGCGCCGACCCGTCCGTCGACATAACCGCCCAGCATGGTAGTTGTGCCGTACAGGGTGGCCTGACAGCTATAAAAGCCACGCAGCTCGCCATAGGCTTTGAGTGCCGGAGCTGCCTCCGGCGCACCGAAGAAAGCCCCGTCAATTTTCCCGTCAAGGGAAGCGAGCATATGGCATACAACAAAAGGCCGCTCCATCTTATTCTTCTCCATAAACATCTTTCGCCATCCGCAGGGCTGCCCACGCCTTGGGCCATCCGGCATAAAAAGCGAGCTGCGTCAGAGCTTCGCTCATTTCCGTGGCAGTCACGCCGTTTGCCTTTGCCCGTTCGATATGATGGAGAAGCGAAGTATCCAGAATCCCGCTGGCCATCAGGGCAGATACTGTAATCAGGCTGCGATCGCGGGGAGAGAGCTTATCCTCCCGTGACCAGACCTCTCCAAAAAGGACGTCATCATTTAACTCCGCAAATTTCGGGGCAAATTTGCTCATGGCATCTCTGCCTGCTGTTACTTTATCCATAAGAATCCATTCCTTTCGATTAGACTTATTTTAGTTTCGCATATTCCGTTTCGTCCACCGGTTCCAGCCACTCTGCTTTGGAGCCGGGAATAGAAATCGCCACATGAGCAAACCAGCTGTCCGGAGCAGCTCCGTGCCAGTGCTTTACTTCCGGCGGGATGTTGACTACATCGCCGGGATGCAGTTCCTGAGCGGGCTTTCCCCACTCCTGATAATATCCGCGCCCTGCTGTGCAAAGCAGGATCTGGCCGTCATTATGATGGATATGCCAGTTATTCCGGCAGGCCGGTTCAAAGGTAACATTGGAAACAGAAACACCCATATCGCTTAAAGGGCAGAGATAGCTGGCCCCGCTGAAATACTTCCCGGCCACCGTGTTGGGGCCGCCCTGCGGGAACAGATTGTGAAATTCACCGCTCATATCCTTCGCCTCCTTACTTCAACTTGCCGCCATCGCTGAATGCATTTCCCACACGTTCACCCAGCACATGATAACCATTGTTTGCGGGTTCAAAAGAAATCGGATGGAATTTGCTCATATCCAGTTTTCCCTCGCTGTTCAGGACGTTTTCGTCAATGCTTACGTTCACGATCTGGCCGATGATGTTGCCGTCCTCGTTTACTTTCAACAATTTACATTCCAGCGTCACCGGCAGCTCATCAATAAGAGGAGCGTCCACAAGTTCACTTCTGGTGGTATGGAAGCCGGACTTCTCCAGCTTTTTCGGCTCGTTATTGGCAGATACCATCCCCACATAATCTGCAGGGACCGCATGAGCAGCGTCGGCAAAGCTGACGGTAAAAGCGCCTTTAGTCTGGATATTCTTTGTGGTCTTGTGACTGGCGCTCAGACAGAGCACCACCTTATTAGCATCATAGAGGCCGCCCCATGCGGCATTCATGGCGTCAGGAGCGCCGTTTTCATCATAGGTGCCGATGATAAGCACCGGCAGCGGGTAAAACCATGATTTTGTTCCGAAATTCTTACGCATTACAAATCCCTCCTTATTTCTGCCCGTCTACATCCGGTACCATTTCCACATACTTTTTCAGCATTTCCGGGGTGCTGGTGTAGTAACGCTTCTGCTTGTCCAGAGCAGTGATTTTCGCCATTTCCTCATCGGTCAAGGCAAAGTCAAAGAGATCGAAATTATCTTTGATATGCGCCGGATTTTTTGAGCCAGGGATCACGATGTTGCCATCCTGAATGTGCCAGCGTAGGATGATCTGGGCATTGCTCTTGCCATACTTTTTACCCAGTTCAGTGAATAGCGACTCCTGGATCAGCGCCTTGTCTCCATGTCCCAGGGGATACCACGCCTGAATCACGATGCCCTCCTTATCCAGGAACTCCTTCAGCTTCTTTTCCTGCGAATAGGGATGTACTTCCGTCTGAAGAATTGCGGGCTTTACTTCGCAAATATCCAGGATTTCCTGAATCTGCTTTTCGTTGAAGTTGGAGAGGCCGATAGCTTTTACTTTGCCTTCCTTATAAGCCTTCTCCATCTGCTGGTAACCGGCAACATAATTGCCCGCAGGCTGGTGGATCAACAGCAGATCAATATAGTCGATGTCCAGGCGCTTCAGCGTCTTTTCCACCGCATCCTCCTGCTCATAAAAGCTGGGCCACAGCTTGGTTTCCAGGAAAATTTCCTCACGGGGAACGCCGGATTTCTTCATCGCTCTGCCGACGGCCTTCTCATTTACATAGGCGTTGGCGGTATCAATCAGGCGATAGCCGCACTGGAGGGCGGAGAGCACAGAAGCCTCCGCTTCATCTGGCGTCAGCAAAAAAGTGCCGATACCCGCCATAGGCATTTTTACTTCGTTGTTCAAAGTTGCGTATTTCATCATTCATCCTTTCTGATTGAAAATCAATCGTTATAAATCACCGGCTTAATCAGGCTCCGGTCATGGTTCAGGAACAGGTTCATCGCTTCTGGGATTTGTTCCATGCCATGGTATCGGTGGGTAATAAGTTTCTCCGGCTCAACCCGGCCGGTCGCGATTAGCTGCGCCATTCTGGACATCAGCAGCCGTCCGCCGCCGCATCCAACGCCTTTGATGGTTTTGTCCCCATAGCCAAAGCCCCACACGGCTGGTTGGATGGGGATAGACGCATTACTGAAGTAGGCGCTTAAGTTTACCAGGGTGCCGCCATTTTTCAGCATCTGCAATCCCAAACTTAATTCTTTTTCACTGCCGCCGCACAGCACTACATTGTCCACCGGACCTCCGTTCTCCTGAACAATCCGATCAATATAATCCTGTTCGTGGTAGTCGATCAGATGGGTTGCGCCATATTCTTTCGCCACATCAAAACACACCTTGCGGGAACCAATGGCAAAGATATTACCCGCCCCCTGGAGAACCGCTGCGCGGACAACCATCAATCCCACCGGTCCAATGCCCAGCACAGCAACCGACTGGCCGAATTTCATCCCGAGCGCCTGAACGCCTTCAAAAGCGGTACACATCATGTCGGGCACCATGACTGCCTGTTCCAGCGAGACGCCCTCCGGGATTTTAGCCAGATTCATATCTGCATCCCGGATATAATAGGTTTCCACAAAGGAGCCACCGCGATCCAGATAATCCACGCCGGCATACATATTGTCCTGATGTTGTTTGGCCCGACCGTCCTGTGCCTCCATGCTTCTCCAGACCGGCATAACAGAGCAGACAATGACCTTATCGCCCACCTTAAAATCATGCACATCTGCGCCAATCTTAATGATTTCGCCGCACATCTCATGGCCTACCGCCTTGCCAAGCAGATAGGGCAGGGATGCGCAGCCGGTAGTACATAGATGCGCATCGCTTGTACATGGCGACCAGATGAGCGGTTTGATAAATGCACCCGTAGAACATGGTTCTTCCGGAAGCGGGCAATCCTCACTGATAGCCATAGCGTTTTGACCGGTAATAACAACGCCCTTCATATGGTTCATTATGATCATCTCCTTTACTTATCTGAACCTTTTTCTGCTGCATGGAGAGAAGCAGGTGTTCCCCCAAACACGGCAGACATTTCCATCGAATCCAGCGCCTTGTCGAGTGCATCGACCTCATCGGACGATAACTTGATCCTGGCAGCTCCGGCGTTTTCCGCCATCCGTTCTTCTTTCCGTGTGCCGGGAATAGGCACGATCCAGGGCTGCTTGCAGAGCATCCAAGCCATGGAGATCTGCGCAGGCGTTGCGTTTTTCTCTGCCGCCATGTCATGAAGCAGCTTCAAAAGGGCAGCGTTCTGGTCTACCGCCTCATCGGTAAACTGCGGCATAGCGGCGCGGTAATCGGTTTTCGGGTCAAACGTCTGTCCCTTTCCATATTTTCCGGTAAGAAATCCGTTCGCCATGGGGGAAAAGGCTACCAGGCCAACGCCAAGCTTCTCCAGCACGGGGAATAGGTTCTCATAATGGCGGGCCATCATGGAATATCGGTTCTGCACCGCAGTCACAGGACAAACCGCATTTGCGCGGCGCAGGTATTCTTCGTTTGCTTCTGAAATGCCCCAGTGAGTGATCTTACCCTCCTTTATGAGATCTGCCATCACACCAGCCACCACCTCGGCCTCTACGGAAGAGTCAATGCGATGCTGAAAATAAAGATCGATATGATCGGTACCGAGACGCCTGAGAGAACCCTCCACCGATCTGCGGATCGTTTCCGGTCGAGAGTCCGGAATCAGGGGGACCGGTACCTTACCGCTTTCAAAGTCAAACCGCAGGCCAAATTTTGTAGCGATGACAACCTGGTCCCGCACCGGAGCAAGGGCTTTCCCCACCAGAACTTCGTTGATATGCGGATCATCCGGCGTGCCGTAAACCTCTGCTGTATCAAAAAACGTATATCCCAGATCGAACGCCTGGCGCAGCAGGCGAATGGTTTCTTTTTCGTCTGTCGGCGCACCGTAAGCATGGGAAAAACCCATGCAGCCAAGTCCAACAGCGGATACTGATAAATCTTTTCCTAAAACGCGGGTTACCATCTTTCCACCTCTTCTTTTTATCTTCTTTTTTCTAATTTTATATCCGCAGAAGAGCATAAAGAAGTCTCTCTTTGTTATGTAGTATGAACTTACAGGTTATAAGTTTATGACTGATTCCTTTTAAGCCCCTGAAATACATGAAAATACATTCCAAGAGATACCGGAAGCATGATGATCTCCACCAAAAGCTGGGTCCAGATCATTCCATAGAGCCCCACATAATAATTCATAGCCAAAAGCAGCGGTATGTTAAGGAGCCCCTGTCGGCTGAAAGTAAGCGCTGCGGACTGAGCGCCCTTTCCCATGGCCTGAAGCGTATAGCTTATCAGAAAATTAACGCTTGTAAGAGGCACTGCCAGGCAGGCAATGCGAAGGAAAGCTGCTCCCAGCGTACTTGTCTGTTCCTCCGGTATAAACAGATGCAGGATCTGGGGTGCAAAGGCTGCAAAACAGGTAATAAAGCAGGCCGACATGATGATGGCTGTCTTCCACGAAAATGTCGATATCTTCTTCATACGGTCATAATTCTTTGCCGCAAAATTGTAACCCACAAGGGGCATGAAGCCCTGACAAAGCCCCATGGAGACATTCAGCGGGAACTGATCGATACGCTTTACCACTCCGTATGCCGCCACAGGGATATCACCGTAGCCTGAGGCAAGATGTACCATAACCATGTTGGAGGCATTCCCAAGGGTTGTCGCAAGAGCCGATGCCAGCCCTACCGAAAACACATCTCTTACATATCGAAACGAAAAAGAGCCAATATTTAGTGAGATTGAGGTCTTTTTTCGAAGACGCATGAACTGTATCACAAAATAAACTACCGAAGCTGTATTGGAAAGAGCCGTTGCCATCGCCGCCCCCGCTACATTTAGATCAAACCCAAATATAAATACCGGATCCAGTATAACATTGAGGATTCCGCCGAACATCATGCCTGTACTGGCCTCCTTTGCATGGCCCTCACTTCGGAGAAGATGTCCAAGCGCAAGTCCGGTCATAGTAGGCACTCCCCCTATGACGACTACCCAATTCAGGTAATCCATGGCATATCTCATGGTATCCGTACTTGCTCCCAGAAATGTAAGAAGCGGAACTCTGAATATATACGTAAGTACAGAAAATATAAGTGTAGTGAATGCGCCTCCCCATACGCAGAATGAAGAAACGTATTTAATATTTTCCTGCTTCTGCATACCCATAAGCCTTGATATCAGGCTGCTGCCGCCAAGGCCGAACAGATTTCCCAATGCCGTAAGCAGATTAAACCAGGGCGATACCAGCGATACTGCAGCCACCATAAGCGGATCTCCTATTTGTCCCACAAAAAACGTATCAGCCAGGTTGTATATCATGGTTACGACCTGACTGATCACGGTAGGTATTGCAAGGATTGCCACTGCCCTTGCCACCGGCATCTCTTCAAAAAGTTCTTTCTCCGATATTTCTTTCTTTTTAGCCGCTAACATACTCTACCCTTCTTTTTTGACCTGCCGGAGTATCTTGCATTCCGGCAGGTCTGTCTAAAACTAATTTCTGAAATCACTGCTCAACATTTGTTTCGATCCATGTCTCGATATGGTCTGCGATCACATCGTTATTAAGATCCTGGAACATGAAGTGGTCGTTGCCAGTAATGCCCTCTTCAGGAAGGTCCACTACCGTACAGTTTCCTCCCTGCTCATTATAGGCAGTCTCAAAGTCGTAGCATGCCTGGCGCATTGCCTGCCATGCGGCAGTCGCCTGAATAGCTGGATCGCCGTTATCGATATAATCGCCGAAATACATAGTCACAGGGATATTTTTCTCAAGCACGGCATTGAAATCCTCTGAATCAGGTGCAGGAGCTCCGCCGGGCTCAATAGCAACAATCGCTGCAATATGGTCCGTGTATTTTGCCGCCGTCCAACCGGGACCTCCTCCCTGGGAATGAGTCACAAGGATGGAATCCTTGCCCGTGCGCTCATAGACTTCATCGATAGTCGCTGCCACCGCCTGTGCCACAAGATCATTGTCAAAATCTGCGCCCATATCGCTGGTCATGCCGGTGTCAGGCGTCATCTGCCGGAAGAACTGATCCACTGATTCCAGGTCATTTGGGAACTGTGAGCCTTCGTTGGCTACTGACTCGCCATTTTCCCATCTCCCAATACGGAACTGTGTGTACCAACGCTGGTCAAGGGTCTTGGTACTGATATCACCACTAACGGAGGTAGCTCCGGCCTCTCCTCTGTGGGGCTCATCGATCAGCCATACGCTGTGTCCCATGTGCAGGAACATATCCGACCAGCCCTCACGCCCGTCAGGAGTCGTCATCCATCCCATACGGGACTGTCCGTAACCATGCAGGAATACCATCGGAAGTCCGGTTTCCTCTGCGGGGATCTGAAAAAGCACATTTGCATGATCTACATGGGCAGTCTGGCCTGCGCCTGTCTCCTCCCAATGGTCCTCAGGGTTAAAGGTCCCATCAGAGGTGATGGTGGTGCCGCCTGCAGAGAAAATGCCCTGGTCTGCGATCATCAGCACATCGCTGTCTTCTGAAGCAGCTACAGCCGCCTCAGCTTCGCTTTCAGTCTCAGACTCTGCTTCGGTAGTCTCTGCCTCTGGAGCTGCGGCTGCTTCAGTTGCCGCCTCTGTCTGCGTGCTTCCGGATGAATTAGAGCATCCCGAAAGAGCTGCCGCCGATATTGCCGCCGCAATCATCAGTGCGGCAGTTTTATATTTCTTTCTCATATGGTTTTTTCCTTCCATTCTTTTTTACTTTTTATCAAAACTTAAACCAAAATTCCGTTTCCGGAAAGCCAGCTTCTTATAGCGGCTTCGTCTATATAATTTGCCGTAAGTCCGTTTCCGACTCTTGCGCCTCTCGCACCCGCTACCGCAGTCAGATCAGGGATGCTTTCACTGATATCGCTTCCGCCGCTGGTACAGAAGGGAATGATAAGCTTTCCATTAAGATCATAGCTTTCAAGGAAGGTATTGATGATCATAGGCTCTGTATGCCACCAAATAGGATACCCAAGAAGGATTACATCATAATCCTGCATATCACTTACTTCCGATGCAAGCGCTGGACGTGTATTGGTATCAAGCTCGGTCCTTGCCCTGTCCACAGTTTCCTGATAACTCTGCGGATATGCGTCTGCTGCAATAATTTCAAAAATATCCGCACCAGTGATGTCCTGTATCATGCGTGCCGCTTCTTCTGTATTGCCTGTCTTGGAGAAATATGCGATAAGTATCCAGCCTTCCTGTGCAGGCTCGGTATCTGCTGTGGAGGTATCAAAAGCAGTCTGCCTTCCTGTTCCGGCATAACCGGCTGCTACCGCCAGCGTCTGTACCGCACCATTTATGGTCCATGCTCCGTTAAAATCAACCGTATATCCGTCAGGTGTAGTCGTATCTGCATACATCCATCCCTGACTGTCAAATGCATAGCATTCTGCCGTTCCGTCAGCATTTCCATCCAGCCACTGCCATTCTACTTCCTGACCGGGCTGTCCGTAATACTGTCCGTTTCCGAGGTCATACCACCATCTTCCGCTGTTTTCTTCCTGTCCGAGAGTCCAGCCTTGGGCAAATACTGTCATAGACATAGCTGCAGTGATCATAATGATTGCAGAGATAAGTCTTAAAAATATCTTCTTCATCCTTAATTTCACCTCTTTTATCTTTTAATTTTTAAAAATCTATCCGAATAATATCCGAACCACATAAACAGGATCATGATCATAACATGGTCAAACAAATAGTGAGCCAATGTTTCATTAAAATCAAGCATCAAGAAATGGGTCTGTAAAAGCAGGTAGGAAATGATACGATGCCGATAAAATGCGCAAGCTCCGTAAAGTGCCGCAGCAAATCCTCCCAGATTTGGCAAGAAACTATTTTTATCTTTTGCATTACCTGCGCCAAGCATTCCTTTAACCATTCCCAAATGAAGTCCTGCGTGATAGCTCATAAGTACAAATCCCCAGAATCCGCAGAACAAATGAACTGCTCTTCCAAGCTCATCGATCTCACTGTTAACCGGAAGGAAATCGAAGATATACCTCGATATCAGTATCCCGCTTGTCATGGAACCAAGCATTGTAAGAAGGATAAGGGTATCTATAATCGTTCCGATCAAACGGGCTATCGTGTACCTCCCATGTCTCAGATTTATGATCCATGCGCGGTTCATTTTGTGATGAAGGATAAAGAGAAGGAACATAAT
Source organism: Clostridium sp. M62/1 (assembly GCF_020736365.1). Taxonomy (NCBI): domain Bacteria; kingdom Bacillati; phylum Bacillota; class Clostridia; order Eubacteriales; family Clostridiaceae; genus Clostridium; species Clostridium sp. M62/1. The sequence goes on along the minus strand of NZ_CP085988.1, from coordinate 486,076 downwards.
GATCCCGATCCACTCGTGAGCATTCTCTCCAAGAAGCGAGTAAGGCATCAGAAGGAGCAGCGCTGCCACCATTGAAAGGTCTGTTATGAGCCTCAGCTTTACTTTAAACGGCATGTTTCCCTTTATCCTTTCATCGTTATACTTCTGCATTATAGGTTTATTTCCGGAATAATTATTCTGCAGGAAGCGATGCGTACTCCTCATCCGTGATACGATCACCCCAAATAAGGCCTGTCAGTTCCGGGTTGGTATTGATAGCTATATGAGCAAAGGATGTACCTGCGCTTCCTCCATGCCAATGCTCCTCTCCCGGAGGACAGAATGCCACATCGCCTGGATGCATAACCTGTACCTCACCGCCTCTGATCTGATGATAGCCAATGCCATCTGTAGCAATCAGAATCTGTCCACCTTCGTGCGTATGCCAGTTATTAATGGCACCGGGATCAAATACTACATAGTGAAGTCCCGGAGCGCCTGCGGCATTATCCTCGCCTATAATCTCAGAAACATATACAGGGCCACTGAAGGTATCGGAGGTCATAGGCTCCGCCGCACGGGCAAACATAAACTCATCTCCCGCAGAATGCGAAGGTACATACTCCGCTGCTTCAAGATTCTGATATTCATCGGATGTTACTTCCCTGCTTTCAGGAGCATCCCCTGCGGGAACATATTGGGAATCAAAGATCACGATCTGTGAAAACCAGTTTTCAGGCGCTGCGCCGTGCCAGTGCATCACTCCCTCAGGGCATTGAACCACATCGCCTTTTTTAATGATCTGTGCAGGCTTTCCTTCTTCCTGATAATAACCGACCCCTCCGGTACCAATAATCGTCATTCCTCCGTGAGAATGCCAAAAGCTTCTTGCTCCGGGTTCAAAAATGATATTGTTTGTCGCAGGAAAGTTATAAGTATCATCGAGAGGAATAAGCGGCTCCAGCCATACATTTCCCGTAAATTCTCCTGAGACCTGCTGCCCTCTTTCAAAGGGAAGGCCTTCTGCTGATGTGACTATTCCGTCAGCTGATCCTCCGGCCTCCTGAGACTCAGCACTGCTTAAGGTCTGCCATGTGGGAGTATATCCGGGTACCAACAGCGAGAGGAGTGCATCATCATGGTGATAAGCCATATACGAATCTGTATCCAGAATCATGGTTGCTCCTTCATCCAAGGTATAAGGATCCCATTCGGGAAGGCCCTCTGCGGAAGGAACGCCGTTTCTCGCGAAGTTGATCCATGCCTCACTGATCTGATCAGCAAGAACCTGCTGCTCATCCGTAGCATTTTCCACGTTGTTAAACACATAAGGTATTTCCGCTGTATGATACGAATCTCCGTATGTAAACATATATGCATATACAGGAGCTCCGCCCTGAGCAACCTTATGATCCATGATATTCAGGATCGGGATCCTGATCGTAGTCGTATCCACCATATCTGCAGTAAGCTCAGGCTTGTTTGGATAAGCTTCTCTCAGAGCTTCGGTAAGCTCATCCGATCCCTCAATCGGATCAGCTTCAAAATATCCGCTCCATTCGTTTAAATTGCTTCCGATCAGAAGCGGTATATCTCTGCCTGCATCCGCAAAGGAATCTCCATTTACCGGATCAGTCGGGAGGAAATCTCCGTCAATTACAGGCTGCCAATCCATAGAATATCCTCCACCAAGTGCAGCAGGGATCTGAAGCTCATTTCCAGTCTCAGAAAGTGCCTCCGCAGCAGCCGCCTGAAGCTCATCAACCGGTACTTCCTGTATCTCATCCACATTTTCAGGATCTATATCGAGCTTATCGAGAATATGTTCCGCGAGTCTTGTGCTTGCCTCCTGAGAATTAAAGACAGGTCCCATCGTTGCGGTAGCGCCGCTCTCCACGATCCCCCTTTCAAATAAGCCTTCTGCATAAGGAGAGCTCATCAATGCAAGCACCTTTGCTCCGCCTCCGGACTGTCCGAATATCGTCACATTATCGGGGTCTCCGCCAAAAGCTTCAATATTATCCTGTATCCATTGCAGCGCATCCACAATGTCCATGATTCCCACATTTGACGAGTATTGATATTTATCATCATAAGCGGAAAGATCCAGGAAACCAAAGGTATTGAGCCTGTGGTTGACTCCTACGACTACCACATCTCCCTTACGGCTCAAGTTTTCTCCGTCATACCCTGCCTCATTGGCAGAGCCTGTGGAAAAGCCGCCGCCATGGAGCCATACCATGACCGGACGTTTCTCGTCGTCATTGATTCCGGGTGTCCAGATATTCAGATTCTGGCAGTTATTGTCCGTGCCATCCTGATTCGAATCGCCTCCCACGCCTGATATAGATCCCTGAGGGGACATGGGCCCATAGCTGTCGGCTACAAATACGTCGTCCCAAGGCTCCACATCTTCTGCAGGGACAAAGCGTTCTTTTGCCTCTGCATAAGGGATCCCCAGATAACGATATATTCCGTCCTCATTCGATCCCTGTATCATCCCTTCTGTTGTTTCTACCACGCCATCAGGAAGTTCATCCGCTTCCGTCTCCTGTGCAGCAGTCTCAGCAGCAGTTGTTTCGGAATTGCTGCTTCCGCAAGCTGCCAGCAGGAACATTGCTGCTCCCGCTATAGCAACGAAAGGAAGCTTTTTTACGTTATTATTTTTCATGTCTCGTCTAAGCATCCTTTTTCTGATCACATTCCAAGGCTGTCAAGCCACTCCTGCACATCCTCTTCGGCAACGCGAGAGCTGAATCTCATGCCCTCCTGCCAGTCTCCGGTGCCTGCCATCTCTGCAAGGAGATTTCCGCTGTCTCCAATGCCGGAGCTTGAAGATGTACAGAACGGGATGACAGTCTTTCCGGTAAAGTCATTTGCTTCCACGAATGTATCAACAGGCCATGCCGCTATGCCCCACCAGATAGGATACCCGATAAATACCGTATCATAGCTGTCCCAGTTATCTACCGTATCAGCTACCAGTTCCACATCTCTCAGGCTCTCATCCTCATGTTCAAGAGTAACTCTGCTGTTATCATCGGTCCAGTTAAGGTCATCATCCGTATAAGGCTCTACCGGCTCCAGCTCAAACAAATCCCCGCCTGTGATATCTGCGATGTAATTTGCCGCCGCCTCGGTATTTCCTGTAGCAGAATAATATACGACCAACGTGCCGCTGCCTGCTTCAGAATCAGCTTCTTCAGAAGTGCCAGTTTCAGTGTTTTCTTCCGATGCTTCACTCTCTGTCTCCCCTGCTGTAGTTTCCTCCGCAGCCACTTCCGTCTCCTGTGCTGCTGTCGTCGCTTCAGTCTCGGCTTCAGAGCGATTGCTGCAGCCTGCAAGTCCCATTAAAACTGCAAGGCTCAAAATGATCGTCAGTCTCTTTTTCATAATTCAGTATTCTCCTCTCTAAGTCTGTAGTTTTATTTATTCATAGCACTCTTCAAATATCTGAAGGATTTCTTCGTGCGTCATGACCTTATAGCTACCCTGAGAGATGCCGCAGGAATCAGCGATTTCCTTAAGCTGCTCTTTTTTTACTCCAATCTCCTTAAGTTTAGTGGGAAGTCCGATCTCCTTAATAAATTCCGCAAGCGCACTGATCCCTGCCACCGCAAGAGCATCTTCATCTCTGCCTTCATCACTGATTTCCCATACATTCTTTGCAAATCTTACGAACTTAGACAGTCCTTCCTTATAGATATGTCTGTAATATACAGGGTGGATGACAGCAAGGCCCTGTCCGTGATTACAGTTTGAGTATGCTCCCAGCTGGTGTTCCATGTTATGACATTCAAAGTCGCACTTTTTTCCCATCTTTATGACTCTGTTTTCAGCCATGGTTGAATCCCACATAAGGTTGGAACGAGCTGTATAATCTTCGGAGTTCTTCATGGCCTCCCTCAGATTTCTTATTACGCTTCTCATCAATGCTTCCATGATATCGTCAGATACGTTATCCTCATCAGGCTCACTGAAATAAGTCTCCATGATATGGCTCAAAATATCAAAGCTGCCGGATACCATCTGTCCCATAGGTACTGAATAAGTATAGGTAGGATCCATCAGTGCAAATGTCGGATTCAGTTTCGGGTAATCCCTGCCCATCTTGATCTTCTTCTCTTCATTTGTGATGACTGCGCCGCCGTTGCACTCACTCCCAGTACCTGCTACAGTAACGATCACTCCAAGAGGAAGCGGAGCAAAGTCAATAACACCCTGATGTGCCCAGAAATCCTCCCAAATGTCTCCGTCATATCCTGCCTGAAGGGAAACTGCTTTGCAGCAGTCCATGGTGCTTCCGCCCCCTACCGCAAGGATCATATCCGCATGATTATCTCTTGCGAGCTTTGCTCCCTCCTGTACCTTGGCATATGTAGGATTTGACATGATGCCGGAGAATTCAACTATGGTCTTTCCCTCCTTTTTGAGGATGTCGGTAATCTCATCGTAAACTCCGTTTCTCTTGATGCTTCCTCCGCCATAGGCAAGCAAGATCGTATCCGCATCTTTTGTAAGGCATGCAAGATACTCCTTTACGCATCCTTTGCCAAAATAAACCTTCGTTGCATTTTGAAAAATAAAGTTGTTCATATCACTGCTTCCTTTCTTTGTTCATCTGTTTATCTATGTCAATCAGTCGGCATCTGTGCCTCCCAAAATGCTGTAGCTTCATTAAGCCATCCTTCCGCAGCTGTACCTGTTCCCAGTCCGAAACCATGGGGCAGGCCCGGATAATGGTGGAATTCCGTTGAGATTCCCGCTGCACTCATGGCCTCAAGCCTTCTCTGCATAATGTGCCAGTCTGCAATGCCATCTCTTTCTCCCACGCAGGCAAAGGTAGGCGGATCCTGCTCCGAATATTCACTGTGCCCAGTGTACTGCATGATGACTGCGCCTGGTCTTGGAAGATCGTCACCTCCAAAGGCTTTCGGGCCGTAGGTTCCAAGCCATGCCGCCATGCGCCCTCCCGCAGAACCGCCCCACAGGGAATAGCAGTCTGTATCCACTTCCAGCTCATCTGCATGTTCAAAAATAAAGCTGATGGCTCTTGCAAGATCTTCACAGGCAGTCTGTGCTCCTGGGCGGTAGATCAATGCAAATGCGTTATATCCAAGTTTTGACAGTTCCAGAGCATGCGGAAAGCTGTCCTGCATGGCTCCCACATATGCAAATCCTCCGCCGGCATTGCATACTGCAAATTTTGCTCCCGGATCGCCTTTAAAGAAAAACAAGCCTGTATCCTCCTTAGCAGGATCTGCTGTTTTTTCTTCATCCGTATAGATATCATAAAACACCGTTTCTCCGGCATTTGCCCGCTGCCAGAGTGTATTTACGATCTCTACTGTCTCCTTGGGATCGATATTGTTGTACCAGGTAAGCCTCAATTCTCCCAAAGTATCTCCATTCATGTACCAGTCATCAACAGGAAATAAAAGACGCCCATAGTCACCGAACACGGAATCGCTTGCCACAGTATTGATCGGTGTATCTTCAGCGAACGGTGTTATCATCATATCCTTTTTTACGGAAGCTGTTACATATTCATCTTCTTCGCCTTCTGAAAATTCAGAGGCCTGCACCGAAGCCTGACTTTGAGTGCTGCAGCCATTCAGGCTAAGCTGGATGCATAAGAGTCCCAAAAATACTTTCCCGATGTTCATGTTTCACTTCCCTTGCTCTTTGATGGTTTTATTATAAAAAAAAGGAGACTTCCAAAGAAGTCTCGATTGGTTATGCAGTATAAACTTAAAGGTTATCAGTTACTTGATGCTATTGATGAGTCACTTTTTCCACCGCATTTAAAAATTTACGCACAACAGGCGAAGGTTTTGTCGCATAGAGGAGTCCATATGGTATGGAAAAGCTCCAGTCCACAGGCACGATCTTCAAAAATGGGTGTACATACTGCCATTTTTGTATCGCCATTAAAATATAATTATTGTTTTCGCATTCATTAAACACATCTGTATTATAAAAATCAAAATCTACGATCTGGATCTGCGGGTGGTTTTTCCAGATCTCATCCCGTAAAAGATCTACATGATGGCTCCAGTTACGTCTTATGAGCATCAGTTTTTCTCCATAAAGGTCCTTAACGGTAAGCGAGTCTTTCTCTGCCAAACGATGGTGAATGGGCACGGCACAGCAGATCGGTTCCCTGGATATCTCAAGACCTGCACACTTGCGCAGTTCCAGCATCGTTTCATCAAAGATTCCTGGCACGACATCGATATTTTCCCCCAGATTCGCAAGGATCTCCCTGGCATTTTCAGGGGTATTATAATACGGGATCAACTGGAACTTAATGTCCGGGCATTCATCCTTGATCTTCGGCCACAAATTAACAATAGCCTCCGCAGGAGTCATAGGAGAGTTACCTATGCGGATAACTTCTTTATCCTTTTGCATTGCATTCTTAGCCCGTGTAACCGATGCATTACAGTACTGAATGATATATCGGGTATCTTTTTCCAGTGATTTCCCTGCAGCCGTGAGTTTAAGGCCCCGATGAGTACGGACAAAAAGCTGAAGGTCAAGGCTTTCCTCCAGAAGATTAATCTGCTTAATTACAGCGGGCGGAGAGATAAATAATTTTTCTGCAGCTTTATTGAAGCTCCCACACTCGGCAACACAAAGAAATGTTTCTAATTGTGGATTATACATATATCCTTTCACCTCTTTAAATATTAAGACTATTTCTGAATTATGCGCCGTCGTTTATCAGCAGGCTTTTCCTCCCCTTTCGGAATCATCCACGATCTTCCAAACCGAAGCACACCTTCTATTCGCCCCGACTCACAAAGCTTTTGAACACGTCTTTCAGAAATATTCCATTTAATTGCTGCATCTTTAACCGATATGTAATCCATAGTTTTTTCGTTTTCTAAATTTAAATTCTATACTGAATATTATTCGTTTATTCGCACTATTGTCAAGTCTTTTGTATATTTAGTTCGTGTTTTTAACGAACTTTGCAAACGTTCTCCAATCCTTACCCGAACTGTACAATGGTGTTGGAGGTGAACTGATAGTGGATAGACTGGAAAAGTTGGATATTTCCTACATGGGACCTATATTTAAAAAATATCGGCTGGACGCCAAGCGTACACAGGATGAGGTCGCTGAAAAAGTCGGCATTACCACCCGCTTCCTTATGGCCTTGGAAAATGAAGAGAAACGCCCCAGTCTGGATATTCTTCTCCGCCTGGTAGATGTGCTTAATATACCGGGAGATGCCATCCTCCACCCACAGTTACAGACCATTGACGGCGAGGATGAACAGCTGATCCGTATGATGATGCGGTTAAACAGCAGAGACAAACAGGTAATCCGCAGCACGATCCTGTCCATGCTGGAAACGTATCGTGCAGACTGTTGAAACGACTATTCTTTTTCTCTGATCTTAAACGATTTCTTCAGGTGTTCCCTTCCCTGCATACGTCATGGTGCCATATTCCATACGCCACCAAGAGAGCAAAGCATCCCCTTGGCGGCGTATTTTTTTCTTCTTAACTGCTGTCGGTCAGTGTATAAAGCAGGCTGCTCCTTCCACCATTTTCCCGCCACCGCTGCTCCTTTTTAAGAAGGCCGGCGCGAATCAGATCTTCAATCGCCCGCTCCACCGTCCTGCGTGACAGATGCAGCTCCTTTGCGATTGTCCCAATTGCCGGATAGCACTGCCCCTTTTTGTCGCTGCGGTCTTTCAAGTACATATACACCGCTTTTGCCCGATGCGGCAGTTCCTCAGCGTATATCTTAGAAAAATATCCTATGGGCTTCACCGCCTTTCTAATCCGTGCGAAGGGGCGGACGCCTGGCCGTTCTCCTGTGCTTTCCCGGTAATTCTCCCGGCTGCGGAACCGCGGCATGGATTTGCCCTCCTTCGCCTGATGCATTTTCTCCTTCCAGCATATCATCCCATCCGTTATCTTCCTCTTCATCCCTTCGGCGCACGATCTCCTGCTCCAGCTCAAACCGATCCGCATAAGCCACCGACCTCGCCGACTGCTCAGGGACTTCATAAGGCTTTCCAAATCGAATCCCCCATTTCAAAAACAAGGGAAGCTGCGTCTGCATCGGAAAACATCCGGTCTTTGCCAAAATGAACCGGCCTTTCGGCAGAGTTTTTAATTCATCCGGCGACATCAGGGGTCGGCTCATCATCTGCAGGCTCTGGCTGGGGTCATTCTTCCCTCTGGATATGGAACCGGACAACACCGTGCGGTTGCCGAGTGCCTTTGATAAGATCTCCGCGCTTTCCGAATTGGGTGCAAAGCCTCCGAACAGGATATCCTGGCAGTTGTCAATAATAATGCTTGCCCCTTCCTTCCCATAATTTTTCTCCAGCTGTGCAAAGGACTGAATGATCGGCACCATACTGATGCGGCGGGAACGCCCTGCGGAAAACATCATCTCCATGGATTCAATCTTGGGGATCGTCCCGATCTCATCCGCAAACATCATCACACGGTTCGGGAGCTTTCCTCCATGCTCATCCGCAATGGTCAGCATCTCCCGGTAGAGCTGCTGGAGGAACAGGGATACCATAAAATATTTTGTATTATCTTCCTCCGGCAGGACAATAAATATGGCTGACTTCGTGGAACAAAAGGTTTCCGTATCCAGGGAACTGTCAAAACACAGGATCTGTTCCATCTCACTGTCCAGAAAGGCATTGAGACGGCTCATAGCGGTTGACAGCACGGACGCCATGGCCTGATCCGCAGAATTGAGCGCAGCGCCGGCAAACCATTTTGCCTTATGGGTAGGCGGAAGCTTATCCATCAAAAGCTGGAACAGGCTCCGGTTCTTTACCGGGGACGGGGCCAGCAGATCCTGGATCAGTTTAAACACCGAAATGATATGCCTTTTCTCCGGCGGGCAGTATTCCGCAATCAGCAGGATCACCGATGCCAGAAGCCCTTCCGCCGCATCATAGAAAAATGCATTTTGTCCGTAGCTGCTGGCGGATGCACCATCCGAACTGATGATGGTCTTTGCTGTGATCTTCGCGTATTTTTCCGCCTTGGCCTTTGCCGCCAGATTCTTCGGATCCAGCAGATATTCATCCATATATTTGTTGACCAGCATCAAAATGTTGTTTCCATCCGAGCGGGTAGGATTTCTGAGATCCAGGATGGAAATATGATAGCCGTAGCACTCCTTTGCGATTCCCGCATAATTTCGGAACAGGTCACCCTTGGTATCGGTTGTCAGAAAGCTCATTCCTGATGCGCAGGCATATTCAATATTCGGGTATAAAAAGTTAGCAGTCTTGCCGACACCAGCCGCCCCGATCATCAAACAGTGGATATCTCCGCTGTCTACCAGGGCTGTAATGGAGTTCCCTTTCTTTTTATATCCCACCACCAGTCCCTGCTCCGTAGGAAGAGCTTCCCCGCGCCTCCATTTTTCCGGTTCATAGGAGACATGAGCGTATGTCTCCCGGATCTCTTTCTCCGTGGCAAACCTTGCGGTCCCATGCTGGCCGTCTCCGACCGTCCGTGACTTGATTCCGTTTAACGTATAGTAATTGGACAGCATCGCAAGACCGCCGATCACCGCAAACATCCCAAGTCCGATGCAGACAAACAGGATAATGTTCTCTGCTTCCATTTCATTCCTCCCTTCAGTCCATCCGCATAGCAAATCCTTGCTCCTCCTGCTTTGGAGGTGGCTTTGTAAGTGCCTGCAGATCCTCATTCCAGTCTTTTTGCTGTGAAAAGAGCGGGAATACATCCCGGTATCCCCGCTCCGATAACCTCTGTTTGATTCTCTCCCGCGCCTGTATCCCCGCTTTATCATTATCAAGGCACAATGCAATTCTTTTTACCTGAGATACATCGGATAGAAGCTGCAAAAGCGCATGTTCCGCCACACCGCAGAGAGCCACATAGCTGTGTATCCGCCAGTCCTTTTGATAAAGGGAAATAAAGGAAAGCAGATCAATAGGCGCCTCAAACACATAGACCATATCGCTCTTTCCGATCCAGTGAAAGCTGTATCTCGGATCGCATCCGTCCACATTTCCTTTGAACGGTTCCCCTTTCGTATAAGTTCCCCGCTTATGCGCATGACGGGGAACACCGTCTGAGTCATAGCCGACAAACACCGCATTGTGGTACACCGCATCCTCATAGATCATCTTTGCTTTTACAAATACTTTTACCACACTTCGGTCCAAGCAGCGTGTTCCGGTAAGGTATGCAAATACCCGGCGCATATCCGGATTGGCTTCGGGAAGCAGAAACGGTTTTTGTGGCTCCGGTTCCACTTTTCTGCTTTCACGGTAAGTTTGTCCCTGCTCTCCGCCCAGCAACATCGTTACCGCATCGGGGAAGCTCTGCCCGTAGAACATCTTCACAAAGTCAATCGGATATCCGCCTTTTTCTGTGGCATGGTCATACCAGCGGTTTCCCCGCACAGTGATACTGTGATCGCTGGACAGACGCTTCTCCCTGCCGGAGCGCAGCAGTTTCTCCCCCTGGCGGGACAGGAAATCTTCCAGATCTACTTGGTTGGCCCGCTGTTTCTGCTCTTCTGTGAAATAAACATACCCGGCCATACATCCACCTCCCTTAATAAACTTGTTGTACCGGCTCATGGTCATCCCGTTTATGCCCCTGTGCCTGCTTTTTCTCCGCCAGTTTCCTTCTGCGCTTTCGGTCGATGTGATAGGAAACACCTCCTGTGCCTTTCCAGTAATCCTCCTGAAACAGTTTTTCCAAATGGTGCAAAAGCCGAGTTGCTGCAAGAAAGGTGAACGGATTGTGAAATGACCCCATATGTTCCAGAAGAATCTGTGCATACATATTTCCCTGCTCGGCAGATGCCTGCAGATAAAAAACAGCTTTCTCTTTATCGTATGGGACATCCTTCCCGCAGAGATACAGCTTGCCGAGAGCATACAGGGCATAGGAATTTCCTTTCTCAGCCGCAGCTTCCATCCACCGCACAGCCGCCTGCACATCTTTTGGGATTTCTTCACCGGCAAGATACAATTTCCCCAGCTGATAAGCCGCATACCCATTTCCCTGTTCCGCAGATAAAGTGAAGAGGTCGACTGCTTTTCCAATATCTTTTGAGACATGTTCTCCGTCCCGATAGATTTTTGCCAACGCATACTGCGCAGCACCGTTCCCTGCTTCTGCCGCTTTCTCGATCCATTCCACTGCCTGCTTTAGATTACCGGCACCATTCGTAAGCCATAACTTTCCCAGAGCATACTGTGCATGAATATTTCCGAGCTGTGCAGCCTGTTTCCAATACTCTGCCGCCCGTTCCTCATCCTTTTCTGTGCCGGTCCCGGTATGGAGCATCCATCCCAGGCGGTACTGCAGCTTATCATCATGGCTTTCCCTCTCCAGAGCGGAAAAACCGATAAATGCTTTCTCAAACTGTTCCTTCGCCTGCCAAGGATCCGGATCCGTGCCTATCCCGTCCCCAAGCATCTTTGCCAGTTCATAAGATGCATACGGGTTTCCCTGTTTGGCAGACAACTGATACAGCAGGAACGCCTGGGAAAAATCCTGCTCTACTCCCTGCCCGCGGTAATACAATCCGGCAAGAGAATATTGAGCATACTTATGGTTTCGTGAGACCGCCTTTGAAAACCATGTAGCGGCGGATGCATAATCCCGGCCCAGGTTTTCCTCTCCTGCACCTTCGGTGCCACTTACCTTGTGTTCTGTCCCAAGCCCCGCAGCATACATCTTTCCGATGCGATACCACAGGTAGGGGAGCTTCAGTTCTTTCCCCGTGCGCTCTGCGTAAAGGAAAGCCGTCAGGGCCTTCCGGTACCAGTCTTTTGCCAATTCCGGATCTGCTTCACACCCAAGCCCATCCGCGCACATCCTCCCCAGATCATACATGGCAAGCGCATTTCCTGTTTTTGCTTCAGCAAGGAACAACACAAGCGCTTGGGAAAAATCCTGCTCCACATCGTTTCCGCCATACAGATATTTTCGCGCAAGTTTATACTGCTTAGTCCAGTCTGCATGAAATGCTTCCTGTCGATTCTGTGCTTCTCCCTCTTCCGGCAGTTCCCGTTCTTCTAAGAGAGCATCCGGTTCCAACAGGTTTTCTCTCTCCAAAGATTCTTCCAGTTCCCAACCTTCCTCCGGCTCCGGAGCATGCGCATCCTCAAATGAAAAATGGGAACCGTCCAGCTTTAACGCCTCCGCGATTACCATGTTTTTGATACTTTTAAACTGCTTCTGCTTCGATAAAGGAGGAAGGGGCAGCGAATCATTCCGATAGGTCAGGAGAATCTCATTCTGCCACTTTCCCCAAGCCTGGTATAATTCCGACACACGCTTATCTTTTTCCAGCTCATCCACGATCTGATCCACAAGATTTTTCACATCCCGTTTCAGATACCCATAGACCTTTTTCCCTGACGTATTTTGCAGGCGTTCCGACAAAGTAATCATCATACGTTCAATCCGGCCATTCACAAGGACACCGCTTTTCAGTTCCTCCAGTTTCTGCCGCAGTACATCCTCCGCGCCGGATTTCAATTCCTCTCTCGCCGGATTTTGTTCCTCATAAAGGTTTGCAAAGTCCTGCCGGAAAATATCATGGGCCAGTTCGGAGCGCATGGCTTCAATGGACGGCTTGGTAAGATATCCGTCGTTTTCTTTTGCGGAATAAACCACCAGATGCACATGGGGATGATGGCCCTCGTTATGGAACGCTGCATACCATCTGAGATTTGCGCTGTCGATTTTCATGTGCCGACAAAGCATGGCGCGCTTGGAACGAAGCAGTGCCATCCATTGGGATGCACAGTCATATCCAAGCCGTTTTGCATCCTCCCGCCGCAGAGAGATCACATGGGTCCAGATCGGTCCTTTATGCTGTGCCACATCTTCCTGTACCTTTTTTAAGATGACAGGCTCTCCGGCATCTGTAAAAAGACCATGCTCTCCCACCCGCTCCACGCGGGGACGGTTTGCAAGATAATCCACATAGTTTCTGCGCGTCCCAATAAGATCCACATTTTGCTCCAGCACACGAGAGATCAGTTCAGAAGCATTGCCAATCGTTGGCTTCAATAAAAAATCCGTGTATTCCAGCAGTTCTTTTGTCTGTGGAATATCACGGATGAGCTTAGTGATCAGTTGTCTCTGATTGCCCGTCGCTGGAAGATACAATTTACTTTCATCAATTTTTTCAACTCCCTCGCGTGTACCGATGTATCGCACATAGTTTTCCAGCTGCGCTGCCGGTGCGTCTTTAAGATACCGGGAAGTAAAAATCAGTTTTGGCAATCCGGTTTCCTCTCCTTGAAAGAAGAAAGGCCTGCCGAAGCAGACCCTTCTTTCTGTGTTTTACAATACACCTAACTTTTTTAACAGCTCTACGCAGTCCCTTGCGCCCTGTACATAGAGATACTCGCATTCATGCTGTGCAATCAGATTTGTTTTCGTGATGTAGTCATCAATCACCTGACGAGCCTCAGTTGAAAGCTTTGCAAGCACATCCCGTTTCTGTTCCGATAAGACACCAATCTCCTGATAAAGTTTTTGTTCTTCTTCCTCACAGCTTTCCCTGCGCCGCATCAGCGCATGCTCCGTCATCTCCTGAATGACCATCTCATAAATTTCCTTCTTGTCCATACCGGATCACTCCTTTTTCAGCACACAATAAACAAATTCTGAGTGGTAAGTCTATACCAAAACCCAACAAAGATTTTCCTGTTCCTTTAGGTTTCTCGCTTCTGATATTTGTATGCATCTTCAAAATCAATCGCTCCGTTGATGCGCCTGACCTCCTCCACACATTTTGTATGCAGGCGCTTCATGGCCTCCTCGTCAACATCATGTGTGTAGGCGATGACCTGGGACAGCTTTGACAACTCCACCGCGATTTTAAAATCCATGCGAGCCAAGCGGTTTTCACTGTCCTGCATTGTTCCCGTCATCACAGAGGAAATTGACTGGAGCAGGTAATCCTCCGCTTTCTTTGATGTCAGAAATCCCAGGTAGAAACGCAGCGCATCTTCCATAAGCTCCGTGCGGTTCCTTACCGTGCTGTCTTTGATATAAGCATCTGCCAGGGCAACCAGTTCCGTATCCACCCGAATGGAAAACTTGGTTTTCTCTGCATTTCCGCTCATAAACGCCTCCTTTCCGCCGTTGATTCCAAAGCCACCTGTCATTTTTCCAAACAGCCTGCCTAACTCCCCTCCAAGCCACTTGGATTCTCTAAAGACCATTTTATGGGTGGAAAGGAAAATCCCCGCACGGCTTTGCCGGGCGGTGTGAAGCGGGCAGGGAGGCTCTTTAAAGCCACCCGCCCTTTAACCTGCACACATTTCGACCCTGCCTGCTCTGTCAAAATCCCGCCTGGGAAAGCATTCCCGGAGGGTTTTCTTCCCTTTTCCCAAATCGCCTCGACATGGCCGAAATCTTCTGTCAGGGGATGCAGGTCCCACTCCTTTCCCAAAAAGCCGACACGGCGGCCCACAGGGGCTTACACGGGTGGAAGCAGTTCAGCGTTGCCTCCCGCCAGGGTTTTCTCTGAGTTCTCCTCCTCCGATCTGCGGGCTGCCGGGCGTACCGGACGGCGGGCACGGTCCTTTCCCGCAGCATCACGGGAGACCTTGTCATCAATATATTCACGGGTTGCCTGCGGCACATATTTTTCATAAAGCCGCTGGACTGTATCATTTAACTCTGTCTGCAGATCCGCTTCGCGTTTTTCCATATGGAATGTCAGCGCATCCAGTTTCTCCGTATTGAACGTTACTGTCAGGGTTGTATTCTTCATTCGCAGTCCTCCTGTTTTTTATAATATATGACAAGAACAGGCGGCCGTTTAAAGGCCGCTTTCTGTTCCATCCTTTTTTCAGGCTCTAAGAAACCGCAGAAGCTCGATGGCATCGGACAAGCCGGTTTTGTAATATCGCATCCGCTCCTCCATTGGAATGGTAAGCCGTTCCAACAGCTTGTCATTCAGCCACTCCATTTCGTCTCTCGGCAGCATGCGCAAAATCCGATCCATACGCTCCACTTCTTCTTTTGTCTCTTTCAAGCACTCCGTTAGATTTTTCTCCTCCATCCCGTCCTTGATCTGCGCGAGCCTGGCTTCGATCACCTGATTCAATTGATCCAGTATTCCATCCATCTGTCCGGATCCCTCCTTTCAGCCACAGAGGATACCGTAACGCCCCGGAAAAGTCGATACGAGAACCGGACAAATCTTCTTGTCACTTTTTCACAGAGATCCTTTTATCACTGCATTTTCATCTCGCTTCCTACACCTTCCTCCTGCTGATTCTCCGAGACATTTGGGCAGAAATCCAGATAATAAGCAATGTCAATTCTGCCATCATCAATGATCACATCGGCTGTTTCCGGGCGATCCCAGAGCATATCTCTAAACATCTCCTGCAGGAATGGCTTTCCATCCACACATAAACCGGTCCGGGCTTCCAGCTCTTCAAAGTCTATAATCCAGTTGCCTTCAGTTGTCTGGGCAGTGCCTTCTGTGATAATAAAATCCACAGCGGACGCCAATTCCATGTTCCACTTTGAGAGAGATGGGTACTGCAGTGCGGCGGCCTCCGGCACATAAGACGCATATCTGGGGTATCTATAGCCTTCACTTTCCACCAGGATTCCATCCGCTCTGCCCCTCCCGGTAACCAGGAGGCAGTGGTATACGCCGCCCTCGTCCTGATGCATCAAAGAGATGTTCTCTGTAATAAAAGGACGCTCCTCCAGAGGATGCTTTAACATATCCTCGAACACTTCCGTAGGAACTACGACTGTTTTCTCAATGACAAAATCCTTAAAGTTAAAATCCGGCTTACGTTCAAAGGTCGCTTTCATAAGTCCCTCCTCCCGGAAGCCGCCCCATCGCATAGAAATGCCCGGACCAATAAGCGGAATCAATATTGGCATACCCGATGGGGGACCCGCAGTGTAGCATTTGGTTTCCTCCCACATAGATCCCTACATGGCTTACAGGGCTTGCGGACGCATAGGTTCCTGTAAAAAAGATCAGGTCGCCGGGTTTGGCTTCCTCCTTGGGGATTACTGCACACTGATCGAAGATTCCCTGGGCCGTGGTACGGGGAAGATTATAGACACCGGACTTGGTATAGACCCAGCAAATATATCCGCTGCAGTCAAAGCTGGTCGCTGGCGAGCTTCCTCCCCACACATAAGGCCAGCCAATGTATTTGGTTGCTTCCGCCATCAGAGCCGCAAAGCTGCCGTCTCCCATGGCCTCTCCCGGCAGCATACCGTTTCCTCCCGGCAGGGCTTGTCCGTATTTTACCAGCGTATAAATTCGGTTCGCATTGACCTGAGTTTCCATGGCTGCCGATATGCCAAACACAGAATTCAGGTTGAAATAGACCGTCTGCAGGTCATGAACCGGCACAGCCACCGTATAGCTGTCCCCTTCTTCGTCCTCTCTCTCCTCATACGCCACAAAGCAATCTGCAAATTTCCGGTATTCTTCCATGCCCATGCGGGGCTGGTCCGCGCCAAAAAACAGAGAATAAAAAACCGATTTTACCTGATCCGCATCTAAAGTTTCATTCTCTGCCATGTCATTAATCTCTGCGACTGCCTGATCCAGATTAAGAAAGCAGTCCTGCATCTTCTCAATGTACATCCGGTATTGGCCTGGTACCTTTGAAGATAGATACCCGCCATGAAACGCCGTATTTACGGCTGAGGTGTTATGATCCGCCGCTCCGGATAAGGTACATAAGATAACAGTCATAATTAAGATAAACGGAACAAGCAGTGCCGCAGCTACAGAAAGAACCACAGTCCTCGTTCGTTTATCCGCTGCCGTGGCCAGGACGGCCTTTGCCGCCACTACTGCGGCCGGAGCTGCCATAGGCATTCCCCCTTTCTATTATACTTTATACAGGTTGTCAATCAACCTCTATCAATGATGTTTATATTCGATTGAGTAAGATAAACTATCACTATCAAGGGTATATGAGGTGGTGATGGTTTGAAAAAACAGTTCAATATAGAGATAGGCGGACGGATCCGAAAATGCAGGGAAGCTCTCGGATATTCACGGGAAACTCTTGCGGAAAAAGCGGATCTGGCAAGCTCGTTTTTAGGCACCATCGAGCTTGGCTCCGGCAGTTTTACCGCTGAATCCCTTGTAAAGCTCTGCCATGCACTGGGAGTCTCTGCCGACTATATTCTCTTCGGAAAAGAAGAACATGGAGACCTGTCAACGGTCAACGCCATGCTGTCCGGTCTGGATCCGGAATATCTCCCTTATGTGGAGGAGATGCTCCGTTCTTATATCAAAGCAATTACAGCCGTAAAGAAGTGAGCGGGGACTTCCGTCTCACTTTTTCTTTGCTTTTTAGTGGAACGTATCGAATCCTCCCATCCCGAACCGGGCTTTCATTCCTGCCTGCTCTTCCATCTCAGCCACAAGCTCATAGGCATGGTCAATCGCATCCTCCAAAATCTGAGGATCAAATCCCGCCTCCTCGTAGCCTTTAAGGATCGTATCCGCATAGCGCTCCGAAGGGATCCCGAATTCATATCCGGGAGTCATCACATACACCATGGCCGACACTTTTTTCCCGTTTAAATCCACCTCCATCATCTGCTTCCCATAAAATCTGGGGTATCCTTCATAGCGGTCCAGCGCTGCCTCATCCGCTTCCCGGATTTTCCAGAGAAGCACAGGGACCGAGCTTCCTTCCTTGGGTTCCACGGTCGCAACCGCTCCAAGCCTTCCGCCTCGAAACAGCAGCTCATACCCTTTCAGCTCGCTCGCTCCGGCCACCTTTGCGGTCGGACAGCGGAATGCCATCTGCGGCCGATTGAGGTTGCTGCCGTAGGCAATATAAAGTCTCTCTTTCCTGCTCATTGCACGATTCTCCTTTCCTACATCCGCATCATAAAAGCCGGGGCTTCTTCCAAAACCTCGGCATCTTCTGCTCCTTCTGTTTGATTCGGCTCCTGCACACTGGAAGGGGCCTGCCGCTCCGATGCTGCCGCCTCCCTCTCTTTTTCCCTTTTCTGCCGCATCCGTTCCTTTTGAGCCTCCGCCTGGGCGGGATCCCTCCATGCAATGCAGCCGGGCAGTTCCTTCAACAGATGATAGCGGGCTGTGGCGAATTCCTCCCCGTTTAATCCCAGCCGTAAGAGCCAGGTACGGAAGGTATATTTTTCATTGGTCGTCTGGGTTTTCCTCCGGCTGGCACAGCTCTGGTTTAACGCCTGCGCCCCGATTGCAAGAGAAAACTGGATATAGGCTTTGATCTTACCCGCATGGAGCGTCCCGTTGAAAAGCCGAAACTCCACGGTCCCTTTCTGAAATACGGAATGCAGGTTCAGGCAGTGGTAGCGGCTGTCATCATAGTGCATATCCCTGCGGCTATCCCCGCCGTACCAGATGCGCTCCACCCCATCCAGTGTTTTCGGTTTCTTCTGGTTCAGCTCCTCCAGAAAACGCTGCTCCACTTTCCTGCAGTAGGAATGCTCGCGGGACACGGAGACCTGCAAGGCCTTATAAATCAGATCCTCCTTGGACGCCATGATGTTGGTGATATTTCTGAGCGTCCTGGCATCGAACGGAGAGGCGTCGATATGCACATGGATCCCGCAGGTTTTGTTTACGAAGGCACCCCGCTCTTTTAGTTTCCGCACAATCTCCTGAATGGAGGCAATGTCCTCATACCGGCAGATGGGGCTTACCATTTCCGTCTGGTATTCACGGTCAGCCGATATCTTCTTTCCTCCTGCCCTTTTCTGCGCATCAATGCTTCCGTCACTCATAAATTTCCACTGCCGCCCCTCCGGATCCAGCGCCGCGTAGGCATCATAATAGGTTCCGATATAGCGGCTGCGGGTCCCGAAGTATTCCGCCGCCGTTTCCGCCGCGGCCTCACGGGTGATGCCTGTCATCTCGATCTCGATCCCAAATCTCTGTTCTTTGAGATCCATCTGCCGTCACCTCCTTTATCTTCCACCTGCCTTTCCGAACAGCCTCGCCTTGTGTTCCGGTGCATGAACCATCAGGTTATAACGCTCATTGCCGCATTTATAGAGACACACGCCCCTCTGTGGGTAGCGGATCAGGTTATACTCACTGTCCTCTAACTGCAATGTATCCGTATAAAATCTGGCATCAATACTGCCGGCGTTGAACAGGAACTGATGGGTCGGGATGGAAAACAGCGGCTTGGTGTACTCCTTCACACCGTCCAAATTAAAATCCTCCAGGTTCTGACTGGCAATGATGACCGCCGATTCTTTCTTTCTGACACGCTTCATAAAGTTGCGGACATATTCCACGGCGGTCAGGTTTGAAAGGAACAGATAGAACTCATCCAGGCTTGCCGCGGTATTCCCTTCCGTCAAAAGTTCATCGGACATAAAGGATAGGATATTAAACAACAGGGCATTTTTAAGGCTCCTCCCTGCCTGTAAAAGTCCTTTTACTCCAAAAGTAATAAAGCCCGCATCCGTGATATTCGTGTGGCCGTTAAAAAACTTGCTCTCTGCTCCCACACACATAGAGTTAAGCCCCAACAGGATGCTCTGGAGCATCTCTGCAGTATAGAGCTGTCTCTTGTTTTCATCAAAATCCTTATACTCCTGCTCGATAAAGGTGTAAAAGTCGGAAAGGATCGGGTAGTCCGTGGAGGCCATCCGGTCAAAAGGACTCTGATCGCTGATCCCCCATTTTGTATAAAGTTTCTGTAACATGATCTCGATCACATCGATTTCCCGGTCGCTGAAATCCTTGTAGCTTCGGAAAAAATCTTTTAAGAAGCTGATATGCTGCGACAGGCGGGAGCGTATGCGGAAGGTCTGCGGCGCATCCAGATCCTCCGGGCTTCCTGTATCATCCCAGGTCTTTGGCTCCAGAGGATTGATAAGAAACTCCCCGCTCATCAGGTCAATAAAGCAGCCGCCCAGGTTATTCGTCAGATCCTCATATTCCATTTCCGGATCCAGAGCCACGATCCGCATGCCGGATTCCCGAAGGTTAGTGAGCAGAAGCTTTAACAGGTAGCTCTTTCCCTGGCCGCTGTTTCCCAGGATCAGGATGTTGGCATTGGTCTTGTCATCCGCCCGGCGGTTAAAATCCACCAGCACGTTGCTGCCGAACTTATCCCTGCCGATATAGAATCCGTTGGGATCCGTTTTCCCCGAATAGTTAAAAGGGTATAGGTTCGCCACACTGCTCGCGGGAAGCACCCGCTCAAACTGGTCACGGAACAGGTTCCATCCGGTTGGCATTACACACTGGAACCCTTGCTGTTGCCTTAGCATCAGCCGGTCTACATTTAACTTTGCGCGGATCAGTTCCGTCAGTACCTCGGTCTGAAGAAGCTTTAACTGGTCGATATCATGGGCACACAGCTCCAAATATACCGCCGTGTGAAGGAGCGGTTCCCGGTTTCGGTGCATCTGTGCTACAATTGTCGCCACATCCTGCAGGTTGCTCTCCGCCAGCACGGTCTGCTGAAGATCGTTCGTATTGCTGCGGTCCATGCGGTTTTTGTTCGCCGCGTTGCTGATAATCTTCTTTTCCTCCATCGGCGTCACATGGCGGGTATAGATCCGAAGGGTCACCCCGTCTTTTTCCCCAAGATGGGAAAGGATCGCCTGCTCATCGGTGGATGTCGGGTATTCCCTCAACGCCCACACGCAGCGGAAGGTATTGCCGCAGATAAAGTGATCGGTTTCAAACTTGATGACCGATGGGGCGATCATATCCAGAAATTCCTGGATTCTCACATCCCCAGCCATTTCGGGTGCCGCAGCTGTATTTGTTCTTCTCAAATGAGTACCTCCTTTAATCGTCCGGGATAATCCAGCGCTCCCCGTCAAAATCTTCAAACTTTTCGGTGGTCACGTTCTGCTCATAGTACACAGCTAAAAGTCTTTTGATATCTTCCTTATCCGCACGCTTGACGGAAAAGCCCTGCTCCTTTAAGGACTTTTCAATACGCGCAAGATAGGGGAACACCTCGGTTTCTTTTTCATCCTTCAACCGGATTACGATCAAAAATTCGCGGGCGGTTGCCATCTGCACCTGGATCCGATCCAGATGAGTCAGGTCTTTTTCCAGCAGCTTTCGGACTACGGGATTTTCCTCCTGCTCAATCCGGGACCTCAAAAACTGCTTATTATCCTCAAAGCTCTCCCGGCTGTTTAAGCACAACATTTCAATTTCCGCTACGCCTTTTAGTACCGTCATCAGCGCATAGATCCTTGCCCCCACGCTGGCCTGGGAGAGCACAGAGATGTTGGTCGGCTTCACGATAAAATACACCAATTCTCCCTGTCCATAAGTCACAAGGCTGTAGTCCGTGATCTCTTTTGCCCCGATGAGCTGCCTTGTGGAAGCCTGTCTCTTTGCCTCCTGCTTTTTAAGTTTCTTCTCTCTGCTCATGTTCCGTAAACCTCCACTCATAGAGCTGCTGTCTGGTAAAAAAGTACGCACAGGCATACCGGATAAAATCCAGGATGCTTGTATCCTCAAAGCGGATCGTCAGAAACGCATATACCGCGGTCAGGACAATCGGCGGGACAAATCCTGCCTGTGTAAGGGATAAAACGGATATCAAAGCGCACACACCGATGATACCGATATCCCGAAGCTGCCAGAGCCATAAGACTGCCCTGGATTTTAAGTTGTCCGGATAGATATACAAACCTTCACCTCCACATAAATTTACCGCCGGCAGCATATTGCTTCCGGCGGCACTAAATTTGAATCATTCCTTATCTCCCTTACGGCTTTTCTTTCTCTGCTTCCTGCAGGGCGTTCTCAATCAGCCCGATCACGAAGTCTTTCTGACTAAGCCCTGTCTTTTTTAAGTGCTCCTTGATCCGCATAAATAATTCCTCTGATACCTGAAATGCCAGTGTTCTTGTCCCGTTTGCCATTATCTTTCCTCCTTCAAAATGTTCCTTCAGTACCATCTCAACGTACTGGTTCAGTGTCATTTCCAGCCGTCCCTTTTCTTTCCCGACTTTTTCATACAGGGCTTCCGGGATCATTGCGCATAAATTTTTTCGGTTCTCCATAGGAACGCTCCTTTCTTTGATCCTGCAAGCCAAGTATATCGAAAGCCTTATGGAATAGCTATGGCAATACCCAACAAGGAATTTCCTTCAAAGGAAGCACTACCAACAAAGAGAGCAGGTCACTGTTTTTCTCCCCTCTTTTGCAAAAAATAAGCGATTCCACGCAGAACAAAATCCACACATGGAATCGCTACACTGTTGCCGAGAGCCTTATATCGGGCACTGTCCGAGGCGCCCGGAATATCCGTCCAGCCGTCAGGAAACCCCTGAAGGCGCTCACACTCCAACGGAGTCAGGCGGCGGATCAGGCGGTTGGAAACTGTTTGGCATGACGTTACCGCCACCAAATTTTCGCTGCCGCCTCCATGATCACCGCCGCTTGCTCGAATAGTCGCACACCCTTTTGCATAAGCCCCATACTGGGACTGTCCGAACACCTCCGGCTGGCACACAAGATCCGTTGCATCCTTGTGCTGTCTTGCACTCTGTGTTGCCGTTACCTCATTTTCCATAAACTCATCGCTCCGCTGCCGGCTGAACACCGCATGCCGGTCCGTAGCTGTCAACGTGTAGCTGAGATCCGATTGACAGCCGAAGCCGTTCCCTCCGTTTTTTTCCTGTCTGTCAATAATATTTCCTGAAATGCAATAGCTCTCCGGTTCTTCGGCCACCAGAGGAACATTGTTTCCTCCGGTCCCATACCGGGCGGACATAGTCGGCGCTACTTCGTGGGGTCCGGTATAGCGGGCATCAATCCCATGATTCTCAAACAGCACCGGCTGATTATTCCCGCTGGTTCCGGCCGCTGCTGTAATGGTAGGACAGACCCCTTCTCCAATATAAGCCCGGCTCTGCTGGTTTGCCAAGATAAGGGGCTGGTGCCCTTGTTCCTGCGCCCGCAACGTCCCTGACACATCCTCCGTCATATGCATCCGGCTGCCTCCTTGATCATTCAAGCACAGGCAATTTTCTTCTTCTGTTATGTCTCTGTTACCCCCGCCTGGATCATCAGCGCCGTTTTTAATTGAGGCGGCAGATTCTTTCCTCTCGCCTTTGCCCTTCGCAGAATCCCTAAGCAGGCGGTCCTGCTTAAATAATATCTGGGGTGCGGTGAGGCCTCCAAAATCCGCGACAAGGAAGATACGACGGCGACGCTGGGCGACTCCCCAGTATTGAGCGTCCAATACTCGCCAAGCCAAGCTGAATTCAGTTCCCAAAATGGCAGCCCCAGCAGATTCCCAGCGCCCGGTGTCAGGTCGAGGCACATGACAGGAACCCTTCTTAATACGGACGATTTCCTCGATGACCGCCCGGAAGTCCTCGCCGTCTGAAGAGCTGAAGGCTCCCGGTACATTTTCCCAAACGAGGTATCGAGGTCTGCTAAGGTAATCTGGTATTCCTCGTTCGGCATCTGCTTCTCTCATCTCCTTTACAATGCGTACCTGATCCATAAACAAGCCGGAGCGTTTCCCCGCAAGGCCTCGTCTCTGTCCTGCAACGGACAGATCCTGACAGGGGCTTCCCCCGCAGATTACATCCACCGGCGGCAGCTTCCCGCCATCCAGCTTTGTGATATCCCCCACATGTTCCATATCCGGAAATCGGAGTTTCGTTACCTGGATGGGAAATGGTTCAATTTCACTGGCCCAAAGCGGCGTAATGCCGTTATGGATGCCGGCAAGGGGAAAGCCGCCGATCCCGTCAAACAGGCTCCCAAGCGTCAGCAATGGCTCATCCCCATGCCGACAAACGCCTGCCCGGCTTCCTGTGCCAAAGAGTCTGCAAGTTCCTGGCCACTGACTCTTCTTACCGGGATGGAAAGCCTTTCCGCCGCTTCCAGCTCTTTCTGCATGCCGGAAGAGATGCGGTCCCCGCACAACCACAGTTCATCACAGACACCTAATATCCGAAGCCCCATTTGAAGTCCGACTTCCCGGTCTTTCGGGGAGCCGTCATCCAAAAACTGCGGATACATCAGATGCACCGCTATGGGGACTGCCCCCTGTTCCACAGCATACCGGCAGGCTTCCTGCGCCGTTTTGATATTCTCCACAATATCCCCCGCATAAGGAGATGCAATATATACCAGTTTTTTCTCTGCCATATTCCACCCGCTTTCTTATTTTGCTACGGTCTGTACGACAGTACGCGTCAGGTTAACCGCTCCCTGTGCCGCATAGACCGCTCCCATCACATTGGCTCTGGTTCCTGTATCCAGTCCGAACTGTCCGGCAATCCTGGGGATTTCCCCGGCAGATAGCATGAGTCCCAGCCCTAAAAGAGCATGATCCTTTACTACCATCAGGCCCGCAATCAATACTGTTGCCTGCAGGAAAGTCGTCAGACACAGCCCAATGACCTGCTTGCACCAGCTGACAAACCCGTCAATATACCCTCTCGGTACACTGAACATATAAAGGCTTCCCACTGCGATCTGGATTAACAGGATACCGCCGCGCTTTAAATTGGCAAAAAACACTTTAATCACAGCATATCCCATCATAATCAGGATAAAGATCATCAAGAGAGGACTTGTGATACTGTTAAGGCCTCCGAACACACCTGCATTCGCAGCTTCCTCCCAGGTTCCCGCATCCTGCAGGGAAGTAATGATATTCGACGCAACGGTTCCGAAATCATCCCCCAAGCCGGTAATATCCGCTGTAAAACTCCCCTGGAGGGATACACAGAGCTTATAAAGTTCCACCGGCACCACTGTAAACAGGCTTACCGCCATAAATCCTTTAACCGCATTGATTGCCGTCTCACGGATGCTGCCTCTCCCATTCTGGCATTCGATCCCGCATTCAAACACAGCCACTACAAGCCCCGTGATATAAAGCGCCCAGGCCAGATAAGAAAAGAACAGGACAATGGACTGCACCCAGGTCATCTCAAACAGATCAGCGCCCATATTTCCCATCTGCATAAAAAAATCACCAAGAAACCCTACCACCTGACCGTAGATCCAGTCTACGATCTGTCCGAGTACGGTATCGGCGACAAAATCCCATATGAACACGCTTTGGTTTTACCTCCCTTCCTGTCTCAGCACATCTTCTGCCCTGGCTGCAATTCCTCCGAAGGCTCCAGAAAAACCTCCAAGTACGTCTTTACCGCATCGGTCAGCGCCCGGTAATCCGTTTCGGTCGGATGATATACATACCAATCCACCTTATTTCCATCACGCCACAGATGTGGGGAAATGCCTTCTCCAAAGTTGGGATTGCTGACTTTCTTCATCCCCAAAAGATCCTGAAATTTTAATGCTACAGTGTCAATGACTCCCTCATTTCGGTTCAATAGCGTGACTTTCAGGCGGTCATAGTGGTCTGCCACCATTCCTGTCTGGAAGTGGATCTTTACACGAATCTGGTCCGTAAGCCTTCCATAGCAGGCATTCCCTGCAAATTTTGTTTTTGGGAACACCGCATCATGGTCAAACATCCTGCGAAGTTCCTGTTCAAACTTTGTCATCCGAAGCCCCCTTTTCTACGTTATCCTCATGTCGGAAATCCCATTATTTCTTCCTGTCAGCCCACTCATCTCCTGCGTTTCTGGTTGGATCAGTTCAATCGTATCTTCCGGTGTCGAAAGAAGTTCATCCATGTGCCGGATGAGACATTCCATATGGTTTTGCCAGTTGTTCCAGTCCTTTTCTTTAAACCATCCATTCCATTTCCTTCCCCTGGCAGCATTCTCCCGGCTGTATTTAAGCGTATCTGTCAGATAACCCTGAAGCCATCCGATGGACTCTTTGTCAGCTGTAAACGATGTCATAAAAGCAAACTTCCTGCCTTTCGTCGCATAAAGATCAGCATCCAGCCCCGTCATGTCTTTATTCCGAAATTTCACAATAATTTCTGCCAATGCCATCGGGCTGCTATGGCTGTCCCCATCGGTTACGTCCTGTGGAGAACACCATCCATCTTCCTGCAATAACTGGATCATGGTTTTCAGGTTCATTTTCCCATCGTCAGGCAAATTTTCTCGGATTAAATCCACCGCATCCAGTCCCGCATCAGACTCAAAAGCTGTAATTCCCCAGCATCCCACCTTCATTCCTCCCTTGTTTTTTCTGTTCCGATTTCTCTATCGGCAAAGCAAATCACATCCCCAAGATCTGCCATACATACATCGGCGCGGTAAGAGTAAAGACCAGGCACGCAAACAGGATCGCAGGGCCGGCCCATTCAAACTGCCCATGCTTTCGGTAATCAAAATATGCGGTGCCGAGTTTCCCAAAGAAAAATACCGCCAGGATTAAATCAATTGCGGGAAACACGACATTGTTTACCACGGTTTTGATCTGTTCGGATGCCGTATCCCAAGTCCCTTCGATTGCTCCGGCAACATCACCCGATGCCGCATAAGCCGGAATGCTAAGCACACAGGCAGCCAGTGCAGCAGTGATGAGGAGCAGTTTCATTCGCTTCAGTCTCATTTGGTTTTCTCCTTCCTTTTTCTGAAAAATTAATCCGGTGTCTGCGGCGCGATGTGCCAGTCACTCCAAAGGTTCCCGTCAATCGTCAGGGAATCTGTCAGGTTCATGGACAGCATCCCTGCCGGGGTCCAGCAGTCGATCAGCCATGTATAAGCGGTATAGCTCCCGTCCGGATACCAGATCGGTGTGAAGTGGGTGCGCCTGTTATACGTGCTGTAACGGTTTTCCTTAAATTCATGAGCCATATCATTCCCGCTATTCATCCGCTCCAAAAGCCTCCAGAAATTCTGGTACTGGAATTCAGGGAAATAAGTCACCGCATTCTGTGCAGGTGTAACTGCAGAGCTTTGGTTTGTGCTGACATGCGTTTCCACCCTCTCATTGAAGCCATACCCGGACTTCATGGTATTTCCGCTGGCGGTCGGCGCTTTCTCATCTGGAGAAATCTCCATCGAGGCGGTCAGGCTTGCAGAATATCGGTCAAAATCAAACTCCCACCAACCATGGTCGCACCAATATCCGTCATCATCCTCGTCACCGCTGTGCCATACCCAGTATTCCCGCCACCAGGGTCTCCACACACCCCACTCTGCGGAAGTTTTTTCCTCATTTTCCGGGACGGATGGACGGCTGAAATCGTCATTGCGGTCATCCGCGTTAGGATCCGGCGGCGGGTTCTCATCCAGATCCACAATGTTTACCTGGATGGTTCCTTTATCCACATGTCCTCCGCCATGTACCCGCACTGTAATCGTCATTGCCTGGGGTTCCTCCGGCGTTGTCCAGCGGATCCAGGCAAGCTGGCTGTCTCCCTCCGGATAATACACATTGTCTACCCGATAGGAACGCCCATCT
This sequence comes from Clostridium sp. M62/1, assembly GCF_020736365.1. Lineage (NCBI taxonomy): Bacteria > Bacillati > Bacillota > Clostridia > Eubacteriales > Clostridiaceae > Clostridium > Clostridium sp. M62/1. Next base: position 458,749 of record NZ_CP085988.1, on the reverse strand, counting down.
ACAGTAAAAGTAACCGACACCGGATCATCAGGATCGCTCTGCCCGCCTTTTACTTCTACCGCCGTGATTACCTCCGTATTCGTCCGGTATTCATAGTCAAACTCAGTAACCTCCACTTCCTCCGGAGGCTCTTCATTAAACCGCACAACCCCAAGGCCCAGGGACGTTTTGATCTCCATATTGGATCGAACACCGGTTGTTCCGCCGTTCCATGCCGGATATCCCAGATCCGGCACCTCTAAAAACATGGATAACGGGAGGTTCTGGAATGCTACAGTAGGAAGAACCGCACGGACTGCTCCGCTTGTCAGCTCGTCATATAGTGCCGCCTCTGTGGCGGTGGCTGCAATCAGGTTCCCCTGAAAGGTCAGGAAGCTGATGGGTTCAATCAAGAGTCGGTATTCCCCATTGATCAGCGTATCAAAATCCATTCCTGTAAGCCCGGCAATACTGCGAATGACTTGTTCATCTGTAAAATAGCTTTTAATTTCCTCAATATTTGCCTGCCCAAGACTTTGGGAACTGATGATCCTCGGCAGGGCCTGCGCAGGATTGACATACTCATATGGGGCCGTGTTGACTGCCAGTGCTGTCCCGTTATTATATGAGATCTTGCACTCTTTCCCAAATGAATACACAATGGCCGGCTGCTTATTGGTCAGGTCGATTGGTCTGGTTACCGGCTCCCTTCCCTCTGTCCGAACGACCGTTACCCGTACTCCTTCATTTCCCGGCGACCAAAAATTCTGCGTGGTTCCCTGCCCCATGCTTCCGCCGCCTCCATCAAGGTTTCCTTCCCCAACCGCATAGGCCGGCAGTACAAACAGCAGGGATGAGAGTATCGCCAGAACAAGAAAAATGCCAAATTTTCGCTTCAAAGAGCTGCTCCTTTCCACGAAAAAACACCGCGTCTCCGCGATGCTTCTTCCTTTTGATTCGGTTCATTTGGTTCTCAGTCCATGATCCCGATCTTATTTCCGTTTTCATACATATCCTCAGCAACCGTGCCGGATCCTCCGCCGCCATTATTCTGGACCCAGCCAAAGCCCGGAATATAAATCTGCCCATTCTTAGTATCCCCCGCCTGCGGCTCATCCGGCTTTGCTGCCGGCTCCGTAGGTGTCACAACCGCATCATGCTCCACAGGCACGGGAGGTGATTCCACCTTGGTTCCATCCGGCATTTGTGTCGGATCCGTAAGCACATCTTCACTTGGTGCTTCCGGTCTGGTCACATCCGGCTGGATACTCTGTTCCGTTTGGTCTGTCTGCGCAGGGCGGCTGTCTACGGGACGAACCGTTTCCTCGGTTTCCTTTATGGTGTCTGTTATCCTATCCGTTTCCGGCTTTATATCCTGCTCGATATCTGCTTTCGCTTCTTCCGTTTGAACGATACCGGGATCTACAACGATTTCTGTCACCGCCGAGGTTTCTTCCGGCAGGACATCCTCTCCTGAAGAAGTTTTCCCAAACTGCAGGCTGATTACTGCAATCAGTGCAATACAGATCATACTCCCTCCGCCGACTGCCAGATACCTTTTTGTCTTTTCTGTCAGTTTCAATGTTCTAAGCCTCCTTTACCGTTTTCCGTATCGTATCTCACACAATACGGTATGCTTGTTCACAAGTCTATCTGACTTTCGCATTCTCTTCTAAAATCTACGATTCCAACAATTCTGCCGGTCTTTCATTGTTTAAAACACCTCAATATAGCCCGCCTGTACCTTCAAGGTAATGAACATAGAGGGAAGGAGCCTTCCTCCAAACCGTACCGGAACCTCCAGCCGCACAAGGGCATCTGCTTCAAAGCGCTGTGCATTCTCCGGATCCGATGGAGCCAATGGTGCATTGCGTATAGTAACATCCAGACGATCAATAGCAAACTCCAGCTCCTGATTCCCGTCATCCCCGTATTTTACATGTCGGCCTCCCTGGAAGGTCGTACCAATGGTATCGTCCAGATATCCATAGATATCCCCCACATCCAGTGTTTCCTCCCAGCCTTCCGTTCCAAATGGCATGTAATTTCCAGAATATCCTTCCCGGACTCCATGATAGACGCCGGCATAATTATCATTTACCGTAGAAATGATGGCATCCTCCACGGCTTCCCGCACGCCCGCTGCAATAACCTGCAGGCGGAAATATTCGCTGATACCGCACAGCAGAATGATCAGTGCCAGCACGATTCCAATCGTCATCGGAAAGGACGCAGCCCGCTCACTTTTTAAGATATTCCTGATTTTTCTTCCCAAATGGCCACCTCACTTCCAGTAGACTTCGGATTTTCCTGTTGCCTGAGAGCGCAGGGTAATTGGGAAGGAAGCGAATTCTCCAAATAGCCCGATATTTGTCTCCAATGTCAGTATGACGGTAATATCATCATTCAGCTGGATCCTTCCGCCATCCGACCATTCAATCTCCGGATCAAGGCCTGTCTGCTCCGACAGGATCGCCGCACGGCGGTCGGTTTCGGATCCGATCCGCCCGGAAACCTCCGCCTCCCGTACCAACTCCGTGGCAAAGGTATCCAACTGCTGTTTTTGGATAAACACAGGAAGCACCCGCATGGCCAAGGCCAGAACCATCACCGCGCACAATACCAGAACGATCACATCTACATATCCTTCACCGCGCTGACTTTTGAGTATATATCGTAATCTCCTTTGCACGATACACCTCCTTAAAACATCCCGCCAAGGCTCTCCAGAGCCACATAGCAGATAATGGCAAGATAGGTTAACAGAAAGCACATCAGCATGGCAAAGGAAAAGACCCGGATCTTGGGCGGAATCTTCTGCGCTTCCGCTTTGAGGCGCTGTAATTCGATCTGCTTAAAGTCATGGGCCAGCATCTGGAAATACACCACGCTGTCATCGCCGCGCAGCACACCGATCAGCCCTCTTACCACGTCCGACAGCATAGGGGAATTGAGCCTTGCCTCAAACCGGGTCAGAGCTGCTTCATAGTTGGACGAGCGCATATCCGCCAAGAGGATATCCAGTTCCCCGGTAAGCGCCGGACCTGCATTCGTCTTAAACCGTTCCAGCATCCCGATTACGTTGCGACTGGATTTTAGCTCCTGCTCAATGGTTGCCACCATTCTCGGCAGCTCCCCTTCGATCTCTTCCCGCTTGGCTTTCAGCTTTTCGTCTGCCTTCTGGGTTTCCTTAAAGTAGAGAAGCACTGCCAAAATGACAACAATCGGTGACAAAAGCGGCAGCAGAAACACACAGGGAATCACTCCCAAAAGAACCGCTCCCGCTTTCGTCAGGGCATATGCCTGGTAGACCTCCGGTGTCACGTTGATACCTCCGGCCTTCAGCACATTCGCCATGCGGCCTCGCTTGTATTCATCCATCCGGATGTGCTTTGCCAGCCTTACCGCCACAGTCATCAGTCCGGTTTCCAGGGTTTTAGCAGATTTACGCTCCTGCTTTACGGTACCTAACATAGCCTTGGCCGCGCCAATGGTAGGCAGGCGCAGGGCTGCCGCCGCCAGAAAGAACAGTCCAAGGGCGAGGAAACAGCCGAATAAAAACAATAATCCCATCATCCGGCTCACCTCCTGTATTCAATGGGACGGGTCAGCTTTACCACACAGCCGGCAGACACAAAAATCACAGCGGCCGTCACGGACAGGATGATCTGTCCCAAAGGTGTATGCATCAGCACATCATACCAGTCCTTATTAAGCATATACATAAGGGGGATATTGCCGATGACAAAGATGACCATGATCAGGAATTCCTTCCTCGGCTCCGCAATCAGATACTCCAGCTCGGCATTGACATTGCGCATATCAGAGAGCTTGGCAACAATGGGGGTAAGCGTCGTCTTTAAGCTGCGGTCATGCTGACAGTCGCTTAGCGCATCACACCATTCCCGAAATACCTCATTATCAATCCGTCCCTGCATCCCGCGAAGGGCTGCTTCCACATTGGGGTTTACCAATTTAATCTGCGTCAGGAAATTCTGAAACACCTTTGACACCGGAGGGTTTAAATACGCGATGTTTTCTTCTACGGCCGTCACGATATCCTCGGTCCGAAGATAGGCGGTCGTGATGACAGAAAGGGCGGTTTCCAGTTCCGCCGATACATCCCTCTTGTAGTGGCTGGCCGTTAGCTTCACATACCAGAATGGCAGGAACAGAAACCCCACTGCCATGACCGGAGCCAGAAAGAAATTCCCAAGCAGAATTGCCAGGGATCCTCCCAGGCAGAACAGCGCCAGAGATATGGCGCAGATCATAGAGAAGCGGTTCCCCCGTCCGGTCATTTCCAGGACGGACTGTGCTTCCGATATCTCCCTTCGCAAAATCCCCGCCTTTTTTCTTCCTGATGATTCCTTGATCTCCTCCCGGATACTTCTTTTCGGCTTTAAAAGCCATGCAAACAGGCTGTCCGTAAATTCCACGGGCCGGATCCCCAGAATCAGGAACGCTCCCGCGATCATTCCCGCACAGGCTAATAACTGAATCGCTGTCATACTTCCTCCTTTCCCTTTTCCGGGACTGCAAGGAGCTTTGCAAGCATTTCCTGCGGCATCCCGTTTTCCATAAACCGGCGGGCCAGGCTGTCCGAGATGGCGTTTACCTGTTTATGGCTTCCCGTAATGATGAATTTTCCGTTCTCCACACGGTTTTCTGTAATCTGATACTGGAACAGCGGACGGAACACCCGTCTGCCGTCCGGCTGGATCTCACATTCCATGATCTCCATCAGACGCCTCTCCTTGTTCTCCAGCTGTTTGCAGAACGCCACAATGGGGTACGCCTCCGTCACAAATCCCATCAGGGTTTCATCGCTCATGTCCACAGCCCGCTTGCACAAAGATACCATCCTTCGGTAGGTAGCATCGCAGCTCATGGAATGGATTGTGGTCACCACCGCCACACCGGTGCGGGCCGCCTCCTGAGCCGCGTTCGCTTCCGGGCCGCGCATCTCGCCGACCACAATAATGTCCGGGTTAAAGCGGAGCGCCATATCCAAAAGGGCAATCTGATCCACACGCTGGCGTTCATTTTCGCTGTCACGGGTAAGCGTATGAATGACTGAATTTACGACTTTTCCTTCCTTTCGGCGCACCAATGCCAGCTCCCTGGATCCGTTCTCAATACTGTAAATACGTTTGCTGTCCGGTATGGTGGTTAAAAGCCAGCCAAGGAGCGTTGTTTTCCCGGAGCTGGTTGCTCCTGCCACACAGACAGAAATACCATAGCGTATGCACTCCGAAAGAAAATCCAGCATTTCGCCGGTGGCTGTCCCGCCTCTTAGGAAATCCTCCTTTTTCATGCTCTGGGGATTGACAATTCGAATGGAGGCGGCCACGCCTACATCCTCATCCACGATAGGCGTTTTAAGTACCGCAATTCGGATGTTTTTACTGAGATGTCCAAGGACGCTGGGGCTGGCATCGTCGAGTACCATACCCGAAACATGGAGCATACGCCGGACCACGTTGATGGCATGCTCCGGGCTGTCAAAATGCTCATCCAGCTTCCTTGTCACTCCGCCTGAAAACTGCACCTCCACATCATCCCAGGCGTTCACATCGATTTCCTCGATCCCCTCCCCATAGATATACTTGGTCAAGAAACCAAACTCCGCCATCTCGGAATAAATGGCACTGATCAGTTCATCCGTGGACATCCCCTTCACAGAAATTCGGTGATCCTGGATGTATTTCCCGGCAAAGCGGCGGATCTGGGATTTGGCATCCTCACTTCCCGTGTCGGTCACAAGGCTGCTGTATTCCTTGGAGAGATACCCCTGCACCTCCCTCAGTACATCCGAGAACTCCCGATTCTCCCTGCCGGATGAGAAGAACAGATCCTTGGTCTGCAGGCTGCGGACTGTCCTTTTGGGAGGAACATAGCCGTCATCCTCATCGGATCGAGCTTCCGGTTCTTCCTCTCTTTCCTGGGAGCCGATATGGGCATCCGGCTCAGGGAGCATTTCGACAGGCAGGCCCTTATCATGCTCAGGAAGCTGTACGGATGCCGATTCTAAAGCCTCTTTTTCTTCCCGAACACCTTCACCAAACCCTTCATAAAATGCGCCTTTGCTCCGTCTCTCGCCTAACATCCGAACACCTCCCTCGTAATCGCCTCAATGGATTTTCGAAAGCCACGGCTGTCTTTTAAGCTCAGTTCTTTAAACAGATTCCCTTCCAGTACCTGTGCAGCCACTTCCTCCGAGTGTGGGATCTGAAAGGCCACGCTTCCAAGTACCTGTTCAATATGGCTGCTGGCCTCATTGGGACGCACATTGCTGGCTACTTTATACTGCTTCTCCGCATCCCATTTGCTCTCCCGAAGCAGGGGAAGCTGGCTGGACAAATAGCTTATGGACTTTAAATCACAGTTTACAAGTCTCAGCACCGCATCCGATTCCATCAGTGCAATAGCCGAAAGGATATCATTCGCAATATGGCTTCCGCAGTCAATGACAATATACGGGGCAATCTCCCGCAGGCAGGAAAGCAGTTCCTCCGCCTGGGTGCGCTCATAAGGCGGATAGGTGTATTCATTTTCTCCCTTCCGCATCCCAAGGATAGTCAGGTGGCGGAACCGTTTATGGGTCATGCAATTATGCCGCACCAGGGATTCCGACACATGGGCTGCCGCCAGAATGCTTCCCAGGGAATGCTCCTCCTCCAGATCTCCCGGCGGACAGATGCATGGAAGCATCGGCGTATTCATATCGCATAAAAGCAGAGCCACATCCCGTTTCTTTCCTGCAAGATGGGCTGCCAGCTTTACCGCAGTTGTGGTTTTTCCGGATCCGGGGCTTCCCCAGACAGCTAACATCCGGTTCTCTTTTTCCGGTTCCCAGCCGGAGTCATCCCCTTTCTGGCTGCGGCTGAAAATACTGTTTTTTAAAAAGTTCAAGGCTTACCCCACCTCGCTTTCCTCAGTACCACTTTCCGACGTTTCCTCCTGTGCACTGCTTTCCGTCTCTGCAGGCTCTCCCGTTTGCTCCGCCTCCCTGTCCGTTTCTTCCTCCGGTGCATAGATCTCTTCCAAAATGGTTTCCTGCGCCTTAACAAACTCTGCAGCATTTTTTTGCTCCCCGCGGTACACAAGGGAGAGATGGATATCCCCGTCGGCCTCCAGCTCCGCAAGGATCATGGACTGCTCCGGTGTGACTAACAGCGTGACCGTATCAGGAAGTTCCTTGTCTCCTTCATCCTCTGAATGTTCTCCGGTGTTGGCATCCGCTCCGCTGTTTGCGGTGACTGCAATTACCTCCACATACTTTAATTCCGGCGGAATCACGGTCAGCCCCTGCTTCTTATAATCCGGCGCAATCACAGAGACAATATCCCCACTCTGCAGCTTCCCGGAAAGGCCGTTTGCAAAGGATTTGACGGATACGGAAATTGCCTGTTTTTCCCCGGTCAGGCTATAAAGATAGGCATTTTCCGCCGCTGGTTCCTCCGCAATCTTGGACGCGATAATATAATCTCCGGGGACCATATCCGCAGAAGCGAATTTTCCAACGACAGTCTCCGTACTCCTTACCACATCCTCCGGCAGGTTATACGCTCCGACTTCAACGGTCTTTACCATATCCGCTGTGATTTCCTCTCCGGTTCGGATTTCTTTTACCACACGGACAATCTCTGTTTTGTCACTGATGGCCTTGTTAAACAGCGGGGTTACCGCAAAGCAAATGATCAGGGAAAGGACGATGCAGATCACACCGATTACCGCCCTGTTCTTTAAAAAACTCATATATCCATCCTCCTGTTAAAATATGGGGCAGGCTTTTCTTCTGCCCGCCCCTTCGGTTTACCTGCTGATGGTTCTCCTGCAGCGATACAGGACTGCTGTAAAAACAGCCGCCGGTATCACAGCGCAGACAGCAATCATGATTTTTTTCTTCATACGATGAGTCCTTTCATTTTCATAACATACGCACACATGCATCCTGCGGCAAGGAATGGGCCGACCGGAAACGGGGAGCGGGTTTCCTTTTCCCCTGCCCGTTTCCATAAAGAAAGGCCTGCCCCAAAGAGAATAAAGCAGGAAAGCCCCGCCACGGATGCCGTAAGGGCTGCGGGAAGGCCCAGCACAAGGCCGGTGCTTCCCGCCAGCTTCACATCTCCGCCACCGATTCCTTCCTTCTTCCTGCTAAAAAGAGCAACAGCCAGATAAGGGATCATACACAAGATCCCCGCCAAATGATCCGGCGAAAAATCCAAAAGTGCCAATGCCGCAATCCCTGCCTGGAGAAAATCCGGGATCCTCCGGCACCGAATGTCCCAAACCGATACCGCAGACAGCAGCAAAAAAAACAGGATGCCCTGCAGGGATGCCGCCGGATCAGCCGGCATAGTCAAACATTTCTTCCACGCGCTCCACCAGCGTCGGAAGAACCGTATCATTGAACAGGGCATAAAGGCCGGCCAGAAGCAGCGCACCCAGCACGACGGCAATCAGGATCTTTACAGCGGTATCCACATATCCCTCGCCGGAAGTTTCCCTGATCTTCTGCTTCGCCTGCAGAGCCTTCATGGCAGCCGCCGTATAAACCTTCATCATCTGATTTTTCATTTTCATCATGTCGTTATCCTCCAAATCCTTTTTTGTTTTGATTCCTTACATTCCGGACATCTGCTGTCCGGCTTTTGATGCTTCCGGCTGTGCCTGTGGTGCCGGCGCTGTCTGCGCCATGGTAAGGGCCTGATGGTATGCATCCAATACGGCGGTGTGAAGCTCATTCCTGAATTCCGCCGTTACGGGAAAACAGATATCCCTGTAGCCGTCCTGCGTTTTACGGCTGGGCATAGAGACAAACAGGCCGTCCTTACCTCCCTCGACAATTTTGATTCCCCGGACGCCAAAGCATCCGTCGATGGTTGCGGATGCGTAGGCTCTTGTTCCACCCGCAGCTCCGGGCGGATACATGGATGTGATACGGATTTCCAAAGCGGGCATGTGTGTTCCTCCTTTTCTTCTGCCTTTTCATTTCACATGTTTCCTTTCTGCTTCTATTCAGCAAAAAGCAGACGAAATATTCCGTCTGCTAAAGCTGCATGTTATGGGTATGGATCGGCTCCTGTGCCGGCTGCATGGCTTTTATCTGCCGAAAGCCTCTCCGATCCACATAATAAAAAGAGCTGTCCCGGCTGTCATACAGTTCAATGACATCGCTGATGGACATGGGATAACCGGTAAAGCCTGGCGGCTTCTGATCCCGGAACTTCAGATAAAGCGCTTCCAAGTCATTGGTATCTGCGGCTCCGTCATATACCGCCTCATAATTTGACAGATTCGGCGGGCCGAACCTGTGGCTTAATTCATCAAACGGAATAAATTTCATCTGGATGTCCACATCGGGCTTCAGCTGCCATATCCGCACATTTTTGAGTGCCGCCTGCCGAAATCCTGCCTCTTTCGGGGCATTCATCAGGCGGTCATAGATCCCATCCATCCACTTCACTTCCCGGATATGCTTCTGCTTATCCAGAAAATCCTGAAGCTCCGGCCCTTGAAACAGGGGATCTACCACTGCACAGCCATCTGCGATCTGCCCTACGCGGCTTCCATAGTACATGATGACGCCATTTTCCATATAAATCGTTTTCATTCCCGTCCTCTCCCTTTAAACCATGGTCATCCCTCCGTCCGATTGGTGCTCCTTATAAAACTCCTGCAGAGCCTGTTCATCCAGAAATACCGGTTTTCCTTCCACGATCTCCAGCACCGCAAAATCATCGCGGTCACAGATCAGAACCCTGTGCTGGTAATCTTTCTGCATTTCCACATATCCTTTGACTTCTTCCGGACCTGCCAGCCACACACCGGAAGCATACCGTCCGTCCGGCAGGAAGCTGTACCCGGAATACTCCGGAGCACAGGAATTTAAATCCGCCGCTCCCGGTGGCCGGATCTGGGAAAGGTGGAGCTTTGCCTCATCCGGCAGAAGTTCCGGTTTTACGATACCGATTACCTCGCCGCGGCTGCACCGGCAGCGTTCCCCATCCGATAAGGACACCAGAAAAACCTCTCCCTGCCGGAGTGCGGCTCCTGCGCCGTCTCCGCCCATGCAGAAAAAAAGCTGCCCATGCTTTTCGACAGCCGGTGCATGATCAGAAAGCAGTACGGCTTTCTTTTCAATGGAAAAGCCATATCCTGTTTTACTGCAGTCCTCAAATAGAAACCGCTTCATGGCTCATCCCTCCTTTTTCTGCAAAAGAGCACTCAGCTCTCCGATCAGTTCCAGCCTGACTGCGTCCGGCATGGATTTGAATGCGGCACGCACATAGGCCTCCACCGCTTCCGGAGACTGGTCGCCGGCTTCCACCACATCTACCTTGCGTATCGTAATTCTTCCCTCCGCGAGCCCCAGGCGCACGATATCGCCATACTCCATCTTGGCTGCATCCCGCAGACTCTTTGGGATCAACACTCTCCCTTTTCCATCCACCAGCTTATAAATCGGTTTCTCTTTCAATATATCCTCCTTCCTCCAGTGCCTGTTTTACCTCCTCATACGGGATCTCCAGTTCCTGCAGCAACTCTAAAAGCGGATTCTCAGAATATTTCGTCATGTATCTTCTCCTGTTACCACATAGGCATCTTCCTCTGCCTCTTCATAAAAACTGAAAAGCTGAAGTTGCCTGGGCTGTGACTTCTCCAGCTCCTTCGGGTCATAATTGGTGATCAGCACCTCCGGGAACTCACATCCCCCGTCATATCGCTGCGCCAGGTTATTGATTCTCGTAACTGCCGTAATATGGTATCCTTCATAAAGTTCCCGGATGAATGCGCAGTCATTGTAGCTGACCATCCACTTTCCCCTACAGCCTGACAGCGTATCCCGAAGCCTCTTGTGATCCTCTTTCCGAAATACCACTTCATAATGTCCTTCGGTTTCATAATAAGGCGGGTCGCAATAGAAAAAGGCGCTTTCCCGGTCATACTGCCGGATCAGCGCCTCAAAATCTTTATTCTCGATCACAGTATCCGCAAGTCGCCTGGATGCCTGCCAGATCGCATCAAAACAGCGGCGTACATCACATGGCTGGCAGCCGAAAGAAGTGCATCCGCTTCCGTAACTGTAACGGATGAGTTTAAAAAAAGCGGCGGCCCGCTTTACATCCGTAACCTCCGCATTTTCCAAAAGGATCTGCCGGATCTCCTCAAAATCAGGTGGCGGCAGATACTGCTCTGCCAGATCCAGTTCTTCCTTTAAAAATCGTGAGTCAAATTCCTTCTTGTCAATAAAGTTTCGGATGACCGTAAACTCATCCCTGCTGTTAAGCGGCAGAAATCCAAGCTCCCTAAGCATTGCCCCAGGGCGGTTCTTCACACAATAAAACAGGTTTGCAAGATTGGAATTGTAGTCGTTATAGACCTCCATGCATTTGCCATCCGGCGGTTTTCCGAACAGCACCCAGCCGCCTCCTCCGAACACCTCGATATAACGGTCAAATTTAGCGGGAAACATGGTATAAATCAGCTTCCGCAGGGCTTTCTTCCCTCCGACCCATGAAATAAAGCTGTTGATTCCGTATCACCTCCTGCCGGTTTCCCTTTCTCTTTTCTGCTGTCTCCTGCTCTCACTGCATCTTCATCCCCTGCTGTGCTGCAGAATATTCCTGACGGAATGGAACCTCATTGCGGGCGACCACACCATAGGCGGTTGAAGCAAATCCGATCTCTTTTAACTTTCTCTCTCCATACCCTTCAAAATCAAACCCGCGGAATGCAGGATCTTCCGTATCAAATCCGGCTTCCTCCAGCAGATATTCCGCATATCGTGCAGGCGAAAACATTTCCTGGTCAAAGCTGTAACAGTCCAGATTTGCCGCAATATCCAGCGCCAGATCAAGATCATTGCAAAGCTCCAGCTCTAAGGCCGCTTTGTATTTTGCCAGCGTCCGGTTATCAGGAAATTTCTGTACTCTTTCCGCCAGCAGGTTGAGCTTCTCCATATCCTCATCTCCGGCAAGGGAAAACGGAAGTGCCAATCCCCTGTTCTCCGCAATCAGGCAGCAAGCAAAAGAATCTGCTTTCAGGGTATCCAAAGCCTGCCTCATATCCTCTTCTCCTGCCGGAAGCTCCAGCCATACGCCCTTCCCGTCCGGATCGGTTAACGATATGAGCCGCACTGAGAGAATTCCGCTTCCCCTATCCGGCACATCCGGGCATGGCCCCTCTCCATAAACCTCCTGAAACTCCTCACCGTTTCTGAACACATATCCGCTTAGAGTAAAGGTTCCCTGATCGTCTCTCCTGAGTTCCTCGCCGACCTTTTTCGGATCGAGAAGCTCGATTACATCATCGGGAAGCTGTTTAAGAAAATCCATCATCTCCCCTTCTATGCAGATTTCTCCCAGTTCTGTATCATTTCTCACACCCGGATAATAATCGTAACTTCCCAGGTTATAAGTAAAATTGATCAGTTCCTTCATTGTGACCGGGTTTTCGGCATCTTCCTCCATCCGAAGCGCTACGGCTCCTTCAAACGTCCCTAACTGTTCCTCATCCATCCCCCGGATCTGATATGCCAAAAGGTTCGCTTCTTCCAGACGGCTGTCCTTCAGCGCCTCTAACGGCTCCGTAAGGAAATACGGCCAGCCGGCGTATTCCAGGCTGTAGCCTGTCCCTTTCACATGCGCACGCTGCAGGGCATCCGCTATTCTTTCCTTTCCCGCCGGAAGTTCAAGCCTTACTGGCTGATATCCCCGTTTTCCCCGATAATCGTTTGAGAAAATAAAGACGCGCATTTCCTGCATTACATGCCTCCCATCCTCATTGATCGTTCCGGCATCTGAGTGCCCTTCAGCTGTTCCTCTGTCGTAATAAAGAAGCTGTCCGACGAATTCCAAAAGCTGACATACAGCTCCCCTTCCTCTGTCTGAATCGGACGCTGTTCAAAACCCTCGCCCCAGCCGTCGCTCTCCTGGCCGCTCCAGTAGTCCTTGACCGCTTCCAGCTCCTTTTCGGAAAGGCTGCCATGGCTCTTTACTTCCAGCACACCCCATAATTCTCCCTGCCAGATCTCCACCGCCGGCATCATGCTGGCCACCTTCCGCTCCAGAAAACAATGGTCCAGATAAACAGCAAGGCCTCGGCTGCCTTCTGAATCCAAATGCTCCTGCTCGATTTTCTCCTTGATCTGCTCTTCATACTCACAAAGTTCGCTTGGGGACATTTCCTCACGATCCTCGGAGAGATCTCCCCATTCATCCCTATAGTAGAATTCTGCCTTTAAAGGACTGAACAGGCGGATCTCTGTCAATTCATCCGGAAGTTCCTCAATCGGCCTGTCCTTCCGAAGAATCAACCCATGGCTGGTCTGTATGACACCGTCTTTCTCCATGCGGTAGCTCCCGAAGGCTTCATAATCCACAAACGCGTCCAGTTCCTTATCTGCCCGGATTTCATCTCTTCCCATTGCATAGAACGCATAATCCTTCGGGGACTTGATTCCTGCCGGGAGAAGGTCGTACCGCTCTTGGTTCTCTGCGATCTCCAAAGCGGCCTCCATATCTTCCGGAAGCTCTGCTTCCAGTGCGGCCATCAACTTATTGCTCCCATCCTCTGACGAAAGGATATCCTTTCGGGCAAGGGCTTTGGCAAACGCATTTAAGCCCTTCAGGTCATAGGACAGGGGAAGGCAGTACACCAGATCCCGCTTTGCCCCGATCACGTTGATAATACGGCACTGTTCCAACCGATCCGCTCCGAGTGCTTCCCTGACCTGCTCGAAACGTTCATCCGCAGCCGGAAGGGAAAGTGTTTCGATATGGCGGCTGCCGCTCCTTTTAATCTCAGGCGGCAGATACAGCTGTAATTCAAATACCGGTTTCTGTTCCTTACCTGTCATCTGTCTCTCCTCTCTGCACTTATGGCCTCAAGCCCATACCTGCGGATCAGAAGCGCATGAATGATCAAACGGAAGATCTCATCGCCCACCAGTTCCGGATCGGTCAGTTCCGACAGACTGATGTGCTGTGTTCCCTGATACAGATCCTTGGCAGTATGGAAGAGTACATAGCCTCCCAGATCAACCCCATGGATCTGAATTTCTTTAAAACGGACCGCATCCGGCTTGACTGCCGGAACAGACTTTCCCCATAAAAAGCGATCTGCCGACAGCAGATACAGCGCTGCGTATAACGCATCCGTATCCGCAGGATTGCTCTTTCCATCCAATAAACTGTCAAATCGTTCCTGATGTCCGGCCAGGAAAAAGATCGAAGAAAAATCTTCCGACACGCGTGCCACACGGGCCGCAAACGGCTTTCCGGCCGCCTCGGCGGTAAGATCTCCCATCAGCTTGGAAAGAGGCGTACAGCCTGCCAAAATCTGCTCACAAAGGCAGGCACATCTTTTTGCCGTTTGGTCGGTACCGTTCCTCTCTTTATGAGCGCACAAGCTACAGTCACATTCCTGTGTGCCACAGACACATCTGCTGATAAACATCCCGTTCTTACGGGGGCGAAAACTGGGCGGCCTCTGCATTTCAATCTCTAAGGCAGCATAGGGAGTCCCACTCATAAATCGTGCTGTCATTGTCTTATTCCTCCTTCCACTCATACCGTTTGCTGAAATGATATTCCGCCACTTTCCTGACCCGACAACGCTTCTATTGCTTCTTCCCGTGTATGAAACATTCTCCATGGAGATACCCTATGATACAATCCCGTATGGCTACGAACGCCAAAATATACTCCATCATAATTTTCTACGATATATTCACTGGTACTTTTCTTAGCTTTATTCGTAATCATCACGCATGTATCTCCCTTATTCCATCCATAAGGAAGCCTTGAACCATCTCCGCTTTGATCTGTACGGATTTTCTTTTCCATCCTTCACCTCCATCTATCTCTGCACATGATTTCTAAAATTTCTCGTGATGCCGATTCCGTCCAAACATAAAAAAACCGGTTATGTTTTCGCTATTGCAAAGAACATAACCGATCCATTTGGTGTCTGGCCGCTGCATCTATATGGAAAAAGGTTACCCTTTATTTAATCGTATTCCAGTGTTTCTCTAACATAAATCTGCAGTAAGAATAGAAGTTCCATATATTTGCTCTTATAGGGAAATCTCTACGGTA
Source organism: Clostridium sp. M62/1 (assembly GCF_020736365.1). Classification (NCBI taxonomy): domain Bacteria; kingdom Bacillati; phylum Bacillota; class Clostridia; order Eubacteriales; family Clostridiaceae; genus Clostridium; species Clostridium sp. M62/1. The sequence continues at coordinate 443,663 of NZ_CP085988.1, read as the reverse complement.
CTTAAATATCGTCTTGTAGCAGATATTTTGGCTTAAGCACCACATATGAATATCCCTCATCTTTATGGAACGTCCGTTTTCTATCTGTTCCCCTAATAGGTTGATTTTATAAGAATCCATTTCGGTTTCTGCTAATAAATAAAAAATCACATTAAAATATCTGATTCCATATACCGCGCAATGATTACTGTATTCCATACACACTCCTATAAAAATCTTTCGAATGTATAAATATCTTCATATCCATCCCATTCTTTTACAATCTCAAGTAAAATATCGTCAATTTTTCTTCTGACCTGCCTTGTCTCTTCAGCCATAATTTTATTGCTCATTCGTCTATAAACCTGGACGCTGTCTGTATTTTTATGCCCCAAAAGCAGAGCGATTATTTCATCCGGTACATGGAGTTCTGTCAGCTTCACTCCATAACAATGTCTGAATATATGTGTCTTGGACTTAAATCGCTTTCCCTGATCGTCTCTCATATCAAACTCATTAATAACTTTATTCAGATGGTAAACTATCGTAGAATATGGCATCGGTTTGGCCGGATCTCTCTTATCTGCAAAAACAAACTCCGAAGCTCCGCACACTTCTTCGGTATAGCAAATTGCCTTTTCAATAATCGCCCTAATCTCTTCAGTAATTGGCTTTAAATAGGTTCTGCCCTTTATACCATCGATTCGAATCCAATAGTGCTCCTCTTTTTTTATTATGCAGTCCTGCCTTAATGACTGGATCTCGGATATTCTTGTTCCCAAAATCATATGTAGAAGCAGCGCACGTCCGACTTGTCCTTCCATATGCCGAGTTGCTTCTATCCATAATTTCTGTTCATCTTCTGAATAAGTTTGAAGCCTGTGTTTAGGTCTGCTTGGCACATCCGTATCAAGGATCAGTCCTTTAAGGCTGTTGCACTCAAAAATTAATGCACATTCATCCAGAGTCGCTTTTAATGATTTCAGCTCTGTCGAAAATCCTTTTGTAGAAATACATTCTACTTTACGGTAAATCAAATAATCTTCTATCATATCCCTATTTAGCTGGCGGATCGATTCCACCCAGGCATACCGTTCCAGAAGATAGTTCGAAAATTTAGCAAAAGCGGCAATTCTTCCTCTGATAGTGCCTGCAGAAAATTGTTTCATCCAAAGCAGTACGGTCTTTTTCATTTCATATCGCATGCGTATCTGCGCGATATTCGTAAAACTAATTGAAAAACATCTCTCTGTCACTTTTGTCCGATAAGGCATCTCCAGCTTTCTTAGGTCCCATCTTTGCTTCTCAATTTCTGTTCTAAAATCATGTTCTTTGCTGTATCCTATCAAGGTTCTAAGATACTCTTCAATCTCCTTGAAGGTCAAATCACTCTCCTCGTCTGATCCATATCGACTTATCACCCTTTTCAACCGAAGGATACTGAACCATTGATTAAATCCTTTTATAATCCTCCCGTTTTTATAATCCACCAGGTTATCCATATATGGCTCGCACTCCATACAGAACCAACCGATAATATCCACAATTGCTCTTTCTCTTTTTAGGATATGTAACGGCTTCTCATAGGCCCTATGCAGAATGAACATCTCCACTTCGACGTTTAACACATCATGTTGAAACCAATTCAGGTCATAATAGTCCTCTGCGCAAATCCCCGCCTGCTCTCTCTGCTGCTCTGTGGCCCTCTGATAGTGATATAATTCGGAGAACATCAGCTTTTGTGTCATAGCACACCTCCTTGGTCTTACTACAACACAATACCCTGTTTCCCTCCACATATCCATTCAGCAAACCTACTAAATTGTGAACCCCTTCCCTGGAAAACTTCACAAGCCTACTGTATAGTCAAAAGTGTGTATATAGTTCTTTTTCCTTGCTAAATCAACGGTTTAGCCTTGTGCTTACTGTCCTTTTAGGGGGTAGGATTTACCACGAGGATCAGCACAATTTCAATGACTCCCACTCCGCTCTCATCCTCCCAGAACGCCGCGGCTTCCCTCTTTACCACCTGCGGCAGACCATCGGATTTTAATTTTCTTTCTCTTTGAACCCCTGTGTCTTTCATCCTTCTTCTCCTTTCACAATATAGCTCTCTCCATCCTCTTACTTACATCCAGATTTTTGTGCGATATGCTTCCCCTGCCCTCTTCCTTCTCTGTTGTCCGGGTATGGATTTTGCAGTTTTTTAAGGTACCTTTTCTCTTTATCTGAGCCTGCTCTTTTGGAACTTTTCCGATTGTTCAGCTAAATTCCAAATGCCAGAAATGCAGGCACAGACACCATTACCATAACCACCATAAGCATCATAAACAGCGGAAGCAAAAGCTTCGTTCCTTTCTCCTCTCCGGCTCTTCTTGCAGCTTCCTTGCGCTCCTCAAATGCAGATTCCATCTCTTCTTCCAGGCTTTTTAAAAGACTTCCTGAGCCGTTTTTTACATACTGTGTCATCAGACCGGCCAGTTTTCTGTAAGATCTGAGCCCGCAGCTTCTCCCGAATTCTCCATAAGCTTTCAGCTCCGGCATTCCCTGATTCATAGCACTCACAGAGGCTGCAATCTCCTCATAGCCAGCCCTCCTTCTGCTGCCGGGAAGTTCAAGCCCTTCTCGGTATTCCTCTGCCAGCCGCTCCCAGGCTTTCCTGACCGGCAGCCCTGCATTCAGATAAACACATAAGCCAGAAACAATATCCGAGTAATCAAACAGCAGCTCTCTGTTCCTCTTTTTCTGTTCCTCCCTCTGCCTGGCAGTCTTCTGAAATTCCAAAGCCACAGCAGCAGCTGTTCCCAAAACCAGAAACAGGACTCTGTCATATTCCGGCTCATTTTTGTAATAAAGCCGTTTTCCGTCCAGCTCTTCCGGCAGTTTCATTTTCTCTGCGAATCTTTGCTCCTCATCCAGCTTTTCAATTCTTTTCGACAGCAGTGCCAGGAGTTTTTCCTCCTCCGTCTGCTCAGGCAGCTTCAGAGTGACAGGAATCTCATAGGTTTTCTCATACTCTCCTGCCTCAAATGTCACGAAAAGAGACGTTTTTGCACAGTCAGTCTTGTCTGTTTCAAGCAAATCTTCCAGCGTCCCCAGATTGATTTCACCGCTGGAGCTTACCAGCTCTGGATTCTCAGCCTCCCATCTCATGCCCATTCCCATACTGTCCAGCCAGGAGGGCAGGCTTAACGGATGAGATACCTGTTCCAGCGATTCATTTTCTCCAAGCATCAGCTGTCTGGCCTCCTCCAGTGCCAGATCAAACTGTATGCGCGCCTCCTCTCTGCTGTACTGCCTCTCTGCAAGGCTGATCGGGAGCTTCAGCTCATCCTCCGACAGCCCTTCTACCAGAACTGTGCCCTCCCGTTCTCCCTGCCCGTAGGAATTTCTCTCTATCATAGTTCCATTAATTAAAAATTCTGAGTCAGTTTTTGTCATGGGATATGCGATAAAAAGCAGGATTCCAGCTGCCAGGCAGACTGCCTGTTTCTTTCTGCGCTCTGAGTCAGCGGCCTTTCTTTCCCCGTTTTCCTCTTTCTTAATTCTCCCTCTGTTCTGCCCTCCTGTGCTTTCCTGTTTCCTATGTCCTCTCTCCCACCTGACAATGCTCTCTTTCCTGTCTGGCCTCCCTGCCGCCTTCCAACTAAATTTCAATTTCCAACATCCTCCCAGCCAGGACGTACGCCCCCGCATACACAGCCAGACATACGGTCATCACAATCCTTCCAACAGTTGTCTCATACATGGAATCAAAAAATCCGGGCGAGGTCACATCGATATAGAGAACTATCAATATCGGCAGCAGATTCATAATCTTCTGTTCAAACTGCTTTTGGGCCGTCATTGTCCGGATCTCCTCCTGCACCTGCAGCTTTCCCCCTATGATCTCTGCTATGTGAGAAATCACAGCTCCCATTCTCCCTCCATTTCGTCTGGCAGACCTGAGAATCAGCGCAAAGCTTCTGATTTCCTCCACACCGCTTCGATCGGCAAAATCGCTCCACAGCTCCTCCAGTGTGCGGTTCAGGGAAAGCTGTCTTCTCATGTCAGAGAATTCATCTGCCATCATTGCCCGTTCTCCGTAAAGCTCCCTGAGCTGTATCTCCGCCTGAGAAAAGGAATTTTCCATGGAATAACCGGCAGCCAGAGAAGAGGAGAGCATGAGGACTGCCTCCTTAAACTGGCGTTTCAGCTCCTCCTTTCTGCGCTTTTTCAGCTCCCTTTTTTTGTACAGCGGATAAAGAATTCCAGCCGGAAGAAACAGGAAGAAAACAGCCGCGTTTCTGTAAAATACATAGGAAACTGCTGCGCACGCACAGATTCCCTGCCCTGCATAGAGAAGCCACTCTGAGCAGGAAAGGATATACCTGTCATAGAGAAAGGCCCCTTTTTCGCCTCTGTCACAGCTTTTCCCCGGCCAGTTCCAGCTTCTGCCGATCCTGAAGCTCACCAACCTTTTCCAGACATCCCCTGACCCCCTCATTTTCTTTTCCTTTTTCTTCCTTTCTCTCCCTGAACTGAAAAAGTGGATGAAGGGTAATTTCCCCATGTTCAATTCCTGTCACCTCCGCTATCTCCAGGACTCTCCTGCTTCTGTCTCTCAGTCTCCCCAGATGGATCAGAATATCAATCGCAGACGCGATCTGGCTTCTTATGGCAGACAGCGGAAGCTCAGCCCCCATAAGAACCATGGTTTCCAGTCTCAGAAGCATATCTCTGCTGCTGTTTCCATGTCCGGTCGAGATTGAGCCGGAATGGCCGGTGTTCATGCTCTGCAGCATTTCAAGGGCTTCTGCGCCTCGCACCTCCCCCACCAGAATCCGATCCGGCCGCATTCTCAGGCTTGCCCTTATCAGATCCCTGATTGAAATTTCGCGGCTTCCCTCATGGTTTGACGCTCTTGTCTCCAGCCTTACAAGGTTTGGAATATGGGTAATCTGAAGCTCTGCCGAATCCTCAATGGTGATCAGTCGCTCGCTCTCAGGAATAAATTCAGAAAGGGCATTTAAAAAGGTGGTCTTGCCAGATCCCGTTCCTCCGCTAATAAAAAGGTTATAGCCTGATGCTACCAGCTTTTTCAGAAAACCGGCCGCCTCCTCTGTAATGCTTCCCAGCCGGATCAGGCGCTCCATCGTAATAGGCTCCGGGAATTTTCTGATAGTAAGAACCGGGCCGTTCAGCGCCACCGGAGGCAGCACCACATGAACTCTCGAACCGTCATCCAGTCTGGCATCCGCAATCGGTGACGATGCGTTCACCGTTCTGTTTACACGGCTCACAATCTGCTGGATCAAATCCTCCAGCTGTTCCTGGCTCTCGAATGTCCTCTCCCATCTTCTGATTTTTCCCTGGCTCTCCACAAAGACAGAATCCGGCCCATTCACCATAATTTCTGTGATCCCAGGATCGTCCACCAGCTCCTGGAGAATGTCCAGCTTTCTGAATGAATTGTAAAGCTCTGCTCTAAGACGGAGCCTCTCTCTCAGAGGCAGATACTCCCTTTCGCCCTCCTCACTGATAAAGGAATCGATCAGACCGGTAAGCTCTTCCTCCTCCACCTGCCTTCTTCCCTCAAGCTCCCTCTGAAGCCTGGACTTAAGCCTTTTTCCCGTACTGTCCGGTTCTCTTCTTTCTTTCCATTCATCACCGCCCCCGGAAACGGCCTGGCAGCGCTCTTCCCCTCCCTCTTTTCTTCCCGATACAAAGCCCGTATGCTGTCCCTTCTTTCCCTCTGCCTGTCTGTCCTGCCTCTTCCTTTTCTTTCACAGTGGAGGATCCGCCCTAGAAGTCAATTTCCTGGCGGTTTCCTCCTCTTAGAAGCCTCCTCACATAATCCCCCAGCTCACTCCATAAAAGCTGCTCGATGTAATTTTCCTTTTTTCCAAAGTTCCTGTGATAGGGAAGCTTCAGTTTCCTGACCTTGTCCATAACCTCTCTTTTCCCCACCCTGCCCAGATAATCTTCAAACTCCTGGATTTTAGCCGCTGAAATACTGTCCTCCTTTACAGGCATATAGATAACCTGGCACACAGATAAAAGCGGAGCTGCCTGATGCCCGTAATTTCCCACGTCGATAATCATGATCTCATAGCCGCTCTCTGCCGCCAGGCGCTGGATCATATCCGCCATATCCGAGGAGGAGACCTGAGAAAGATCCTCCGGGTATCTCACTGGAGGAATATAATCCATATTTCCAATGGAATGTACAATTCCGCTGAGCCTTAGAAGATTAAAATTTCCCTGTCCGAAGTAGTAGAGGACGTCTGACAGATCATTTTTGTATTCTTCCCCCGTCATAGCCGCCATCCCTGAATAATCCTCCAGCGTAATGTAGAGGACTCTCCTGTCAGAAGCCATAAGCTGGCCCATCGTCAGGGCAAACGATGTTTTCAGGCATCTTCCCACCGGTGAGTATACCCCGATAATCCTGGCAGGCGTACCCGATTCGGCGGAATAGATTTCCTTTGTTCTCTCACTGTAGCAGGCTATCACTTCCCTGATTATTCCGGCACTCGACTGGTACTTATAGACGGAGGGATATTCATAATCTGCATCCGTCCCCTCCCCTTCTGTCAGAGAGACGACTCTGCTGATCCCCAGCTGCCTTATTTCCTCCTGACCTACCTGACTGTTTATGAGAAGAAGCTCTACCTGATGCTCCTTCACATAATTTTTCAGGCGCTCCATGGAAGTGAAGGCCATCACCGTAAATGGTATGTTTTCCCTCTGGTTTGCCACTTCTGCAAACCTCTGTGCATAAAACGGATCTACGTCATATACAGCCAGAATCCGCTTCATCCTATGCCCCCTCTCATCAAAAAAACAGTCATGCCTGCCCAGAGAAACGGCCCTATACGCAAAACTTCCCATGAATCTGCTTCCAGACTGCTGTAGGGCGTTCTCATCCCCGTTTCCAGAAGGCCTTGTACATAGCTAAAAAAACAGGCAAACCTCTCTTTCAGGGCTTTTCGTCTCACCATGCTGTACACAGACCATATCCCCGCCAGCACAAATGCACACCCCACCACCTGAAACCATTCCCGGCTGCTTAAAAAGGCGGGAATGGCAGAAATGACCTTGATATCACCTGCCCCCATCATCCGCAGCCAGAACAGAGGGTAAAATGCCAGAAGAACCAGACAGCAGGCAGCAAGGGCTTTTCCAGCAGAGACAATCCCCCCTGTCATAAACAGATAGCCGCAGCCTGAAAGAAGGATCATAACTGAAAGGCAGTTGGGAATTTTCCCATCTCTGAAATCACACAGACATACAGCTGTCAAAAATGCGTGCAGAATCCACTTTATCTCCTCCCCATCTTTTCACCTCCTCCCACAGATTTTCTCATTTTTCCCCTGAGCCTTCTTCCCCGATTTTCCTTCTCTGTCCGGCCATAACCCTTCCCGTCTAAGGGGGCCTTAACTGCGGACAGATATTTTAAGGAAATCCCCCACAGACATCCATTTATTTGAATGTGCCAGCTCAAAATGGGACATCCAAGCCCAGCTTCAGAGCTGGTTAGAAGATAAAATTTTGCGATAATACCATTTCCCAGATTTTCAGCGAAAATGCTGAATGGATTTTTCTCATAACAGACTTTCGTAAAGATATAGACGCGCGCAGCTCTCTAAAATGGCAAAGATATGATGCTGCAGAAGCACGGAAACCAGCACATTCGAGCTTTCACAATCATCAAATGGCAGTGCCTCCGAAGCTGTCTCCTGCTTCTGTAAATGTAACCTCATTATGTCATGCAGTTCTAAAATGTCAAGCGAAATTTTCCCACTTTATATTGTAATTTCTGCTAAAAATAGGCCTGTTTTTTTGTGCATATTTCAGGCCAGTTAAAACTGTTACCCATTCCTCGGGAAGCACTGAAACAGCCCTAAGAAATGAAACAGGCGCATCCTCTCCCTTCAAAAAGAAGATGCGCCTGTCCTATGTTCTCGATATCTATTTTTCTCCAAATACAGCTCTGTAGTCAGCCTGGAATTTCACAATTCCCTGATCGGTCAGAGGATGGTGAAGCATCTGCTCAAGCACCTTATAGGGAACGGTGGCGATGTCTGCCCCTGCCTGTGCACACTGTGTCACATGCATGGTTGTACGGATGCTGGCGGCAATTACTTCTGTCTCAATTCCGTGGGTTTCAAAAATATCCATAATCATTTCAATGAGCTCCACACCCGGCTCTGAGATATCGTCCAGCCTTCCCACAAACGGCGACACGTAGGCTGCTCCTGCTCTCGCTGCCAGCAGCGCCTGATTTGCCGAGAAAATAAGTGTTACATTTACCTTAATCCCTTCTGAAGAAAGCACCTTTGTAGCCTTCAGTCCTTCCGCTGTCATAGGAATTTTCACTACCATGTTGGGGTGGATGGCTGCGATTTCGCGTCCCTCACGAATCATCCCTTCTGCATCAGTTGTGAAGGCATTTACCTCCCCGCTGATCGGCCCGTCGACGATAGAAGCAATCTCCTCGATTACCTGCTTAAAATCACGTCCCTCCTTGGCAATCAAAGATGGGTTTGTCGTAACTCCGCAGATAATCCCCATGTCATTGGCCTTTCTGATCTCATCCACATTAGCCGTGTCAATAAAAAATTTCATACCTTTCTCCTTTCACCGGACTCTCATCAAATGCTTTCACGCATAGATTTATTCTATCACATTCACACTCATTTGCAATATAAACCGAAGTTGTATTTTCTCTTCCCCATTGACTTTTTCTTCTTACAGGTGTTAAAATATTCCTATATTAGTTCATTTTTTTAAACCAATACTTTCAGTAAATTTGCAGACCAAATTTTTTAACTTTTTATCGCCATACAGGCGCAAAGGAGGTGTGATGTTCTGACAGAGGCAGAAGATTTAAAAAAACAATTTCACCAGTGCATGCCCTTCTTCATAGCGCTGGGCGACGAAATACGTCTCACAATCGTGGAGGTGCTGACGGAAGCCGCCTCTAAAAACTGCAGCGGAGATTTTTCCCGGGAAAATATGAGCCGGCACGGCCTGAATGTGAAGGAAATCACAGAGTATACAAGCCTCTCAAGGCCTGCTGTCTCCCACCATCTGAAAATTTTAAAAGAGGCTGGACTTATCGATATCAGGCGCTCGGGGACCTGCAATTACTACTATCTCACAATCTCCGAGGCCACAGCTGAGCTCATCGGTCTGGGCCGCAGGCTCCAGTCCTTCCTCGGCATAAAGTCCCCTGACTAGGGACTGACTTTCCTTTTCCTTTTTTTAACAATTTATCCTTTTATCTGAACTGCTGCACGTTTCTGCACATATTTTTTCTTTTTTCCAGCCATACTAGGCTTCAAAGGAGGAAAAATACATGATTAAGACAAAAACAAAACAGGAAGCAAAGGCCGGAGGAAAGCCTACTGCGATGACTGTGAAGGATGAGCTGCGCCGGATCATGGCCGAAATGGACTGCGCCAGAAATCACTTTGATCAGGCAGTTGATCCGGTGCTTATCGACTGCTATATTTACGAGATCAACGCAGCCCAGCTGCGTTATCAGTTTCTCCTGCGCCGAATTAAAAGCCAGGAACTTTAGAAGAGCTTTCATCTCTTATCAAAGCTGGCTCACAGGGGGACACTGATTATCCAAACAAAAACTATGGCATTGGCAGGACTGTTACCGGATGCCGGATTCTTTCATGTCCTGCAGGCCTGTATTTCAGGGGGAACTTAGTTATGAACACAACAACAGATACCAAATCTTTTGGCAAGGACCAGTACATGAAAAAAACGGCCGGGCAAAAGACAAAAACTTCAAAAGCAGGAATGGGATTTTTTGGTGAACTCGACCTCTACCTGTTCGGTGAGGGACGCCATTACCGTCTCTATGAAAAGATGGGAGCCCACCCTTACACCTACCGGAAAAAAGCCGGCATGCACTTTGCCGTATGGGCGCCTCACGCACAGTCCGTAAGCGTAGTAGGGGATTTCAACGGATGGAATCCCGAAAAAAATCCCATGAAAAATATCAATGGACAGGGAATTTATGAGGCCTTTGTGCCTGATTTAAAGGAGGGCGAGCTCTATAAATACGCTGTCACCACCCAAACGGGCTCTCTGCTCTTAAAATCCGATCCCTTTGCCTTCAGCGCCGAATACCGGCCGGGAACTGCCTCTGTAACTTCTGACATTACAGGCTTTTCCTGGAGCGACTCCGCCTGGATGGAAAAGAGGAAGCAGACAGACCCTGTCAAGGCTCCCCTCGCAATCTACGAGGTGCATCTGGGGTCCTGGCGAAAAACCATCCGTCCGGAGCGGGACAACTGCTATACATACAGGGAGGCAGCCAAGGCCCTTGCAGACTATGTAAAGCATATGGGCTATACCCATGTGGAGCTTATGGGGATCGCAGAGCACCCCTTTGACGGCTCCTGGGGCTATCAGGTGACCGGCTATTATGCTCCCACCTCCCGCTACGGTGCTCCCAAGGATTTCATGTACCTTGTAAATTATCTCCATAAAAAAGGAATCGGCGTTATTTTAGACTGGGTTCCCGCCCATTTTCCCAGGGACGCCCACGGGCTTGCTGATTTTGACGGGGAACCCCTCTATGAGTACGCAGATCCCCGCAAGGGAGAGCATCCCGACTGGGGTACAAAGGTATTTGATTACGGAAAGAACGAGGTCAAAAATTTCCTGATCGCCAACGCCCTCTACTGGATCGAGCAGTACCACATAGACGGACTGAGGGTGGATGCAGTGGCATCCATGCTCTATCTGGATTACGGCAGAAAGGACGGGGAGTGGGTTGCCAACCAGTACGGCGGCAATCAGAATCTGGAAGCCATCGAATTTTTCAAGCATTTAAACAGTGTTCTGACAGGGAGAAAGGACGGCTGCATGATTATCGCCGAGGAGTCCACAGCCTGGCCGAAGGTCACGCACCGGCCGGAGGATGACGGACTTGGCTTTACCTTCAAGTGGAACATGGGCTGGATGCACGATTTCCTGGAATACATGAAGCTGGATCCCATTTACAGGAAATTTAACCACAACCACATGACCTTCGGGCTTACCTACTCCACCAGTGAAAACTTCATCCTCGTTCTCTCCCACGATGAGGTTGTCCATTTAAAATGCTCTATGATCAATAAGATGCCCGGCATCTACGAGGACAAATTCGCCAACCTGAAGGCAGGCTACACCTTCATGCTGGGCCATCCCGGCAAAAAGCTGCTGTTTATGGGACAGGATTTCGGCCAGTTCCACGAGTGGGATGAAAAGGTATCTCTGGACTGGTATCTGGCTGACGAACCCCTCCATGCAGATCTTCAAAGCTATGTAAGGGGCCTTCTCACCCTCTATCGGAAATACCCCTGCCTGTCCCGCCTGGACAATGACTACGCAGGCTTCCAGTGGATCAATGCCAACGACGCTGACCGAAGCATTTTCAGCTTCGTACGCCGGGATGAAACGAAGAAGAAAAATCTCCTCTTCATCATCAATTTCACTCCGGTGGAGAGGGCGGATTACCGGGTAGGCGTGCCGAAGCGGGGCAATTTCACCCTGGTTCTGGACAGCCATCACGGATATTATGAGAAAAACGATGACGTGCACGTTTACCGCTCCAAGAAGGGAGAGTGCGACGGCCAGCCCTACTCCTTCTCTTATCCGCTTCCCCCCTACGGGACGGCCGTGTTCCGCTTTTAAGAGATGGAATATTCCCTATTCCTTCCGCTGTCCATTTTCGCCGTCTATTTCCACTTTCCCACTGTCTATGGACAGATTCAGGGCTGCCGCTTCTGCGGCGGCCCTTTTTCCTGCCCTCCAGCTTCCTTCTCCCCTTTCTTCCCTCTTGACACAGCATGTCCGCTGCAGGTATAATAACAGAAAGTTAGTATTAGCTAACCATTGTGTAAAGGAGGTCTTTTGCCATGTCAGGAGGAACGATTTCAACGGCTGTCATCTGTGTCATACTGGCCGTCATCTGTATTTTTTCTGTAAAGAAATACAGAAAGAAGCTCACCTCCGGCTGCTGCGGTGCAGGCGGGGAGGGAACAGTCAAAAAAAGGAGAGTATCGGATCGAAACAAAGCCCATTATCCGTACACAAAAATCCTGAAAATTGACGGCATGTCCTGCGGAAACTGCGCAAACCGGGTGGAAAATGCATTAAACGCCCTTGACGGAGTCTGGGCCTCTGTGGATCTGGGAAGCCAGGAAGCCCTGGTGCGGATGAAGCAGCCCATGGACCCGGAGCTCTTAAAAAATGCCGTCAGAAAACAGGGGTACACCGTCATCCGGATAACTGATTAAAATAAGAAATTTAGCCAGCATTGCGAGTGCTAAGATGAACATTCCTATCTGTCTGAACTGAAAGAGCGGGGCGGCCTCTCCTCCCATTCATCCAGGAGAAAAGGGGAAGTTTCTTTGTGACTTTCATCGGAACAAAAAAACTTCCCCTTTTCTCCCCACTTCCCCTCTTCCCCTACAGAAGCGCCTGATAAACCTCTCTCTTGCTGATCCCCCGATCCTTGGCCACCCGCTTCATGGCCTCTTTTTTATCCATCCCCTGTGAGAGATACAGCTCCATATGCTCCTCGACGGTCATCTCCTCAAACTCCTGCTGCTTCTCCCGGTTCACCTGGTCAAAGGATTTTCCTTCGATGACTACCACGCACTCGCCCTTAGGCTCATTCTCCTTATAAAATTCCAGAGCGCCGGAAAACGTGGTGCGAAAGGCCTCCTCATAGCGCTTTGTCAGTTCCCTGCAGACGGTGATATTCCTCTCCCCCAGAGCAGCCGCAAGCTCTGAAAGCGTCCTCACCAGATGGTGGGGAGCCTCGTAGACAATGATCGTCCTAGTCTCCTTCTTCAGCTCCTCCAGAATCCACTGCCGTTCCTTCTTATCCGCCGGCAGAAAGGCCTCAAAACAGAAACGCCTGGTGGGAAGACCGGAAATAGTCAGGGCTGTGATGCAGGCTGCAGGCCCCGGAAGAGAGGTGAGGGGAATCCCCGCCTCATGGCACTGGCGCACCAGCTCCTCCCCGGGATCGGAGATACCCGGTGTCCCCGCATCCGTCACCAGCGCCACCGTTACCCCCTTCTTCATCTGATCCACCAGGTACCTGGCCTTCTCCACCTTGTTGTACTCATGGTAGCTTGTCATAGGAGTCTTAATCTGAAAATGGTTCAGCAGCTTGATGCTGTGCCTGGTATCCTCCGCAGCGATGAGATCCACGTTTTTCAGAGTATCCAGCACCCGAAGGGTAATATCGTCCAGATTGCCGATGGGAGTGGCGCACAGGTACAGCTTTCCCGTCCCTGCCTTTTGTGTCTTTTCACTCAGAAGAGCCTTGTCATCCATCTTCCGTTCCCTCCTCTTTTAATACCCGTAGATATCATAAATCTCATCCATGTAAACCCCCGGTTCCCGGTACACGATCAGCGGCTTTTCCACCTTTATCATGGAACGCCCCCCCTTCACCGCCTCTATAAGAACCATGTTGGCATCCTTGTCTACAAAGGGGTGTACGAGCTTCATCCTCTTTGGCTCCAGCTTATACTTCGTAAATGCAGTGATAATCTCAATGAGCCTGTGAGGCCTGTGCACCATATAAAACCGGCCTCCCGGCCGGAGCACCTTCGCTCCCTCCCGCACCACGTCCTCCAGGGTGCAGAGCACCTCATGGCGGGCAATGGCCTTGGGAAGATCCGGATTTTTCAGCCCGTGGCTGTCGTTCATATAGGGAGGATTTGATGTCACCACATCAAAAGAGGCAGCACCGAAAATCCGGCCTGCTTCTTTTATATCTCCTGTCACAATCTCAATTTTCCCCTCCAGGCCGTTGAGCCAAACGCTCCTTCTTGCCATCTCGGCCATGTTCTCCTGGATTTCCAGCCCAGCAAAATAGCTGCCCTCTGTCTTGGCTTCCAGAAGGATGGGGATAATCCCCGTCCCCGTTCCCAGGTCGAGAGCCCTCTCCCCCGGCTTTACCGACGCATATCCAGACAGAAGCACTGCATCCATTCCAAAGCAGAATGCCTTTTGGTTCTGGATGATCCGGTAGCCATTTCTGTGAAGATCGTCGATCCTCTCATCCTCTCTCAGTTCAATCTCTCTTTTCTCTGTATTCAAGTCCTGTCCCTTCCTGAGTCTTTCACGAAGTTTTCACCTGGATCAGTTATTGTCCAGCTTGGATTTTCCTTCCCTCTTTTCAAGGGCCTCCAGCTGCTTTAACTCCGCATCCACATTTACCTTTTCTTTTCTGCGCTTCGGTCTGAATTTCAGGCGTTTTACCGGGTATTCCCGGATCTCCTTTTCGTCCTTTCCCACTGTCACCACTACCTTTACCAGCTGGCGCAGCACACTTACGCTGTGGACCTCTCCCTTGAGGCCGTCGTCCGTCGTCACATAGTCGCCGATTCCCGGCAGCTTGCTGTTTAACTCCTCGTAGGTTTCCTCCTCATTTTTCAGACAGCACATCAGCCTGCCGCAGACGCCTGAGATCTTTGTGGGATTTAAGGACAGATTCTGTTCCTTGGCCATCTTAATAGAGACGGGGATAAACTCTGACAGGTAGGTATGGCAGCACAGGGGGCGTCCGCAGATTCCGATTCCTCCCATGATCTTCGTCTCATCTCTGACTCCGATCTGGCGAAGCTCAATCCTGGTCTTAAACACGGCAGCCAGATCCTTTACAAGCTCCCTGAAATCGATTCTGCCGTCAGCAGTAAAGTAAAAGAGCACCTTATTGTTGTCGAAGGTGTACTCCGCGTCAATGAGTTTCATCTGAAGATTGTGTTTTTTAATCTTTTCCAGACAGATGCCGAAGGCCTCTTTCTCCTTTTCCTTATTCCTACGCTCTGTCTCCTCGTCCGCTGCCGTAGCCATACGGATCACGGACTTTAAGGGCTGAACGACCTTGGACTCGTCCACCTCCCTGCTGCCGAGAACCACATGGCCAAACTCAATACCCCTGGCTGTTTCTACAATTACATGATCTCCCGTGTTGATCTCCAATCCGGCCGGGTCGAAAAAATAAACCTTTCCCGCCGTCCGGAACCTGACACCTATTACCTTTATCATCAATCTAATTCTCCTTCATTGTTAAGAGCATAAGCTCAAGGGCGAGCTCTGTATTTACATTGGCCGCCAGCCTTGCCTTTGCCTTGTCAATGGCATTCAGAATGGTCTCAAGCCCCTCATAGGAGCTGTTCTGGCAGAGCTTGCTGACGGTTGTATATTCCTCCTTAAAAATCAGGCAGTTCATATCCTTTGTCACCTTGTACATCAAAATGTCCCTGTACCAGAGCTGCATGAAATCCAGGCACTCGTCCAGATCGAGGTTTTCCTCCTGCATCTTCCTGATGTAGTCGAGAAGCATGACAAGATCCATCTCCTTCACATGCTTTAAAAGGTTCAGAATCTCCCTGTAAAGCAGCTTAAACTCCTCTGAAGACGCCAGATGAATGGCCTTTCCCAGATTTCCTCTGGCAAATGCCGCATAGATATCCGCCTGGCTCTCCCCGATTCCCATGGATTCCATCAGATAGCTGCTGACGGTCTGATCCTTTAATGGTCTCAGCTTCAGCTTAATACACCGTGACAGGATGGTCGGCAGAAATGCCTCCTCGTTGGTGGTCATCAGAATAATCACCGCATAGGACGGCGGCTCCTCAATGGTCTTTAAAAGGGCGTTCTGAGCCTGAACCGTCATTTTCTCCGCCTCGTCCACCAGATAGATCTTGTAGGCGCTGCTGTAGGGCTTAATCTGTATGGTGTCATTGAGCTGCTCCCGTATATCGTCAACACCGATGCTGTTTGGCTTTTCATGGGTGACCCAGATCACATCCGGATGGTTCCCGCTCAGTATCTGTTTGCAGGAATGACATTCCATGCACGGTTCCTTATCACTTTTTTCACAGAGCAGCGTCATGGCAAATGCCTTAGCTAATGTCTTCCTTCCCATCCCCTGCTCGCCCGAAAGGATATACGCATGGGAAACCTTGTGGTATTCGATTGCTTTCTGAAAATGATCCTTTATCATTTCATGTCCGATAATATCTTTAAAGCCTGCCATGATTCCTCCTGAAGAAAATGTTATGCATAGAAGCTGCGCATTAAAGCCGCTGTCTCTTCTCTCACTGCCTGTGCGGCTGTCATTTCGTATCCTCCTGATACAGACTTTCGCGGTCATTATACCATCTCGACTGACGTCTCGATGGGCCGCTCGTCAAATGCATGCTCATGCAAGCATGGCATGCGCTTTCCTCGCTATTATATCACACTATCCCTTTTGAGGAAAGCGAGAATAAAAGGGAAACCCTGTTATCCTCTGGGCCAGATCGTCTAAACACTTTTCCAGCTCCCGGTTCTCATATCTGTCCTGCGCGGTGATTCCTGCTTCAGCCAGCTTTTCCTCTGAAAAATCCTCCTCGTCAGCCAGAAAACGGCGGCACAGCTCCGCATATCGCGGGCATTTCTGCTGTTTTTCCCGGTTCAGAGCCCGTTCAAGCCGTTCTCCATCCTCCACCTCAATATAGAGGGGGACTGTATTCTCCCGTCCAAAGTAGCTGCGGATACTCTGGTAGGATTCAAGCGTTCCTATCATCAGAATGTTCCCCTCCCTGAGATCAATCTGCCCGTCATCGACGGTTGCATAGCTCCAGGGGCCGTACATCGTATGATAAGTTCTCTTTTCAATCACCTTTCCCATTTCCCACATCTCCTGTAAGGAGGCCTCATCTGTAAAATGGTACTCTGCCCCCTCCTTTTCTCCCTCCCGCATAGGCCGGGTTGTATAGGGGATAATGGTTTTCAGCTCCGGAATACGTTCCAGCAGCTTTTTGTAAATGGTATCCTTTCCCGAAGCGCTCTTTCCCATCACAAAGTAGATTTTCCCGTATTCGTTTCTCTCCTCTTCTCTTTGTCCTCTTCCCTGTTCTAATTCAGTTCCTGTTTTCTGCTTCATCTTATCTTTCCATCTGTCCTTCTTTACCGTTCTTTTCAACCGCTTCCCTGACTGCAGTGTCCACTGTCCCGTCCTCATAAATTCCCTCCACAGTCAGGCCCAGCCTTCTGTTGGAAAGAATCATCTGAAGCGCCTCCCTGGAAATCTCCTCACCGGGAACTATGGCCGGAACTCCTGGCGGATAGACGGTGAGAAATCCTCTGCTCACAAGTCCTGCTGCCTGCTCCAGGCGAATGCGCCTGCCAGGCCGTCTGATAGCCTCAGACATATTCATCCTCACCTCTGTATCTCTCGTCCAGGTAAAGAGCCGGCTGTCCTGCGCAGCCAGCTCTGCCCCTTTTTCATCCTCCCTTTTGCTTTCCTCTGTGCCTTCCCTTTTGTTCTCTTCTGCCGCTTTTTCACATAACTCCCTGTCGATCGTACACAGAGCCTCCATCAGCCGCAAAAGTCCTTCCTCGCTGTCCATCAGGGAGGTCATAAAAATCACATACCTGTCGCAGCACATTTCCGGTTCCAGATGAAACCGTTCTCTTACCTCTGCTGCCAGCCAGGTTCCATTGTATCTTTCCCGGCCGCCGTTCTCTTCTGCAGTCTTCTCTCCAAGTTCTCTCCTGACATGGGGTCTTATGCCCACCACCAGCTTTGACAGATCCCTGTCTGCTGCAGCCTTGCGCCCGATCACAGAATCGTCAAGGATCCACAGGCATTTCCATTCCTCCGCTCTCTCCATCCACTGCTCCAGACGCCTTCCGTACTTCTCCAGGTGTTTTCTTCCCTCCAAGTCCATATACTGAATACAGTTATCGATGGAAGCCATCAAAAGATAGGAGGGGCTGGAGCTCTGATACACTCTCAGATAAAATTCCAGGCATTCCCTGTCAATGCGGCTGCCTCTTATATGGAGCAGAGCCGTCTGCGTCAGAGAGGGAAGTGTTTTATGCACACTCTCAATCACCACATCCGCTCCCAATTCCAGCGCAGAGCGCGCAAACAGCCTCCCCTCTCTCCTGCCTTTTCCCGTCCCTTCTCCAAATGCAAGATGGGCGCCGTGAGCCTGATCTACAATCAGAGGAAGCCCGTATGAATGGACAGTCTCTGCAATGCGTTCCACATCCGACACAATTCCCTCATAGGTGGGAGAGGTGAGAAAGACAGCTCCTATCTCCCTCTTCCCCTGCTCCTTCAAAATCCTGTCTATCTTTTCGGCAGAGATCCCTCCCTGAATTCCATATTCCTCAAAGATCTCAGGATATACATACAGGGCCTTCAGTCCCCTGAGCATCACTCCATGGTAGGCTGACTTGTGAGAATTCCTTGCCATCAGGAGAGTTCCTCCCTCGGGCACCGCCGCGCTGATGGCTGCCAGAATTCCGCAGGTGCTGCCATTGACCAGATAATACGTCCTGTCTGACCCGTAAATCTGAGCCGCCTGCTCCATGGAGTCTCTCAAAATTCCCTCTGCGTGGTGAAGGTTGTCAAACCCCTCGATCTCTGTAATATCCACAGAAAACGGATTGGGGAAGGAAGTTATCCCCAGCTCCTGCCTTCTTTTATGTCCCGGCATGTGGAAGCCATAAAAATCTGACCTTCCATATTCCTCCAGTCTGTCAATCAGACGCATACTCCTGCTCCTTCCAGGTTCCTGTTTCTGTTTATTCCATGACAGCAGCCCTGCCCCGTCTGGCGTTTCGTCTCTCATGGTTCCTCTGTTTCTTTATCTATTCTCAATCTATTCTTTATCTAATCTTTATCTCTTTCTCATCTCTTCTCTACCACTTTACCAGCGATGCCTCTGTACTTATATCCCGGATCACTCCCGATGTACTGTCATACGTACATTCGTGGTAGAAACAGTAAATATCATCTCCCTGGGCAGCTACAAAGGACAGTCTGTCATTTCCGCTGTTTCTCGGAATAGAATCCTCGATAATTCCCATCTGTCCGTCCTCCATAATCGCACAGATATTCCCGTGAATCTTCCCGTCCACCGTTTCAGAAATATATTCCCCGAAAATCCTGTTTTCTTCCCTGTCCGGGTACATGGCTGTGATCACTCCCTGGAACAGGCGCCCCACCTTCTCCTGGGCCATGGTGTCCAGATTTGCCCTGTAAGTCTGGCTGTACTGTACCCCGTCAATATTTTCCATGCAGGCGCTGTAGTAAAGCCAGCTTCCTATGATGCAGAAGCTGTCCGTGTATATGCCGTTCTGAGCAACCAGCGCAGTCGAATCACTGTCAATGGCTTTTTTATAAATTTTTCTGTCCATTCCGCTCCCATACAGGTAGTATAATTCATTCCCATAAATCTGCTGGGCAGGCCTTACTGCTGTCACAGCATTTCCATCCATCGTATAGACCATGTCCCCGATGTGAAGTTCTCCGTTTTCATCTGGCTGAGCCGGCTCTCCGTCCTCGTACACAAACACAATCTGTCCATCTTCCAGAGCCGGCAGCAAAATTTCCCCCTCTGCATAATCTGTCTCTCCCTCGGAAACACAGTTCAGTCCATTCTCATCCATATAAAACAGAGTATCCCCAAAAGCAAAATACTCACCCTGAGTTTTGACCATTCTTTCCTTTCGCGCTTCTCTCATGCCAGTTCTGAATACAGAATTTCCCTTTCGGTAATACACCCAGTCCTCTGTAAACTGAAGTCCGTCATTATCTAAAACAGCACTGTCTGTAAAAAGCTCTGACTGATTTTCCCCATCTCTATCCGCCATATAGGCTGTCCTCTTTATCTGCTCAGAATTGGGAATCTGATAGCTGCACACATAGTAAAGACTCTGGAAACGAAAATCGGCCCATTCCACATGGCCGTTTCGGATGACGCACTCCTCCTTCTGACCGGGAATTTTCCGGTAAATGTCCCCATCCCTTACCGTATACTTAGTTTCTCCGTCATAAAAGATATTCTGGGAAGCTTCTGTCTGCCTGTTTCTCTCAATTCCCGTCAGCTCTCCGTCCTCAAAAATCAGACGCTGCCTTCCCAGAAAGAGTTCTCCCGTCTCCATCCCGCCTTCCTCAGAATCAACTAGAAGCCTGTCCCCCTCAAGGCGAAATGAAACAGCCTGGTCCTCCTTTCCATCCATGTTCTCTGTTTTATTTTCACTATCCGGCGCTTTTCCATCACTTGTGCCGTTCTCCCCTGCTTTGTAGATGCCCTCTGATTCAGTCCCCTCTGAAACAGTATCCTGTACTCTGTTATGTTCATCAATAAACTGGATTACTCCCCTGTACAGGATAAATGCGGCAATCCCGAGCACCACAAACATCAGAGTCACCCGTACAAAGCTCTTTACATATTCTCCCGGGGAGCTTTCCTCCTTCTCCTCCACAGCTTCATCCTTCGAAATTCCCGCCTTTTCCTCCACCGTCATCCAAAGCTCTGCAGCCATATTTTCTGAAATTTTTTCCGGATCACTTCCAGGCTCAGACTCAGATTCCGGCGCCATCCCCGCATGGTGAAAGACAAGCTCCCTCAGGTAGTTTCTAATAGCCTCCTCAGACTCCGGAATCGTCTCTCTCTGGCCGAACAGTTCAGCATAAGTAATAATTACCAGATCTCCTGCTTTCTCGTGTCCCTGGGCCTCACAGGCAGCCTGAAACACATCCTGGACAGTCAGAATGTAGAAATTTTCAAATTCTTCCGTCTGCCCCATTCTCACCTGAGCCGCCGTCCGCTCAAGCAATGTCTGCTTCTTCATAAAAACTTCCTCCTGCCAAACACATCCCATCACAGGCATTCCCTCAAACAGTTATTGTAATTATTTTAAGGTAAAACTCCCTTTTTTTCCACCGTTTTTCTGAAAATAAATCGCACAGAAACGTCCCCTCCCCTTCCTGAGCAGTAAATCCTTCCTTGTTTTTCAGCCTCCTGTAAAAAAAAGCAGGAATGTCCTGCCCGGGTATCTGTCATACCAGGGCAGGATATTCCTGCATGTCATTCTTTTACTTCTTTTTTGCCTCTTATCTGCATATCAGAGCTGCATGTCCCGGTACCATTCCATCCTTAACGGAGCACCTGATCTCCGTCCTTGGCAACATAATTTCTCTGGACTCCTATCCGCTCCATCCATGCCCGTGTTTTCATCGTATTGTAGGAACCTGCGCCTGCCACTCCGTCCTTCATATTGTCCCAGAGCCAGTCCGGAGCAGGCCAAAAGCAGATTTCCGGATGGAGAACCTGATAAAGATTCTCCCCCACTCCGTCCTGGCCGTGGTGTGCCATCTGAACAACATCCGATTCCAATTCATTATAATTCCACATGCGAATTAACCTGGTTCCCGGCTCCCATCCCAGATCCCCGAGAAACATAATCCTCTTCCCGTTAATGTCAATCCTGTAAACCACTGAGCTGTTGTTAAATGTATTGTACTCTGTGTAAAACGGCTCATTCATCACGGTAATTCTGGCGTTGTCCACCCAGAATTCCTGCCCCTTTGAGAGAGGAGTATGCAGCTTTTCCGGAGCTGTCTTTGAAAATGCAGCCATCAGATTATCGTAATCTGACATGCGCCCCATATTATCGCCCTTCTCATACTGTTCCCTGGACAAGAAGGAGTAGTAGATGCTGTCAATCTGCACTGGAACGGGATTCCTGTTTAAAATATTTGTCAGAGCTCCGATATGGTCACTGTGGGGATGCGTGATCAGCCAGGCAGACACCCTGCCTCCCATAGACTGAATCGTCTCCACCAGATGATCTGCATCCTGATCAAGCCCGCCGTCTATGACAATGACCTCCCCGTTATTTGTCTGAAGCAGAAACGACATATTCTGGCCAGAAGTCTGAGAAGCCAGCATTGTAAGCGCTGCTCCTCCCAGATACGCCTCCTCCTTAGAGTCTGTAGCCGAGCCGGCAGCCGGCTGTCCAGGCTGTTGCCCCTGCTGAATGGCCTCGATCAGCAATCCGTTTTCATCAGCCCTGCTCTCCCCGGCCGGCACTGCCAGAAACATCATAAATGCCGCCATAAACGCGGCCATCAGCCTTTTTCCTCTATTTTTCAGTCTTTTTTTCAGGTTTTCTTTCATCTTCCATCCTTTCTGATTCCCATCTTCTGTCCTTTCATGAGGTTTATCTAACTGCGATTATATCAATAAGCATGGAATAAAACAACTTAACAAATTCTGACGATTTTCTTTTCCCGCCATCTCTTTCTGGTTTGCTGTTTCATTCCCTTTAATTCTTTTTCTCGCATGCATCCCATTCATCCTGTCTTCACTTTACATAATGTATCTATGCCTGTCAAAATCATACTTTGACACAATTTTCAGGGCCCCCCTGTCATCTGTCACCATACATTTTCCTTCGTTGGAATCATGCTCAGGCCAGAGAAAGAAATACTGGCCTTCTGAATCTTTCTGAAGTCCAGTCAGCATATAACCGTCCCTGTCAAACAGATACCAGGCACTGTTTCGTTCCATCCAAAACCATCCATCCTTTGCATAGGAGCCATCTGAATACTGGTACCACCAGCGAATGCCGTCCTGGGCCATCTTCCAGCCCTCATCTGCCTTTTTCGGCCAGGTCGCCATAAATGCCTTGGGATTTTTATAAGTTTTCTTCAATTCTTTCGTTGTGCTTCCCCAATCCGGCAGATATAAATGAGGTTTATCCACAATACTCGTCCATCTGCCTCCCCATCCGAGACCCAGCTTCTCTGCCACAGAAGCTGCCCTCTCAAACATTCCCGTAGAATCGTTGAAGGCATCATCTGTTACAGCTCCATTTCCGTTAATATCCATTTTTAGAAAAAAATCAAAGGCAATCCCCCATTGGTGCTGTGAGGAATAGCTGCTCCCTTTTGCATTTGTAACAATCGGCCCAGGTTTTGTCCTGCCCTGCTCATACAGCGCATCCTGCTCCTTTACAGTCCTGAGCGTTTCCCCAATCTCCACAATAATCCCCTGATCCAGACACTCCTTCTGCCACTGAGTGGCCAGATGCTGAAGTCTTGGATGACATAATGTGATATCTCTCATGCAAGTTTCCTTTATTATCATATATCATTTTACATATCATATTCGGTCTGTCCAAAAATGTTATCAGGTCTTCTTTGCGTTTGGCAGCCTCCAGTCAGTTTTTATCATAACAAAAACAGCGGAAAGCCCTTATCTTAAAGGCTTCCCGCTTATTTTTAAGGATGAGGCATCGGGGATTCGAACCCCGGACAACTTGATTAAAAGTCAAGTGCTCTACCGACTGAGCTAATACCCCGGAAATATTATTGAAATGACAAGCTTCGTTTCAAAACGAATGTTTTGTTCTAAACATACATTCATAAGCAAAAAAATAAATGCCCAGAACCGGAATCGAACCAGTGACACGAGGATTTTCAGTCCTCTGCTCTACCAACTGAGCTATCTGGGCATTTTCCTTATGCACCTTCACCAGACAGATGACTCCGTCTAAAAAAATGCATAAAAAAATTGCGGGGGCAGGATTTGAACCTACGACCTTCGGGTTATGAGCCCGACGAGCTTCCAGACTGCTCCACCCCGCGTCAATATTTACATTACTATTATATACAATAAGTATCAAAATATCAATACTTATTTTAAATGGATGGAGGTGGATTCGAACCACCGAAGCGTGTCGCAACAGATTTACAGTCTGCCCCCTTTGGCCACTCGGGAATCCATCCATATGAAATTGGCTTTCGCCTAGAGCCGATGATCGGACTCGAACCGATAACCTGCTGATTACAAATCAGCTGCTCTGCCAATTGAGCCACATCGGCAAATGAAATGGGGCCTATAGGGCTCGAACCTATGACCCTCTGCTTGTAAGGCAGATGCTCTCCCAGCTGAGCTAAGACCCCAGATTTTAATTTTTAGCTTGTCGCTAAAGCGACCCGGATGGGACTCGAACCCACGACCTCCGCCGTGACAGGGCGGCGCTCTAACCAACTGAGCCACCGGGCCAAATGAGGATACATACCCTCAAAACCACACATTGAACTTCCGCTCTTCCTTCTTCCTACCTTTCCATCCTTCCTACCCAACCTCTTGGTTAAGCCCTCGACCGATTAGTAACAGTCAGCTCCATGCATTACTGCACTTCCACCTCTGCCCTATCTACCTCGTCGTCTTCAAGGGGTCTTACTACTTGCGTATGGGATATCTCATCTTGAGGGGGGCTTCACGCTTAGATGCCTTCAGCGTTTATCCCGTCCCGACTTGGCTACTCTGCCATAGACTTGATAGTCTAACAGATACACCAGAGGTCAGTCCATCCCGGTCCTCTCGTACTAAGGACAGCTCCTCTCAAATATCCTACGCCCGCGCCGGATAGGGACCGAACTGTCTCACGACGTTCTGAACCCAGCTCGCGTACCGCTTTAATGGGCGAACAGCCCAACCCTTGGGACCTACTTCAGCCCCAGGATGCGATGAGCCGACATCGAGGTGCCAAACCACTCCGTCGATGTGAACTCTTGGGAGTGATAAGCCTGTTATCCCCAGGGTAGCTTTTATCCGTTGAGCGATGGCAATCCCACTTTCATACCACCGGATCACTAAGTCCTACTTTCGTACCTGCTCGACCCGTCGGTCTCGCAGTCAAGCTCCCTTCTGCCTTTGCACTCTTTGAATGGTTTCCGACCATTCTGAGGGAACCTTTGAGCGCCTCCGATACCCTTTCGGAGGCGACCGCCCCAGTCAAACTCCCCACCTGACATTGTCCCACTGCCGGGTCACGGCAGCTGGTTAGAAACCCAGTACCACAAGGGTGGTATCCCAACAGCGACTCCGACGAAACTGGCGTCCCGTCTTCTTCGTCTCCCACCTATCCTGTACATGCAGTACCGAATCCCAGTATCAAGCTAGAGTAAAGCTCCATGGGGTCTTTCCGTCCTGGCGCAGGTAACCAGCATCTTCACTGGTATTTCAATTTCACCGGGTGCATTGTCGAGACAGCGCTCAAATCATTACGCCTTTCGTGCGGGTCGGAACTTACCCGACAAGGAATTTCGCTACCTTAGGACCGTTATAGTTACGGCCGCCGTTTACTGGGGCTTAGATTCAAAGCTTCGGTTTCCCTAACCTCTCCTCGTAACCTTCCAGCACCGGGCAGGCGTCAGCCCATATACCTCACCTTACGGTTTTGCATAGACCTGTGTTTTTGCTAAACAGTTGCTTGAGCCTATTCTCTGCGGCCACCTTTCGATGGCACCCTTTCTCCCGAAGTTACAGGGTCATTTTGCCGAGTTCCTTAACAATGCTTCTCCCGCCGGCCTTAGGATTCTCTCCTCATCCACCTGTGTCGGTTTACGGTACGGGCACATATCACACAATAGCGGCTTTTCTCGACAGCCCCTACGGAAACTTCCCTACTTCTGTTCGGTACGCGTCACAGTCTCCTGTTGCCAGGCGGATTTGCCAGCCTGACCAGTCCTCTGCTTGCCCCGGTCTTTTCATTCCCGGGTTTTCCTCCGGTTCTGTGTCCCCACAGTTCTGATGATATGTGGTACAGGAATTTCAACCTGTTGTCCATCGACTACGTCTTTCGACCTCGCCTTAGGCCCCGACTTACCCAGAGCAGATCAGCTTTACTCTGGAAACCTTAGATATTCGGCCTGGAGGATTCCCACCTCCATCTCGCTACTCATTCCGGCATTCTCTCTTCTATACAGTCCACAGCTCCTTATCGGTACTGCTTCCTCCCGTATAGAATGCTCCTCTACCAATCCCTTAGGATTCCTAAGCTTCGGTGTTGTGTTTTAGCCCCGGACATTTTCGGCGCAGGACCTCTCGACTAGTGAGCTATTACGCACTCTTTGAATGTGTGGCTGCTTCTAAGCCAACATCCTAGTTGTCTTCGAAATCCCACATCCTTTTCCACTTAACACACACTTTGGGACCTTAGCTGTAGGTCTGGGCTCTTTCCCTTTTGACTACCCAACTTATCTCGTGCAGTCTGACTCCCGTACATCATTTATGCGGCATTCGGAGTTTGATATTCTTCGGTAGACTTTGACGCCCCCTAGGAAATTCAGTGCTCTACCTCCGCTAAACTAATACGAGGCTAGCCCTAAAGCTATTTCGAGGAGAACCAGCTATCTCCGGGTTCGATTGGAATTTCTCCCCTATCCACACCTCATCGCCACCCTTTTCAACGGATGTGCGTTCGGTCCTCCATTCCCTTTTACGGGAACTTCAACCTGGACATGGATAGGTCACCCGGTTTCGGGTCTGCACATGCTGACTTGACGCCCTGTTAAGACTCGCCTTCGCT